>JAZMZH010000214.1:0-15136 GCA_045585875.1 Victivallaceae bacterium | reverse complement strand
GATAGGCGTTGCACACCGTATCCGCCTGCGTGGTCCATCGCTTGCCCTCGCAGGTCCTTTTCCGGGCATCGGAAGCTACGCTCGCCCAGCGGGTCAGGGATTCCGAAGCCCTTATCCCGATGAAACACGCGGTTTTTTCCGAGCCCGCGTACCATTTCCCGAAGAGGGGGACGAACTCCTCGAAGGTCATGTTTTCCACATAAAAGGGAAAAAAGGAACCGTCCCTGACGGCACAATCCGGTTTTTCCCGGATCCACTGCTTGCCCTTTTCCCAGGCGATCCACTCCGGCTCAAACATGCTTACCGAATTGACGGTCCGCATCGGGATGCAGCACCAGTAGAGTTCGATGCAGTCCGCATAGAGCCGCACCATCTCCGTCACATGGTCGATGGTCAGCCGGTACTGACACTCCCAGTCGATGAAAAGCACCCCGAACTTCCGCCCGCGTTTCCTGGCTTCGGCCGCGCAGAGGTGAAAGAGCACCGTGCTGTCCTTCCCTCCGGAAAACGCCAGATAGATGCGGGGGAAGCGGTCAAAGATGAAGGAAATTCTCTCCTGCGCCGCGGTGAGGACATCGCAGCCGAGATACCTTTTGGGTTTGCCGCTTTTTTTCGCGCCGCGATACGCTTCGGGGAGGTAAAAAATCGACATGTCATCATCCCTCCGGCTTGTGCGCCCCGGCGGAAGCGGCCGCGTCCTTTGCCGCCCCGTCACGCTCCGGAGGAGCCGTCCGTCCGCCGCCGGAGCGGATCTTGCGCCGCCAGTGGCAGTAGGACTGGGCCGAATCGAAGCCCAGGCGCTCCGCCGCTTCCTTCAGCGGGGTGTTGCCGGGCATGATCTCCATCAGCGCCAGACGGGAATCGCGGATGGTTTCGCCCACGGTGCAGCCGTTGACCTCCCGGTATCTGCGCATGAAGTGCTGCCGGCTGCATCCGGCCATCCGGGCCAGGTAATTGATGTCCACGCCCCGGCCGCAGGTGCTGCGGACGAAGCGTCCGATGTTCAGCATGGTGCTGTTACGGTTGTCCGCCTCGGGGTCGTAGAGACGGTACAATTCGCAGAAGAGCATCCGGAAGAGCGCGGCCAGGGCGGTTTCGGCTCCCTCTTCTTTCCGGTCGACGCGGTCCAGAAGCGTATTCAGGCGCATCAGGAGGTCCCGGTCGGTGTATTCGACGCTCCAGGGCATGCAGAATTCCGCTTCCGGCAGGCTCGCGGTCAGCTGATAAAAGCAGCATAAGAGCATCTCCTTCTGCAGCTTCATCCAGATATGCACGCCCCGGGCGCCGGCCGGGTAGGTGCTGTTGTGAAATTCTCCCGGTTTCAGCAGAAATAATGTTCCTGCCGGGCAATGAAAAAAGTTCTTTCCGACAAAAATCGGACATTCGCCGGAGATGACGAAAAGGAGCTCTGTGTAGAAATGCTTGTGGCGGTGCGCACCGGCCCAGTGGAGAAATTCCGGGGTCGGATTGAATACAAGTTTCCGGAATTTTTCACTGTCCGGATCGTTTTTCGCGATTTCCGGCAGGCGCGGTTCGATCAGGAGGGCGAGGTCGGATTTTTCCATCGGAGAGATTCCATTTTGACAATACAATGTTACTTTCGGACAATGAATACTCCGATAATATATTTGCTTTTGAGGAAATTGCAAATATATTGACGGTGAACCGAAAAAATAAGGAGGAAAATCATGAAAAAACTTGCCGTAAACGGAGGAACTCCCGTCGCCGGAGAACAAAAGACCGTCCGCCCCCCCTGGCCGCCGGTTTCCGAGGCCACGGCCGACCGCCTCCGGGAAATCTACCTCTCCCGGGAGTGGTCCTTCAACAGCGCCTCGGAGCAGAAATTTGAAGCCATGTACGCCGAATATCACGGCGCCGCCTACGGTGTTTTCATGTCCAACGGCACTGTGACCCTCGAGTGCGCCCTTACCGCCCTCGGCGTCGGCCCCGGCGACGAAGTGGTGGTGCCGGGCCTCACCTGGATCGCCACCGCCATGGCGGTGAAGTATGTGGGCGCGAAGATCGTCTTCGCCGACATCGATCCGCTCACGTTCGCCCTTGACCCCGACGCTTTCGAGCGCGCCGTCACGCCCCGGACCCGCGCCGTCATCCCGGTGCATCTCTACGGCGGCACGGCCGATCTGGAGCGGATCATCGCCATCGCCCGGCGGCACGGCATCGCGGTGGTGGAGGACTGCGCCCACATGCAGGGCGGCAAGTGGAACGGCCGCGGCGTCGGCAGCTGGGGCGACATCGGCAGCTTCAGTTTTCAGCAGAGCAAGACCCTCTCCTGCGGCGAGGGCGGCATCGTGCTGACCAATTCGCGGGAACTGGCCGAAAAGCTCTACCGCTGCAAGCATATCGGATATTCCCGCTACGACCGGCAGGGACAGGCCGGGACTCCGCCGCCGCCGGGATTGCTCTGCCACAACTACCGCTGCACGGCCTTTCAGGCGGAGATCCTCATGGGTCAGCTGCCCGGACTGCCGGGCATCATCGAGGAGTACAACCGTTTCGCCGACCGTCTGCGGGGGATGCTCGCCGGGGTGGAGGGGGTGCGGCTCCAGGCGCCGGGACGTCTGGCGTCGCCCCAGGGCTACTACGGGCTGGGAATCGTCTTTGATTCGGAACGCTGGATGAAATATCCCCTGGAGGTCATCTCCCGGGCTCTGGGCGCGGAGGGGGCCGTCATTCTGTGCGGCACCTACGGTCCGGTGTACCGGCATCTGCTCTTCAATCTGGCGCCCGAGGATTACACGCTGCCGCCCTGTCCCAACACCGAGCACATCAGCGCCCGGGCGCTGATCATGCCCCATGAATGCATGGGCGTACCCGAAAACGCCGACATCATCGCCGCCGCGGTGAAAAAGATTTCCGAAAATCTGGACGAACTGGAGGCGTGAAGATGCGTGCAGGCTTTGCCAGGATCGACATCACGCCCCGGATCGGGGTGGAAATGTACGGATTCGGCCCTTACCTGAACCGTCACTCCGTCGGCGTGCGTGCTCCGCTGGAGGCCCGGACCGGGGTTTTCGAGGACGGGGGCCGCTTCGCCTGCCTCATCACCTGCGATCTGGGCGCGGTGAACGAGGAGACGGTCGCCGAGACCCGCAGGCTCGTGGCCGAGGCGTTTCCCGGCCTTGAGATCGGAGTGCTGGTCTGCGCCAGCCACACCCACTCCGCCCCCGCCGGATGGGAGATCGAGGGGTGGGGACATCCGGACTGGCCCTACTGGAATCTTTTGCCCGCCCGGCTCTGCGCATCGGTGCGGAGCGCCATGGATGCCTTGGAGGAGGTCCGCCTCGGCTTCGGAGAGGCGGAGTGCCGCCATCTCGGCCTGAACCGGGTCTTCGACCGGGACGCGCCTCCGCTGGAGGAGGTCCTGCGGGAGGATTGGACTCCGGCCGTGCCGGAAAAGACCGACACGGTGTGCCGGGTCGTGCGCATGGACAATCCAAAGGGCGAGCTGAAAGGTTTCGCGGCCTGTTTCGGGTGTCATCCGGTGGTCTGCAGCGCCGACAATCATTACCTCCACGGGGACTGGCCCGGGGTGGCCATGGCGATGCTCATGGCGGAAAATCCCGGCGCGGTGGGGCTGTTTCTCCAGGGCGCCCACGGCGATGTGAACAGCGGCTGCGTCCATAAACCCGAGCGGGAATCCCTGGCGGCGCTGGATGTGTTCGCCCGGCGTTTCGCCGATTCGGTGCGTCGGGCGCTGTCTTCCGCCCGGCCCATGACGGACGAGAGCCTCTCCTGGGCTTTTCTCGAGGGGAAATTTACATCCCGGGAGACGATCACGCGGGAGATGCTCCTGAAGATGCGGGAGGAGAAATCCGCCTGCTTCAAAGACCTTTCCCGCCGGGACGACGACTTCGAAGTCCGGCTGAACACCGTGTTCGTCCGCGGCCTCGACACCCTGCTGGCCAAGCTCGACCGGGGCGAAACCACGCTTCGGACCGTCTGCTCCGGGCTGCGGCTCGGCGACGTTCGGATCCTGGGAGCGCCCTTTGAGATCATGCAGGGCATCAAAAACGAGACGGCGGCGCGGGTGACCGCGGGCATCCCCCTGGTGGTGAGCCTGTGCAACGGCTCCCACGGGTACGCTCCCTCCCGGGAAGTGGTCCGGCATCTCTCCGAAGCGGGCGGCAGCGGTTTCTACGAAATCGAGCAGGTGCCGCTGATGGAGGGTTATCTGCCCTACGCCGACATCCACGGCGAACTCTGCGACACGCTGGTGAAGCTGGCGGACAAGCTCGGCTGACCGTCATGCCCGGCCCCCGGCTCCCGGGGCTTCGGGAATCTCTGCAGTCCCGGAAGGGCCGAGAGAAATCCGGCTCTCCGGGACGTTTTCTGCAAAAATACGAAAATATAAGATATTTTAAGAATAATCGTTTATTTGTTTGACTTTCGTATATTTTGCGATATATTGAGACGGAACGGAAAAGGTTGGTCTATGAAATATGAAATCAACTGGCAGAAAAAGGCAACGAAACAGCTTTTCAAGCTGGCTGCCGACGATCAGCACCGGATCGTGAGGGCGGTGGGGAAACTTGCCGACTCGGAAACATGGACGAATGTAAAGGCGCTGACGAATCATCGGTATTCGCACCGTCTGCGGGTAGGAAATTTCCGGGTGCTTTTCGATGCGGATTGCTCGCCGGGGATGCCGGAGGAGATCCGGGTGCTGGATATTATGGAGGTTAAAAGAAGAAGCGGAAACACATACTGAGAAGGGGGGAAGAAAATGATTGCGGATGTTCAAATCGTAAAACAGAACGGCGTGCCGGTGGCGGCGGTGCTGCCGTGGGCGGAGTTCCGGCGTCTGGCGGCGCTGGATGAACCGAAAACGGCGGGAATCCCGCAGCCGGTGGTGGAACTGGTGCTTGCCGGAAACGGCCCGGTCAGAGCGTGGCGCAAATACCTCGGCATGACGCAAAAAGCGGCGGCGGCGAAAATCGGCATTACGCAGGGAGCGTATGCGCAGATCGAAAAGGCGAAATACAATCAGGCGGCGACGTTGCGGAAGATCGCGGCAGCGTTCGGGATTGAATTCGACCAGATCGACATGGTTTGATGTCTGTTGCGGGAAATTCCGGCGGGGAAATCGAGCAGGTGCCGCTGATGGAGGGTTATCTGCCCTACGCCGACATCCACGGCGAACTCTGCGACACGCTGGTGAAGCTGGCGGACAAGCTCGGCTGACCGTCATGCCCGGCCCCCGGCTCCCGGGGCTTCAGAACCCCGGGAGTTTCCGCAGTTCCGGCAGGATCGTATCGGCGACGATGCGGTTTCCGGCGGCGTTGGGGTGGTTGCTGTCGCCCCAGAGATCCGGGCGGCCCTTGGGCAGTATGCCCGACTGCATGTCCGGCACATAGCCGCAGTGATATTTCGCGGCCAGTTCCCGCTCGAATACGGCGATGCCGGCAGCGTACTCCTCCAGGCTCAGTCCGGGCCGCGAGAAATCGGGGATCCGGCCGTCCGGGAGGGTTTCGTTGCCGAAGCAGCTGATCATGAGCACCTCGATGCCCTCCGCCCGGCACCGGGAGATCATGGTTTCGTAATCGTTTCGCAGCTCCTCCAGGGAGCGCTGCCTGAGCCAGTAGTCATTGGCGCCCAGACCGACGATCAGAAAGCCGGGATGATGGGCGAGCACGTCGGATTCCAGCCGGGTCAGGCCGCCGCCGATGGTGTCGCCGCCCTTGCCCGAATTGATGATTTCGTACTCCGGCAGCGAGGCGGCGAGCATGTCGGAATAACGCCCGCCGGGGCCGCCGCACTCGGTCAGGCTGTCTCCGAAACATACAATCACCCGGTTCGGCGCCGGGCGGCACCCGGCGAGAGCGGCCGACAGACACAGGCAGGCGCTTCCGATCATAAGGCAAATCCTTTTCATTTTATTTTTCTCCGGCCGCGGCGGCATCACCGCGGCAGTTTGAAGTCCTCGATGATTTCATTCACCTGATCCTGATTGATGGGACGCAGTTCGCCCAGTTTTCTGGCCAGGATCAGACACTTGGCGGTGAATTCCGAAACCTCCAGCCGGTCGAAGGATTCCAGCACGCTCCTGCCGGTGGTGAGGATGCCGCAGTTTTCGATCATCACCACCGGCACCGACGGCTTCAGCAGATTCGCCACCGAATCCGCTCCGGCGAAGTAATCCCCGTCCCGCAGCAGCGGCACGTCCCGCATCATGATGTAGCTCTCGGGGATGGTGCGGCTGTCGATGGGCGTGCCGGTGACCGCAAAAGCCATGAGGTAGGGCGGCCGGGTCATCATTACGGAATTCACCCAGGGGCATTTGCTGAAGATTTCCCGGATCACGGGGGTGGCGGAGCTGGGAGTTTTGCCCGCTTCGCGCATTCCGGATTTCATGCGCACGATGTCGGTGGCTCCCATATACATGGGGTCGAAATTGGCCGGAGTGACCAGGAAATCGTCCTCCCCCAGTCTGGCGGCCATAAAGGCGCTGCCCGAGAAGAGCAGCCGCTGCCGGTAGGCCCGGGCGCGGAAGTTCATCATGGTGTCCCGCAGTTCGCACTCCGCGGCGCTGACGGCGTTGGGGATGAATTCGGGCCAGGAAGTTTTTTTGAGTTTTCCCGCCAGGCGGTTTTCGGGGCCGAGGCTGGTGGCGTTGATCTGGATCCGCGCCACATAGTCCAGCGCTTCAAAGCGGGCGAAGGCCTCCTCGATATTCTCTCCGCACATCACCGCGCCGTGATTTTCCATAATCACCGAATCCGCGCCGCGGGCGAATTCGGCGGCGATCACCTTGCCCAATTTTTCGCTGCCCGGCACCTCGTAGGCGGCGAAAGCCACTTTGCCGCAGAGTTTTTCCGCGCCGGGAATCAGGGTCGGATCGGGCATCCTGCCGGTGAGGCTGAAGGCCACCAGCGCGGGGGAGTGGGCATGGAGCACCGCCCGCACGTCGTCCCGCAGGGAATAGACCGACCGGTGAAAGGGCAGCTCGCAGCTGGGCCGGTGTATGCCCTCGATTTTGCCGTCGGGCGTCACTTTTACGATGTCGTCGGGACGGAGGGAACCCTTGTCGATGCCGCCGGGGGTGATCCAGATATTGCCGTCGTCGTCCTTGATGGACAGATTGCCGCCGGAGGTGGTGGTCATGCCGTAGTCGTAGAGCCGCTGCAGGGTCGCCACCAGAATATTGCGGGGATGCACATACTTGAGTTCCATTATATCCTCCGTATTTGAAAAAACAAGGCTCAATATTTTTTTACTTAATATACAGCTTTCGGGGAAAAATACAAACGCCCTCCGCAAAAATCCGGCGGATGCCGCCACCTTCCGGAGGGATCAAAAGTACGGTTCTCCGGTCAGGACCTCCAGAATCACCGAGGCGTAGATGCGGTGGCCGTAATCGTTGGGATGGTTGACGCCGTTGCCGGTCATATCATAAAAGCTCTTGTGTTCCAGAAATTTGCGCCACACCGTCTGCACGTCGGCCAGCGCCGTGCCGCTGTCGGCCGCGGCGGCGAATTCCCGGAGCGCCCGGGCGTATTCCAGATCCGGGCCCGGCGCGGTCGGTTTGAACAGAGGGTTGCCGGTCATCGGGACGACCGCCAGAAATTCGCTCTCCGGCGAAGCGGAACGGCACCGGGCGATGATCTCCCGCAGCCGGGTGATGAACTCTTCCGGAGGCATCCAGCTGTAGTTGTTCATGCCGTAGGCGATGACCAGCAGGTCGGGCCGGTCGCCGCACCAGTCGCCGGCGATGCGTTCGGCGTCCTGGATGCCGGTGCCCTCAATGGCGCGGTTTACCGGGGTGACTTCGCAGCCGCGAAGCCGTGAGAGCTCGCCGCACACCTGATCGATGTAGGGGGGCGCGAAAGGGCGGATGCCGGTGAATTTCGTGGCGTTGAATCCCTGGCTGATGCTGTCTCCGATCAGGGTGACACGCAAGTTTTCTCCCCGGGAGAGTTTGCCGCGAAACCCGGGGAGGCGGTCGCACTGCCGGTCGAGACCGGCGTCAAATGTTCCGCCGTCGATCAGGTATGAAATATCGATCTGATTTAAGGCCATCATGCTGCGGTTGTTGAAGATGAGGTACCCGCCGTCCGCGGCGCCGGCGATGGCGTTGGCGTCTGGATCAGGGTGGAGGCGCAGATTTTCAGTCGGGTGCAGCCGATCCGCCGCAAAACCGGGGATCCGTGAATCCGGGGTGCGGATTATTTCGTCCGTGCCCGGAGTGTGCCGGAAATCCCTTCCCTCCTCGTAAACCATGTCCGCGGAGTGGGCGGCCACTTCCGTGATCCGCCGCGCCGGAAACATCAGACGGATCCGGTCGCTCCCGGCAAACATGCCGCTTTCGCAATCCACCCGGTCATTTACCCATAAACGCTGCATTTTGAAAACCTCTGAATCTGATATTCTCTTAAGATGATCGTCTAAGATGATCGTCCGCCGTTTCCCGCGCCGGCGGCGGACGCCTCATTGCCGCTCCGACACGATCCGCACCGGTCCGAACAGCCCGGAGGGCAGGCTCTCCCTCTCAAGGTCACGGAGCAGAAGTTCGTACCATGTGCGGCAGGGCAGTTCCTCCGTCCACTTTTTGAGCACGCTCTCGGGGACTATGGCATTGGCGAGGGTGTTGGCCACCTCGGCTTCCAAAGTGTTTCTGCCCGGCTTCAGCGCCCTTCCCAGCGGCAGGACGTACGGCGGGAACACCGCTTCGCCGAGCTCCGTCCCGTTGAGTCTGACCCGGACGGCGTAATTGACCCGTCCCAGATCCAGGAAGTAATTCCCCGGCCCGCCGTTCCACACGAATTCCGTCCGGTAGAGCGCCTTGCCGCTGAAATCATCGCCCAGGAGGCCCCTCCAGTCGCCCGGCTCCGCCGCCTGAAATACCGGAGGCGTCTCCGCAACTTCATAGTCGGAATCGCCCACCGCGATCCGCCGCAGGGGGGCGATTTCCCACCGGTCCGGTATTTCCAGCACGGTCCGGCCCGGCCGCGGGGACGGCGGCAGTACCGCCGCCGGTTCGGCGCTCAGAAGAAAAATTGCCGAGGCGCCGGGGACGAAAGTGTGCCGCCAGCGTCCCGGGGCGGCGCCCGGTATCCGGCGGATGGTGCCGTCGTCGGGATCGCAGAGGACGGGAGCGAACTTTTCTCCGGCGATGAAATCCGCGGTCGTCTCGGTCGCGGAAATGTTCATGACCAGGTAGACGGTGTCGCCGTCTGAGACCATCTTGCGCACCCGCAGTTTGTCGGTGGGGACGGCGACATCCAGGGTGGGCGGGATGGTTTCGAAATCGTCGGCGGTGAGCACGGGCACTCCGGAGCCGCGGAGTTTTTCCAGATTCGCCGCCGCTTCCCGGCTGAGCCGGGGCTCCGGAGGGAACACGATCCGGTCGTAGCTCGCCTCGCCGAAAACCAGTTTGCCGTCCACGGCCCGGCCGCCGGCGATGACATCGTCGTCTATGTAGTCGAAATCCCGGCGGCTGTTCAGCATCCGGTCCGCCAGAGCCAGCTGGTTGACCGCCGAATATTCTCCGATCCGGTCTCCCAGCCACAGCGCCCGCTGATCGAAGAACACCGCCGTAGAGACGGCCGGCCCGGATCCGGCTGAAATTTCGGCCAGGCGTCCGGCGCGGCGGAGTATCGCCGGCATGAATTCCCACAGGGGATCCACCCGGCCGGTATGGGGGCGGCACCCCTCCATATTGCCCCCGGAAGTATCGTAAGGATAGCCGGAAAAAACGAAGAGATTCACGCCGCATACCGCGAGGTAATCCACCACGTAACGCATTTCTTCGGGGGTCAGGCCGTTTCCGTAGACGCTGAAAACCTCCGCCAGCACATACTTGCCTCCGATCTGGGCCGCGGCGCTGGAGGCGAGTTTGGGGAAGGGATGGAGCCGCACACCGGGGAACAGCTGCCGCCATATCGCGTCGACGCCGGGCACATCCAGCGCCCGCAGGCTCCGCATGATGCTGCCGTAGGAGAGCAGTCCCCCGGAAAACCATTCGTCCTCCCCCGAAAAGTGCCCCGCCGAAAGGATGCCGAACCTGCGGCAGCACTCACGCAGGGGCAGGAGATAACGTTCCGCGAAGAGCTGCGAATAAACATCGTAATAATCCAGCCGGTGAAGAGCGGTTTCAAGAGGAGTTGCTCCGGGGTTGGAGAGGATTTCCCGGTACAGGGGGCGGATGTCGTAGCGCTTGCGCTTCAGAAATTCCTCCTCGATGCCGGGAGTCCAGGGCAGTTTGCCCGCCGGACAGCAGCCGAGCTGGGGCTCGTCGGTAAAGGCGAAGCGGATGGTGCCGCCGAAGAATTCGCCCGCGTACCGCCGATAGCTGCGGTGGGTCATGTCCAGAAACTTTTCCGTGGCCTCCGGGATCAGGTTGTCCGGCATATTGGCGTCGGTGGCGCTGACGGGGGCCGGGGTCCTGACCACTGCCCCGTCCGGGGAGAGCTCCAGGAAGTGCCGCCGGAATTTTTCGGGCCCGGAATTGAAGACCCGGCCGCAGGCGCCCCCGGAGGGCCAGCCGCCCTCGTCGTAGAGAAAACAGCACATGCCCAGTTCCTCGCATTTTTTTACCGCATCCCGGTAGATTTCAAAAAAATCCCGGGTCAGATAGCCGGGGCTCATTGCGGTCATGTGCGAGGCCCGGAATTCCGGGGGCATGGGGTGTATGCAGACTTTTCCGACGCCGTGAGCGGCCATATCCTCGAGCTGGGCAAAGAGTTTTTCCCGCCGGAGGGGGCCGTTCCATAACCAGAAGTATCCGGGCGCGTGGACCGCGTCGGGAGTTTTGAATTTTTTTGCGTCAAACATTTTTATCCCTGCCTGAAAATCCGGGGAAACGTCCGCGCCGCGCTCAGTGGCCGATGCCTTTGGGAGGCAGGGGATTGCGTTTCCAGTAACGGTGTTCCACCCTGCGGCCCGCGCTGAGCCAGCGCCGCTCGAAGTCGGTCATGATGCCCGCCCATTCGCTGCCGCACTCCGGAGCGGGGCGGAAAAGGCGCGACCCCTCGGCGTTTGCCGCCATCAGACGGCAGTATTCCCGGTCGTCGCTGGAAAAGTGAAGGACGCCGTCCGGCCGGAGCACCCGGTGCAGCTGGGCCATGAAGTCCGAATTCAGCAGACGGTGCCCCCGGTGCTTGTTTTTCGGCCAGGGGTCGGGGCAGAGGATGTGGATGGCCGAGAGGGAATTGTCCCGGAGCAGACGGCCGATCAGGTTTCTGGCTTCGACCCGGAGGATGCGCAGATTGCCCGCCGCTCCGGAGTGTTCCGCCCGGTTCGCCGCCTTGCGCAGGCGGCCGGACATGACGTCGCAGGCCAGAAAGTCCCGATCCGGGAAACGCAAAGCGGCGGCGCAGGAAAAGGACCCGCTGCCGCAGCCGAGATCCAGTTCGCACGGACGCCCGCCGCGGTTGACGTCGATGGGGTCCCACCGCATGAACAACTCTTCCACTTCGATCATTTTGAACACCTTTCAGCGCAGCCGCGGATCGGCCTGACGATAGGCGAATTCCGCGAGCAGATTGATAACCACGAAAACCAGCGCGCTGACCAGCACCAGCGCCTTGAGCATCTGCAGATCGGAATTCTGCAATGCGTCGATGCCCGCCGCTCCCAGCCCCGGGATCCCGAAGAAGCTCTCCAGCAGCAGGCTGCCGGTGAAGAGGTAGGGCAGCGCCGCCGTGGCGTAGGCGATGATGGGCAGCGCCGTGATCCGGAGCAGATAGACCAGGTGGATTTTCACCGGCGAAACCCCTATCGACCGGGCGGTGCGCAGGCACTCCGCCTCGGCGCCGTTGATGAAGCAGGAGCGGTAGTAGCGTATGGCGGTGCCGAGACCGCAGAGGATTCCCACTCCGGCGGGCAGCGGCAGATAACGCCAGTTGCCCCATCCCCACACCGGAAACCAGTTCAGACGGTAGCCGAAAAACCATTGACAGAAGATGATCGCCACCAGATAGCTCAGGCTCAGCCCCGCCACGGAAACGACCAGGAGCGTCCGGTCGATCACCGTCCCCTTGAATGCGCAGGCCAGCATCGCCAGGGCCATTCCGATGAGGGTTTCGCCCAAAAAGACCGGCAGCATCAGCGCCAGCGATACCGGGATGCGCTCGATCAGCACTTCGGAAATCTCCTCCCGGGTGACCGGACTTCTGCCGAAGTTGAGGAACTTCACATAGGGAAAACTTTTTTGGAAGGAGACCAGCTCCTTCAGCGAAAGGAGAAACTGGGAATGGAAAGGGTTTTCCTGGTAGCGGTAAAACGCCGCCTCTTCCGCCGCCAGATCCGGGGTTTCCGCCCGGAAACTCCAGAAATTCTCCTCCGGAAGTATGATGCTCTCTTTTTTGCCTCCGGAAACGGTTTCGACTACCGCCAGAATTTTTTCCGGAGTCGGGAAACGCCGCTCCAGCATCAGCTCCCGGGCCGCTTCTCCGCCTCCATGCCAGGCAAAGGCGTCGGTTTTGCGCCAGTGCCCCCAGAGCAGGGGCAGATCGGTGCCCATTTCCCGGCGCAGGGACTCCACCTCCTCCGGGCGGGGATTTTTGCCCAGCAGCGCCGCCGCCGGGTCGCCGGCCGCCACACGGAAAAGCAGGAAGCACAGGAGCAGCACCCCCAGGATCACCCCCGCCGCCACCAGGCAGCGCTTCAGCAGCACTTCAGCCATTGCGGCAGACTCCGGCGATCATGGCGAGGGCGGAGAGGCGGGCGTCGGCGGCTCCGCCTCCGGCGGCATGCCGGGCGATATACTGCCGCAGTTCGGAGGGATGCACCAGCACCGCGGTGATATTTTCCGAATCCTCCTGATGATTTTCCGGCAGGCCTCCGGGGGGCAGACGGTCCACGGTCATCCGGGCCAGAATCATCCGCTCCCCCGACATTCCCGGCGAACTCAGGGCCGGGGCGGCGAGTTCGATCACCCGTCCGCGGAGACCGGTTTCCTCCCAGAGTTCCCGGACGGCGGTCGCCTCCGGCGATTCGCCGGGGTCGATGAGACCGGCGGGGAATTCCAGCACCTCGCATCCGGCGGGAGGGCGGAATTGCTTTACCAGCACCCATTCGCCGGTGGATGCGATCGTACACCAGATGACCACGGCTCCGGGGCCCTCGCCCCGGGGGACTCCGGAGACGGGTTTTTCACCGGGCCTGACTCTGCCCGCGGCTTCCCAGCGCCGTTCGCGACCCTTGGCGTCCCGGTAGACGACCGCGCCCAGGCGGAGAAAATTTCCCCGGGCCAGCTCCTCGTAACCTAAAATTTCTTCTGAAGCCATGACACTATCTCCGGAGAGTTGGAAAATGCTCGAAGGGCGATCCCGCCGACGGGAATCGGATGGCAACCCCGCCAGGATTCGAACCTGGACTGAGTGGACCAAAACCACTTGTGCTGCCGTTACACAACGGGGTTACTGCCTATAATTTATCATGAAAAGGAGGAAAATCAATCCCGGATGTCCGCTAATATCGAAAAAACCTTTCCCGTCCGGCCGCGGTTTCCGGTTTGCAATTTCCGTGGGCCGCGCTATATTATCGGCTGGGGGAGGAGTTGCCGGATACAGAAAGGTTTTGAGATGGCGGTCAGTATTTTAAAGGGCGGCATGCGGGCCGCCATGCGCGTTATCCCGTATGACAGGGTGGTAAAGGCGGTGCGTCTGAGCTGTCTGGAGGCCGCCTGCGTCCTGCCCGCGGATGTGCGGGCGGCGATCCGAAAGGCTTTTGAAACCGAGAGCAGCGTACGCGCCAGGGATTTTCTGAAGCAGTATCTCACCAACGCGGAGATCGCCGAAGCGGAAAAAATGCCCATCTGCCAGGACACCGGATTTGCGGTTTTCTTTGTGGAAATGGGCGAAATGCTGAAGATTGACGGCGGATCCATCTATTCCGCCATCACCGAGGGCGTGGCGCAGGGCTACCGGGACGGATTTCTGCGCAAATCCATCGTTTCCGACCCCATATTCAAGCGCAGCAACACCTCGGACAACACCCCGCCCATCATTCACCTGGAGATGGTGCCGGGAGACCGGCTGAACGTGATTCTCGCGCCCAAGGGCGGCGGTTCCGAAAATATGAGCGCGCTCAAGATGCTCACTCCCGCCGCAGGACGGGACGGAGTGCGGGATTTCGTGGTGAACACCGTCGTCGCCGCCGGCGGATGCCCCTGTCCGCCAACCATCGTCGGGGTGGGGGTGGGCGGCACTTTTGAAAAGGCCGCTTTTCTGGCCAAAAAGGCCCTGCTCCGCCCCGTCGGCTCCCGCAATCCCGATCCGGAATACGCTGCACTGGAGGCGGAGATCCTGGAGCGGATCAATGCTTCCGGCGTCGGCAGTCAGGGTCTGGGAGGCGACGTCACCAGTTTCGCCTGCCACATCGAGCACTTCCCCTGCCATATCGCCAGCCTGCCGGTGGCGGTGAATATCAACTGCCATGCGGCCCGGCACGCGGGGTTTGAATTATGAAGCTCTTCGCCCCCATTGATGAAGCCGCCGCCCGGAGTCTCCGGGCCGGAGACCGGGTGGAGCTCTCCGGAGTGATCTACACCGGACGGGACGCCGCCCACAAGCGCCTTACGGAGATGCTGGCCCGCGGCGAATCCGCCCCCTTTGCGCTGGAAAACGCGGTGATCTACTATTGCGGTCCCTGTCCGGCGCCTCCCGGGCGGCCCATCGGTTCGGCGGGTCCCACCTCCAGTTTGCGGATGGACACCTATGCTCCGGAGCTGATCCGCAGATATCATCTCCGCTCCATGATCGGAAAGGGAAACCGCTCCCGCGAAGTGATCGAGGCCATCCGCGAAGCGGGGGGGGTTTATTTCGCCGCCACCGGCGGCGCGGGGGCGCTGATCGCCCGCTCGGTGGTTTCCTGCGAAACCGCCGCTTTCGCCGATCTCGGTCCGGAGGCGATCTACCGGCTGGAGGTCAGGGATCTGCCGCTGATCGTGGCGATCGACGCCCATGGCGGAAACCTCTACGAGGAGCGTTCGGGCCGCCGCTCGTGATCTTCCGGACCCGGGCGTGCGCGGCGGCGTGAGACGCGAAGTTCGCATATTTCCGATCCGCACTTTGTCCGTGCTTTTTTCGGATTTTACGCCGTATCGGCGCAAAGAGGGGCGGTTTTGTCCCTTGCGTTTGAAAAATCTTGAAAAAAAGGCGTAAAAAGGTGGGGA
>JAZMZH010000213.1:0-2089 GCA_045585875.1 Victivallaceae bacterium | reverse complement strand
GAGAGGCGCAGACCAGGATGTCCAGGTAGCCGGTATGATTGGCCACGATCAGCCCGCCCCTGAAACCGGAAATATCGCCGTGAACATGGACGTGAATCCCCCACAGCCGGGTCATCCCGCGGCCCCAGATGCGGGTGCATCGGGAAACCCTGCGGACGGCGTTCCAGCCGCCGATGTGCACAAAAAACGAGTAGATGCCGATCACGTGCAGCCACGCGACAAGAGCAATGAAGCGATAGACTTTTCGGAAAAGTTTCATCATGATATCCTCACTTTTTGTTATAAAGCTCAATTACATCCCGCAGGCCGCCGAAAATCATTCCGGCCGTCTCCGCCGAAACCGCTCCGGGTCCGGTCGCCGAATAATAAAAACAGGGTTCCTCCGCCGGACGGGTTTCCGCCGAGGAGATAAACGCGCCGCCGTAAAAATGCCCGGTCGCATCCACGGCTCCGTCAGGGCCGCGGAAGCACACCCGCAGCATGATCGCCCCCTCCGGCACGGCGGCGCAAAACACGTCATGAAATCCGCCGCCGGGCGACGGCACCGCCGCGCCCGCCAGCTTCAGCCTCATGCTCAACGCATCCCGAAGACGATCGATCTCGCCGTCAAGATCGGAATTTTCCGCGATTTCCCCGAGGGCGGAGGCCGCCTCACGCCAGGGGACCCGCCGGAAAGCCGCGAGCCCGGCGGCAAACTCCTCCGGCGAAAGGTCCGGGAATTTACCGCCGTCGCCCCGCAGCCACATCTTGAATTCGGCGGCGTCGCGGGAATACGCGGCCTGAAAATCCGCCGGCAGACGACGGATGAGTTTCGGCTCCAATACCGTCATGAATTCTCCGATCAGCGCCGGATTGCAGGATCTTCCGCCGAGATCGGCGAGCCATCCGGCGAGCGCGCTCCGCACCGCGGCGGGGTTCGTCTCCCTGAAAATCGACTCCAGACGAAGCAGCTCCGGAGCCATGAAAACCGTCGGCATGGAAACCAGTCTGAAACCGCTCAGACGGGTGCCTTCGGAAAAATTCTCATCCTCCCCTCCGTTCCGGCGAAAAACCCACCACTCGTCCTTAGCCTCTCCGATGCTGCGGATAACGACCGTTTCCCGGTTCCGCGTCGAATTTATCACATCGGTTTTGACATAACATCCGGCGGCGTTGTTGTCGATGACCGGATCGGCATCCGGAGGGAGAAACAACTCCCAAACCAGGTCTCCGTCACCGGCGAAGCGCAAACTCCTCCACCGGGAGGCGGCGCTTTCAAAAGCCGCAAGGCCGGAAATCTCCTCGCGCTCCGCATCGGATTCCGCACGCAACGCATCGAGAGCGGAGAGGAAAGGCCGCCAGAAAACTCCGGATTCGCCGAGGGAGGCGACATGACTTTTCAAGGCTTCACAGTTCCCGTCCTCCGCGTCAAAATTCTCAAGGACCGCGATTCGCTCCGCCGCATCCCAGGCGGACAGGAGTTTCCCGACCTCGGAAGCCGCCCTGCTCCCGTCGTAAGCTTCAAGAGCGGCCTTCAGTTCCGCCGGAGACGCAAACGGACCGGACAGCCGGAGCAGCTTGAGATTTTCAGCGGCGAGAGCGGCGTCCTCCGCATCAAGCGTCTCCTCGAACCGGTTCAGCCTCTCGACGGCTCCGGCGATCTCCGCCGCCGCAAGAGGATCTTTTACCCGCGCCCGGTACTCCGTCAGTTCGACGATGCGGGCTTTCAGCCGCTCTCTCAAGACCGTCCGGGAGGAAGAGGTCAGGGAGGAAATTTCCCCGTCAACACTGTCCAGCAGCCGGGCGGCCTCCTCCCGTTCCGTGCGGCGGGCGGCCTGACCGGCCCGGTCCAGCTCTTCCCGGAAGCTGCGGCATATCTCAGCCTCTCCGCCGGTCGCGGCGGCGGCTTCAAGCGCACGCAAGGCCGAAAACGCCTCCTCGGAATCCGCGAATCCCGTCTCCCGGCAGCGTCCGAACCGCTCTTCGGCATCATGCCATGCCGCCAGACGGGCGGCTTCGGCTTCACGCAGTTCGCCGTTCCGGGAAACCAGACGCTGAAATTCGGCAGTCTCCGCGACATCCGGCGCCCAGGCCCGAAGACGTTCCATGA
>JAZMZH010000212.1:0-14655 GCA_045585875.1 Victivallaceae bacterium | reverse complement strand
CCGCCCGGGGACACCCCGGGCGGCCGACCGCTCGACCCGAAAAGCACGCCGGAAACGGCCTGGCGTTTCGTCGGTTTCCGAAAAAAAAGAGACCGCCGGTCCCGAAGAGAAACCGGCTGATCGGACGGTCCGCTTGTGCGTTTCCCGCCCTGTTTTCAGGCGCAATCCTGCCGGAGGTATTCATGCACGATCAGAAAGATCGCCACGACCTGCCCCGGGACAACCCCCAGCAAGGTCAAAAGCAGCAGCAGCAGAACCGTGCCGCATCCGACGCCGCGCATCCCGAGGATGCTCAGCGGCGGAAAGATCAATGCGATAATAATACGGAAGACAAAACCTGACGGCGACATCATGCGCCCCTCCCTGATGGTTTGATTTTATCGTTCATGCGAATCCGTTGACCGTTGTTTTTTTTGAAATCTGAAACTCCTCTGCCCGGCGCCGGTAGGCGCGGCGGCTGCGCGCCGTCATGGATCGGAAAGGGCGAATTTTTCGCGGATCACCTCGATGAAAGCTCTGGTCTGGGGGGTCGGGACCCGTTCCGGACTGTAGTAATAGGAGATGGTGACGCCCTCGCCGGAATCGAAGCCGCCGATGACGATCCCGTTCCGGCGGTCCGGCTCGATGAGATAATCCGGGACCAGCGCGAGGCCGAAATCCTCCCGCACCAGTTCGATGATGGTGAGCGAGGAGAGCGAATCCATGAATATATTCGGCGTGTACGGGGCGAGACATCTGCGGACGGCCTCGTACATGACGGACCCCTGAGGATAACTGATGAGACGGCTGGCGGCGATCTCGGCCTTGGTGAGTTTCGCGGCGCCGCCGCGGCAGGAGCAGGCCGAGCGGATCAGCACCAGGTCGGAATGAAAAATCTCATGGCCGCAGAGACGGCCGTCGCTGTCGGGGATGGAGCCGATGCCCACATCGGCGGAGCCGGTGAGGAGCATTTCCCTCTGTTCGCGGTATCCCAGCTCGCGGATGCGCGGACAGATGTCCGGATAACGGGCCATGAGGCGCTTCAGCAGGTCGGGCATGACCCGGCGGCTCAAAAAGTTGCCGCAGACGATGTTCAGGTCTCCGCTCACGTTGTGCTGGAGGTCCTTGATTTCGCCGGGGATTTCCTTCATGATCCGGGAGATTTCATCGGCCCGGGCCAGAAGCTTTTTGCCCTCCGGGGTCATGACGACTCCGTGGGGGCGGCGGAGAAAGAGAATCGCCCCCAGCTCATTCTCCAGCAGACGGATCTGCTTGCTGAGGGCGGGCTGGGAAATGAAAAGCCGTTTCGCCGCGGGGGTGAAGCCGCCGGTCCGGGCGACGGCCAGAAAATATTCCAGCTGGATGGAATTCACGCGCTGCCTCCTGTGACGGCATCCGGGGCCCGGCGGCGGTCAGAATTCGTCGTCGAGGATGGACATTTCATCGTTCACGAACTCCACCGCCTTGGCCACGGCCCGAGCCCGGTGGCTGATCTTGTTTTTGACCTCGGCGGGCAGTTCGGCGAAACTGCGGTCCTCGCCGTCCGGGAGAAAAATCGGATCGTAGCCGAAGCCGTTTTCGCCGCGGGGCTCCGTGAGAATGGTCCCGGAAACCGTCCCCTCAAAGGTTTCGACGACCTCCCCGTTGACCGCTATGGCGATGACGCAGACGAAACGCGCCCGGCGGCTGGGAGCGTCCTTAAGCTCTCTCAGCACTCTGGCGATGCGTTCGGCGTCGGTGGCGGCGTAGCGGGCGGAATAGATGCCGGGAGCGCCGCCCAAAGCCTCGATCTCCAGACCGGAATCGTCGGCGAAGGTCGGAGCGTCGCAGTATCTGCACACCGCGAGAGCCTTTTGCGAGGCATTTTCCCGAAAAGAGGTCCCGGTTTCGGGCACGGCCGGGCACCCGGGATAGTCCATGAGACTGCGCAGTTCGACCTTCTGATCGGCCAGCAGGGCTTTGTACTCCTCAAACTTGTGACGGTTTCCGGTGGCGGCGACGATGTACATGGGAAGGGTTCCTTTCAGAAATGTTCCAGTTCGGCGATCACCTGCTCCGGGGTGACGCGGGCGATGCAGCGGCCCCCGTTCCGGCAGGTGCGGTGAAAACACGGCGAACAGGGCAGCGGGTCGGCCAGCACCACCCATTTGCACCGGGCCGGAGCCGGGCCGGTGGCGGCGTAGTCGGTGGGCCCGAATATCGCCACTCCCGGGAGTCCGGCCATCGCCCCCAGATGCATGAGCCCCGAATCGTTGGCGACCATGCAGCGGGCGCTCTTCAGCAGGTGCAGCAGCTCCTGAAATCCGGTCTTCCCGCAGAGATTGAAGGCTTTGCGCGGCGGCAGATCTCTGATGATCTCCCCGCCGATGGCCTTTTCCGATTCGCATCCCAGCACCGCCGCGATCCCGCCGGAGGCGATGTACCGCTCCGCCACCTGCGCATAGGAAGCCGACGGCCAGCGTTTGGCGGCGCCGTAGGCCGCTCCGGCGGCCATCAGCAGCAGTTTGGGATGTTCGGTCAGGGCGGCGATCTCCGGAGCGACCTGTTCGATGGGGAGGCGGGGCTTCAGCTCGGGGTAGACGCCGTCCCACTCCGGGGCGCCGATGGCGCGGGCCATGGCCAGATAGCGGTTCATGAGATGGGGCGGATTCAGCCGGTGCCGGACCCGGCGGGGGAAATGAAAGCTCCGGTCGAGAAAGATCCCCCGCATCCGGGCGGCGGCTCCGGCCAGATGCCTTACCCCGGCCTTGCGGAATTGAAGCACATCCCGCAGGGAATTGGTGAAAAGCATCACGAAGTCCGCCTTAAGAGCCTTCACTTCGCGCTGTTCCGCCTCGGTCCAGGTCCGGTGGGCGTCTCGGATCAGCACGCCGCATTGGAATATCTCCGGGCAGAGGGCTTTGGCCAGTTCGTACGAGGAGGGCGTGGCCACGGCGGCCAGGCAGCCGCCCAGGGAATCGGCCAGCAGGGAAAGAACCTTCAGCGCCGGGACCGTCATCACGGCGTCCCCCAGCCAGTTGGGCAGACGGACCGCGATGGTGGGTCCGCCCGCCCTGTTCCGCAGGACGTCGGGGAGCTTCACCGAAAAGGCTTCTCCCGCAGCATGGGTCGCCGCTGACTGTTCGAGCCGGATCATCGGAACTGCAGCACCCCGGGGTCCCATTCCGCCGGGGCTTCGTAGCCCAGAAGTTCCACACAGGTGGCGGCGATGGAACTGATGCCCAGTCCGGAACGGAGCGTCGAAGAGTATTCTCCCCGGCTCTCCGGATCGTAGATGATGCAGGGCACCGGGTTCAGGGAGTGGCTGGTCTTGCGGCAGGGCTGACCGGCGGCGTCGAGCTTGACCTTGTCGCCCTTGTGCTCCAGCATGTCGTCGGCGTTGCCGTGATCCGCGGTCACCACCAGGATCCCTCCCGCCGCCTCGACGGCGGCCCGAAGCCGCTCCAGCTGCAGGTCCACGGCGCCGACGGCCACCTTCACCGCCTCGAAGTTGCCGGTGTGGCCCACCATGTCGCCGTTGGGATAATTGAGGCGGATGAAGCGGTATTCGCCTCCGGCAATGGCGGCGAGCACGGCGTCGGTGATTTCGGCGCATTTCATCCAGGGGCGCTGCTCGAAGGGAACGATGTCGGAGGGGATCTCCAGATAATCCTCGAACTTCTCATCGAACTTGCCGGAACGGTTGCCGTTGAAAAAATAGGTCACATGGCCGAATTTCTGGGTTTCGGAGAGGGCCAGCTGCCGGACGCCGGTGGCGCACAGATATTCGCCGATGGTGCGGTCGATCTCCGGAGGATTCACCAGGTAATTTTTCGGGATGTGGAGGTCGCCGTCATATTCCATCATGCCCGCGTAGTAGACCGCGGGGCGGAGGCCCCGGTCGAAGGGAGTGAAATCATCGGCCTCAAAAGCGGTGGTGATCTCAATGGAGCGGTCGCCGCGGAAGTTGAAGAAAATCACGCTGTCGCCGTCCTTCATCGCGCCGACCGGAGTTTTGCCGTCGTCGGAAATGACGAAGCCGGGAAGATCCTGGTCGATGGCTCCGGTGCGCTCCCGGAGCGCCGTCACCGCCTCGCGGGCGGAGGGGAAATATTCGCCGACGCCGTGGACGTGAATCTCCCATCCCCTGTGAACCATTTCCCAGTTGGCCCCGTACCGGTCCATCGTGATCACCATGCGGCCTCCGCCGGAAGCGATGCGGAAGTCGGCCCCCCGGCGGTTGAATCCGGCAAGAAACTCCTCAAAGGGGTCGATGTATTCCAGCGCCGAGGTTTCGGGCACATCGCGTCCGTCCAGGAGGATGTGGACGCGGATCCTCCGGACGCCCGCGTCAAAGGCTCTGGCGATCATCGCCTTGAGATGGTCGATGTGACTGTGGACGTTTCCGTCGGAGAAGAGGCCCAGGAAGTGCAGCGTCGAGTTGTTGCGCTTCACATTTTCCACCGCTTCCAGCCAGCATTTGCCCTCGAAGAGCTTGCCGGAGGCCACAGCCTCGCCCACCAGCTTCGCCCCCTGGGAGAAAACCCGTCCGGCGCCGATGGCGTTGTGCCCCACCTCGCTGTTGCCCATGTCGGCGTCGGAGGGCATGCCCACGGCGGTGCCGTGCGCGGCGAGGCGGGTGTTGGGACAGTCGGCCAGAAGTTTTTCAAAGGTTTCCGGAGCCGCGGCGGCCACCGCGTCGCCGTCGGGAAACTTGCCGAAGCCGACGCCGTCGAGTATGGCCAGGACCAGCGGTCCCCGGCGCGGAGTGAAGGAGGGGTTTTTCTTAAGCGGATTCAACATGATTGCAGCCTTTGGTTAAGAATTTCAATCCCGGTGTCCGTCGCGGGCGCCGCCGAGCACGCCGCGCTGACTCGAGGCGCAGAAGTCCAGAAATTCGACGACTTCGGGGATCTGGGGCAGATCGGATTTGATTTTGGCGATGGCGTTTCCGTGGCTGAGACCGCTGCGGCAGAAGATCTTGAAGAGGTTGCGGAGGATCCGGATGGTCTCATCGGAGAACCCCGCCCGCTTCAGGCCCACCAGATTGATCATCTTGATGCCGCCGTTGCGACCCTCCGCCATCATAAAGGGCGGGATGTCCACGGAAAAGACGCTGCCTCCGGAGAGGATCGCCAGCCGCCCCACCCGGCAGAACTGATGCAGACCGCAGAGCCCCGAGATCAGGGCGCTGTCGCCGATCTGGCAGTACCCGGCGATGGCCGAGCCGCCGACCATGATGACTTTGTTGCCGACCCGGCAGTTGTGGGCGACATGGGAGCACTGCATGAACATGCAGTCGCTGCCGATGGTGGTGACGGTGCCCGGCTTGGTGCCGGAGTGCACTGTGGAATTCTCCCGGAACACGTTGTTGTCGCCGATTTTGATGTAGCTGATTTCCCCCGGCACCACGCCGTGATCCTGGGCGGGGCCGCCGATGGCGCAGAAGGGATGGAGCACGTTGTTTTCACCGATCTCGGTGTGACCGGAAACATGGCACTGGGCAATGAGCCTGGTGCCGGCTCCGATTTTGACGTCGGGCCCGACGAAACAAAGGGGACCGACCTCCACGTCTTCGGCTAAAACGGCTCCGGGCATAACCACGGCGGTGGGATGAATCACTGGCATTGCCTACCTCTCGGGGGTTGATAGTTACAGTAATATCTGTGTCATGACGTAATATAACACCGATTTGCGTGATTGCACAATCACTCGTCGAGAATTTGTCTCACGAAATCGCTCCCCGCGGCCTTGCCGTCGGCGGGGCGGCCGCCCGGCTGCGGCTCTCCGTCGTCCCAGTCCAGCTCCCGGGTCAGCCACTCGGGATTCGGAGGGACGAAGCGGCTGCTGCCGGGATTGCGTCTGCGCACCTCCTCCACGGCGGCGGCAAGGGTCGGCACCAGATCGCCGAGGTTTCCGGTGTCGGCGCTGATGGGGATGATGGGGGCGGGTTCGCTGCACAGGGCTTCCCGGAGCAGGGCGAGATTGGCGGGGGCCGTTTCCAGATCCATTTTATTGGCGGCGATGATGAAGGGGCGTTCGGAAAGGCCCTTCATGTAAAGTTCCAGTTCCTTTTGAAGATTGCGGAAGTCGGAAACCGGATCCCTGCCGTCCACCCCGGCGGTGTCCAGCACATAGATCAGCACCGAAGTGCGCTCGATATGCCGGAGAAATTCGTGTCCCAGGCCCACATTGCGGTGGGCGCCCTCCACCAGTCCGGGGATGTCGGCCACGGAATAACGCCGGAAGTCGCCGGTTTCCACGATGCCCACGTTGGGGTGCAGGGTGGTGAAGGGATAGGGCGCGACTTTGGGCCGGGCCGCCGAAATCGCTCTCAGCAGGGTGGATTTCCCGGCGTTGGGGAAGCCCACCAGACCGGCGTCGGCAATGGTTTTCAGCTCCAGCAGCAGCCGGAATTCCTCTCCGGGCTCGCCGGTTTCCTTCGTCCGCGGGGCCCGGTTGGTGCTGGTGGCGAAGCGGGCGTTGCCCCGGCCCCCCGCCCCGCCTCTGGCGATGACGACCTCCGCTCCGGCGACATCCAGATCGGCCATGAGTTCGCCGGTGTCGTCGTTGACCACCAGGGTCCCCACCGGCAGTTCGACGATCACGTCGTCGGCTTTGCGGCCGTGCATGTCCTTGCCCTTGCCGTTGGGACCGTCGGGGGCGGCGTAGCGGCTCTGATAGACCATGTCCACCAGACTCTGGCGGTTGGTCACGGCCCGGAGGATGACATTGCCTCCGGCGCCGCCGTCTCCGCCGTCGGGGCCGCCTTTGGGGACGAACTTCTCCCTCCGGAAACTGCAGCAGCCGTTGCCGCCGTCTCCGGCCTTGACCGATATTCTGGCTCTGTCGACAAACATTTTCCGTCCCTCCGGCTGATGAAACCTTATACCAACAAAAATCCGACCCGGGCGCGCATCGGAAACGGTCCCGGGCTCCATAAAAAACCGGCCCTCCGCTTACACCTTTCAAACGCCCGCCGTTGCCCCCCCCTTACAACAAAAAACCGAACCCGCGCCGCAGAGGGAAGAGGGTCCGGTTTTTACAGCCGGGGCGTCCGAAAAGTGCCGGAAGCGCAGCCGGGGCGTCCGAAAAGTGCCGGAAGCGCAGCCGGGTCGCGAAAACACGGCGGAGCCTGAGGCAGCGCCGTCCGTTTACTGGGCGGCGGCTTCCGCGGTGACGGGGACCACCGAAACGCTCCGGGCGGACTTGCGGAACTCCACCGTGCCGTCGCAGAGGGCGAAGATCGTGAAATCCCGGCCGAGACCGACATTGCTGCCGGGACGGAAGCGGGTGCCGCGCTGCCGGACGATGATGGAACCGGCGGTCACAAACTCGCCGCCGTACGCCTTGATGCCTAAAAACTTCGGATTGCTGTCGCGGCCGTTGCGGCTGCTGGATTGTCCTTTTTTATGTGCCATGACGGGTTCCTCCAGTTGGAATTAACGCTTGAGACTGTTAATATACTATGAATTCGGGGAAATGCAAATAAAACCGGAATATTTTTCAGAGTATTTCGCCCCCCGCTTCCGGTCGATGACGGCACTGCCCGAAAAGCGTCTTTGTTTTTCGGCGGGATCGGGAAAAGACCAATCGGGTCATTGGAGCACGGCGGTCCGCAAGACGGTATTGCGTAAAATGACGGCGGAAATATTTCCGACGATTTTGCACGGGAGGGCGCCTGTCCTCCGCCGCCGTCAGAACGGCGCCTGGAAATACGCGCCCCCCGCTGCGATGCGGCGCCTCCGCGCCTCCGCGGCTCGGCGCCCTCCCGGAATCAATATCATACGGTATGCTTATAGCGGGCGATGAGATGGTCCTGGAGATTTTTTTCGATGTATTTGAATTTCTGGGAATATCCCGCCACACGGACCTGGAGGTTGCCGTAGTGTTCGGGGTCCTGCTGCGCCTGAATCATCCGCTCCGCCGAAACGATGTTCCACTGAAGCTGGCCGACCCCCAGTGAGAAGAATGCGGTTTTGATCAGAGTTGCCAGCAGCCGCGGGGCCTCCTCCGCATCATCGAAGAAATCGGGATGCAGGTCGATAATGGCCGCGCTGCCGCCCGCGGCGTCCTTATGCGGCAGTCCGGCAAGGGATTTGAGCATACCGGTCAGGCTGTCCTTGTCGCGTCCCGGGGCGGCGGAGAGGGAATAGGCGAACGGCTCCCACGCCTTTCTGCCGTCCGGGGTTGCGGCCACCATTTTCCCCGCATAGACATTTTCATAAAACGAGAAGAGATGCACGAACATCCCGCTGTCCGGCTCACTGGCCTCGTCCATCAGGGCGATGAATTCCCCGGCGACCTTTGCGGCCAGAGCATCGACCTCCTGACATCCGTTTCCGTATTTGGCGCATCCGTTCAGGAGGCGCAGCCTCAGCGATTCCGCATTTCGGAAATCATCCGCCAGTGCGAGCCGCAGCTCCTCAGGGGCGACGGCCTTTTCCTCGAAGACCAGGCGTTTCAGCGCGAAGAGGCTGTCCGCCGCATTGGGCACTCCCATGAGGCAGATGGAATGCCAGTTGTACTTGGCTCCTCCGGCAGTGATGTCGCGTCCCTTTTCGAGGCAGTTGTCGGTAAGGAGCGAGAAAAACGGCTGCGGGCCGTCATTTCTCTGGTACATCTCGCCTCTGCGCATCCCATAGATCATGGAATGGGCAAAATAGGCGACATTGTCCCAAAAGACGCGGTAGAAGCGGTCAAAGGATTCGTATTCCTCCAGTTTCGGGCACGTCACGCGGGACTGGGCGCCCTTGTAGAGGTCATAGCCGCCATGGATGGTGAGGTCCAGGATCTTCAGCAAATTGAACCATCCGGAAACGGCGCGGGAGTTTGCCTTTCCCGGGATGGTCAGCTCGACACAGCCGATGGGGGCATAATCCCGGGCGTCCTCGAGCTCGACGCCGCGATTCGCAAGCGCCGGAATGAAACATTCGTCGTTGAAGAAAAAGGGGATGCCGCCGCCGCGCAGGACCAGTTTCGCGGCCTTTTCAAGGATTTCATCCGGCATGTCACGGGTGACGCGGCAGGAGAGATCGCGCAGTTCCCCGAAATCAGCGGTGGCGTCCAGGATAATGGACGTCAGTTCGTTGCAGGCGCTTGTGCCGTCCTCCGGTTTGGAGCCGCCCAGGGAAATGGCCTGCACGTCATAGTCGTGGTAGAGCTTGATGGCGAGGTCAACCATGAGTTCCCCGGCCTCTTCGGGAGTACATTCGCCCCGGTCCCTGTCCTTTTCGTAATAAGGCCAGAGGATCTGGTCGAGCCGGCCGATGCTGTTCGCGTTGATGCCGTCCTCCGCGCATGTGATGAGATGCCCGAACCATAAAAGCTGCACGGCCTGGCGGAAGGACCCGGCGCCGTTTTCGACGGCCAGGCAATTCCCGGCCAGCACCGAATTGCCGTCGGCCTTTGCCAGTTCGGCATAGCGGCGTCCGAGCGTCAGTCCGGCATCGCAGACGAGCAGCTGGGACTTGTAAAACGCCTCATGCTCCACAAAGCTCACGCTCCATTTGTCCCGGGCCGCCATCACTGCCTCCACATCCGCTTTCAGACCCCCGAACCCCTTTTCGAGGAGCTTGGCATAATTTCGCACGGAATGGTTCTCCACATAGCCGAAGGAAACGAATTCGTTGATTCCCCAGCCGCAGCCGCAGTTCAAGGTGATGAAGCTGCTCTCCGCCATGTCGGGCGACGGATCGCCGGGGCCGGTCGCGGGGCGGCCGCTGAACACGGCTTCGCGGCGGCGGCGCACATCCAGAGGGGATGCGTCCACGCCGAATTTCCGGAGGATCTCCGCGTCCTTCCGATCGTCGCGCCCCTCCATGCCCGCCTGCCAGCCCATGTTCATGTACTGACCGGCGATCAGGGCATTCTCCTCCAGTTCAAACGGGGTGATGCGAGTCAACTCCAGAACCGTGGCGGCCCGCAGCTGGGCGCAGGTACGCTCCGGTACCTCCATGGCGCGCATCATGGCCACATCCCTGAGGAGGTCCTGATCGTAGTCAGGATACGCCTCATGCTTCTTGTATCTCTCCAGCAATGCTTTCTGACGACTGTTCATAACCTTGGCTCCGAATTTCGGAAACTTCCGTCAAAATGGATCGAGAGTTCCTTTATTTTATTCTTAAAATGCCATTTTACAGGTAATATAATGATAAAACGGGAAAATGCAAATCCTCCGGAGAAAAATTTGTTGCCCTCCAACGGTTCCGATCCTTTGCCTTATGAGAAAACCGGCAGGGGAATCCGCTGCATCGCCGACGAAATCTTTTTTGAAATCCCGAATTCATGACGTGGGGCACTTTTAAGCACATAACAATAAGTGAACTCGGAAGATATGGAAGTCAAATCGAATTTCAGGAAAAAATCAAAATTTTTCAAAAAACCTGCCATTGCGGCAGCGTATTCCGCCGCCCCCGCTTCCGGCCGATCAGCGTCCGCTGCTCCCGGCGAAGATGACTTTCACGCCCCGGGCGCGGATCTGCTTCAGAAATTCGTGGTTCTCCGGGCGGAAGACCGTGATGAGGATGTGAACTTTTTCCCAGGGCAGGCAGCGGCAGAAGCTCCTGCGTCCGAATTTGGTGTGGTCCGCGAGGACGACCCGGGTCGCCGCCCGCTCCATGGTCAGCGCGATGTGTTCGCAGCACTCGTCGCTGATGTCGAAAAGCCCCTCCCCGTCCAGTCCGAAGGAGGAGGAAAAGGCGATGTCGCACTGATAACCGGCCAGGGCACGGCGGAACGCCGGGCCGGTCAGCAGTCCGGTGCGGTACTCCAGTTGGCCGCCGGTGAGGATCACCTGGGGCCCGTCTCCGGTGGGGAAACGCATCCGGAGGATGCGGCAGAGTTCCGGCAGATTGGTGATGATCCGTCCGGTGTTCAGAAAATATCCCAAATGTTCCACTGTGGACCCGCCGTACAGCGCGACGGTCTGGCCGTCGCGGACCAGTTTGGCGGCTTCGCCGGCGATGAGCCTTTTTTCGTCGGCGTTCCAGGTTTCCCGGAGGGAATAGGGCACGGAAACAGCCGGAGTTTTTTCAAGGATTCCGATTCCGCCGTGGCGGCGCAGCGCCAGACCGTTTTCCGCCAGCTCTTTGAAATCCCGGCGGATGGTGGCGGCGCTGGTTTGATACATCCGGCAGGCCCGGGCGGTGGAGAGTTCCCGGAGCTCCTGAAGGTCGATTAAGATTTGCTGAAGCCGCTCTTTTTTCACAGTCGTTTTCCCCCTTTGCGGACCATACGGTTTCTTTTTTCTCTAATGTAGCACTGAAACGCGCAAATGCAATGAGCGTTTGCTCCGAAATCGCTCATTGTTTCTGTTTTTATCGCGAAAAATGGTCGTATCGGCTTGAAATATGATTGTTTTCCGTCCGAAGCGGGATATAGTAACGGCGGGAACAGGAGAAACATTCCCGAAACGATCCTGCGGAGAAACGTCGGACAAAGGAGAACAGGAAATGAGCGCAATCACAATCATCGGAGCCGGCATGATGGGCTCCGCCATGGCCAGACCGGCTTCGGACAACGGACACCGGGTCCGCCTGATCGGTTCCCCGCTGGACAATGTCATCATCGACGCCCTGAAAGCCGGCAAGGACCACCCCACTCTGAAACGCAATTTTTCCGGCGTGGCCGAGGCCGGTTATGTGGAGGAAGTCCGGGATGCCGTGAAGGACGCCGACGCGGTGGTGGCCGGGATCAGCAGCTTCGGAGTGGAATGGTTTGCCGAAACAATCCTGCCGATCCTGCCCCCGGGTACGCTGGTGGTCTCCATCACCAAGGGGATGCGGCTGAACGATGACGCTTCGCTGACGGTGTTCCCCGACTACTTCGCCTCCCTGCGTCCGGATCTGGATTTCGTCGCGGTGGGCGGGCCGTGCATCTGCTTCGAACTCTTCGACCGGCGTCATACCATGGTGTACTACTGCGGACGGAAGATGGAAGCGGTCCGCCGCGCCAGGGAGCTCTTCGGGACCTCCTACTATCATATTCTGCCCTCGGCCGACACGATCGCGGTGGAGTGCTCCGTGGCTCTGAAAAATGCCTACGCCATGGGGGTTTCCCTGGCCGTGGGACTGGCCGAGCGGGAAAAGGGCATCACCGACGCCTCGGGGATCACGGAAAACTGCGTCCCCGGCGCTCCCGATCTGAATCCGATATACAACCCCCAGGCCGCCCTCTTCGCTCAGAGCTGCGTGGAGATGCGCCGTCTGGTGGAATTGCTGGGCGGAGACGGGCGGCTGGCGGCCGGACTGCCCGGCGCCGGAGATCTGTATGTGACCGTGTTCGGAGGGCGCACCCGCCGTCTGGGCACCCTGCTGGGACGCGGGATGAAGTACGCTCAGGTCCGGGAAGTTTTGAGCGGGGTCACGCTGGAAGCGGCGGCGATCATCACCCGGGTGGCGGAATTTCTGCGCCGGGCGGAGCAAAAAGGCGCGGCCGACTCCGGACAATTCCCGCTGATGATGCACATGGATGCGATTCTGAACGGGGATGCTCCGGTCGCGCCGGACTGGGACGCCTTCGGGGAGGTGTGAGGATGTACCGCGCGCTCAGAGAGGAGTGTCTCAGGCTGAATCTGCGTCTGGCGGCATCCGGGCTGGTCAAACAGACCTTCGGCAACGTCAGCGTGGCGGACCGGACGCTGGGCGTCATGGCCATAAAACCCTCCGGCGTGCCCTATTCCGAACTGACGGCGGCGGAGATCCCGGTGGTTTCCCTGGCGGACGGACGGGTGGCGGAGGGGCGGACGCGGCCCTCCATCGACACCGAAACCCATCTGGTGCTCTACCGGAATTTCCCCGGAGCGTGCGGGGTGGTGCATACCCACAGCACCTGTGCGGCGGCGTGGGCTCAGGCGGCGCGCAGCGTACCGCTCTACGGGACCACTCACGCGGATTCCATGAACGTGCCGATCCCCTGCACCGAATTCATGGCCGACGCGCGCATCGACGGAGATTACGAGATCGAAACCGGAAATCAGATCGTCGATACCTTCGCCGCCCGGCATCTGAACCCGGACGAGGTGCAGATGGTGCTGGTGGCCGGACACGGACCCTTTGCCTGGGGAAGAAGCGGAGCCGAGGCCCTGGAAAACGCGGAACTGCTGGAGGAGCTCTGCCGGATGGCGTATCTGACGGAGCTGCTGCATCCGGGAGCGCCCGAGCTCAAAACTTCGCTGGTGCGGCGTCATTATCTGCGCAAACACGGCGCCGGGGCCTGCTACGGGCAGAAAACCGCTCCGGAACGGTGAGCGGCCGACGGGGCGCGTTTCCGTTTGCATTTCAGCCTGCGGGATGCTATATTCGGTCCGTGACATTTTCCCAAAACGGAGTCCGCGCCGATGAAAATTCCGATCATCCTGTTTGCGCTGTTTGTCCTCCTCCCGGCTCCGGCCGGAGAACCCGTTGACGCTCTCTCCGAGCCGGAAGAGGCGCTGTGCAACATTCATTTTTTCACCCGCTCCCATTGGCGCGACGCCCCGGAGAACTCCTTTCAGCAATTCGTCCTGTCGGCGATCGGCCGGGGACCGCGCCTCGACGATGACGCGGAGTGCCGCCTGCCCTCCCTGGAAAAACTGCTGGGCCGACCCGAAACCCGGGAAATCCTCCTGCACTATCTGGCCTGTCATCCGGAGTGGCGGCTTTACCGGGAGCGCGGCGGCAGTCTGCATGCCGTCCGTTATTTCCGTTATCCGGACGGAACGATCGCCCCGACCCTGAATCTCTATTACAGCTGCTTTTTACCCACGGACGAACACGGCCGAAAGGTCGGGGACGCCGCGCTGGAATTTCAGTTCCGTTTCGAGATCGGGCTCGACGGCAGGGCGTGGAACACTTCGCCGCTGCATCCGAGGAATAAGACGGAGCATCGCGGCAATGCCTGGGAAACACGTTTTTTCTGCGGCGGCGCGCTGGTGAATATTTGGGATCAGAGCCGATTCCCGGGGCGGCAGATGACAATGGCGGCGCTGGAATACACCGAAAAGGAGTTCGCCCGGCTTGCGGCCACCCCCGATCGGTGGCGCAGTTTTCTGCCGGAGGACAGTTTTCGCCGGGGCGCTCCCGACCTGATTCTGCGAAACGGAACGCAGGGCGGCATCTACGAGGCGGAGGTCCGGTGCAATCCCGGCGAAAAGGGGACGATCTATCTCAAGGCCTTCGAAATCACCCGGGGCACGCCCCTCTCGGCCCGGCGGCTGGAGATGAGTTCCGGGTGCATTTCCGGCTGGTCCGACGATCCGGGGGAGCAATTTCAATCCGCCATGCACTTCACCATTTACGAGGGCGAATGGGAGCGGTTTTACGGGGCGGGGTTTGAACTCTGGTTCAAGCCGGACGACGGCGGAGCCGAGCGCAAACTCCTCGGAAAAAATTACAAAATTCAAGGCTGGCAGCGATAGGAGGCCGCGCCGGAAGCGGCTCAAACCGCCCGGGCCGGGGGCAAGCCGTATGGTCAGCTCCGGTTGCGGTAGATGTGGAGGAGCCCGGCGGCCTCGCTCAGCAGAGTCCTGGGCACCTCTTCCTCCGGCGGCCTCCGGTTGAAATAGATCACCGCCAGCGCCTCGGTCTCACGACCGGGCGGTTTGACGCCCGCCAGATAGACGAAGTGCGGATTGGCGCACCGCGGCGTCCGTACCCCCACATCGGTCCGGTCCGGGTCCAGCCGCAGTTCCAGCACTTTGCCCGTGGTCAGAGTGTG
>JAZMZH010000211.1:0-45331 GCA_045585875.1 Victivallaceae bacterium | reverse complement strand
AAAACGCGACCCCCTGTTTCTCAAAAGCGTGGCACACAATTCCAAAACGCGCCCCACATAAAAAACGGGAGCCGCGAATCAAAAACGCGACCCCCTGTTTCTCAAAAGCGTGGCACACAATTCCAAAACGCGCCCCACATAAAAAACGGGAGCCGCGAATCAAAAACGCGACCCCCTGTTTCTCAAAAGCGTGGCACACAATTTCAAAAACGCGCACCCCTTTTCTCAAAAGCGTGGCACGCAATTTCAAAACGCGCGCCCCCTTTCTCAAAAGCGTGGCACGCAATTTCAAAACGCGCGCCCCCGAGGGGTTCAGATCAGCCCCTCGCTCTCCTCGAAGCCGAAACGGATATTCATGCACTGCACCGCCTGACCGCTGGCGCCTTTGGTGAGGTTGTCGATTACGGAATTGACAATCACCCGGTTGGTGTGGCCGTCCAGATTGTAACTGATCTGACAGCAGTTGGTCATGGTGACGTACTTGACGTCGGCGTAACGGCCGTGGGGCAGGACGGTGACGAACTGCTCCTTGCCGTAGGCTTCCTCGTACGCCGCCCGGATCGCCTCCAGAGTGCACCCGGGCATGGCGTCCATCAGGATGGTGGAGTTGATGCCGCGATTCATGGGCGCGAGGTGGGGGATGAAGTTGATGGCCATCTCCGGCACTCCGGCCGCGGCGGCCATTTCCTGCTCGATTTCGGGCAGATGGCGGTGTCCGACGGCCTTATAGGCACGGAACCCCTCGTTGCACTCGCAGTAAAGGTAGTCGAGAGCCACCTTGCGGCCGCCGCCGGTAACGCCCGAGGCGGAGACCACGGAAACGCCTTTCGTCGAAACCAGCCCCTTGCGCAGCAGCGGCGCCGTGGGCAGAATCGACGAGGTGGGATAACATCCCGGGCAGGCGATCAGGGAAGCTTCCCGGATCTTGTCCCGGTAAAGTTCCGGCAGGCCGTACACCGCCTTGCTCAGCAGTTCCGGGGCCGGATGCTCTCCGTAGTATTCCCGGTACTTGGCGAGGCTGCGCAGTCTGAAGTCGGCGGAGATGTCGATCACCGCGACGCCCGCGTCCATCAGCGGCCGGGCGTATTCCGAAGCCAGACCGTGGGGCAGCGCCAGGATCGCCGCGTCGCACAGAGGGGCGATGGCGGCGACGTCCGGCTCCACAAAAACCAGCCCGGAACCGGTGAAGCGGGGAAACACCTCCTCCACCGGTTTTCCGGCATTGCCGCGGGAAGTGACCGCGGCAATCGTGCAATTCCGGTGACGCAGGAGGATACGCAGCAATTCCTCGCCCGCGTATCCGGCCGCGCCGAAAACCGCAACCCGCAACATGAGCCAGCCTCCTTAACGCTTGGAGAACTGGAACCGGCGACGGGCGCCCGGCTGACCGGACTTCTTGCGCTCTTTGACCCTGGCGTCCCGGGTGAGCATGCCGCTGCTCTTGAGCACGGGACGGAGCGTCTCGTCGTATTTGATGAGCGCGCGGGCCACTCCGTGACGGAGGGCGCCGGCCTGTCCCATCATCCCGCCGCCGTCGATGCTGGCGGAGATGTCAAACTTGTTCATGCTGTTGGAGACGGTGAGCGGCTGCGTGATGAATCCGCGCTGCGCCTCGGCGACAAAGTACTCGGTGAAAGTCTTGCCGTTGACGACGATCTTGCCGGAACCCGGCTTGATCCGGACCCGGGCCACGGCGCATTTGCGGCGGCCGGTTGCAATGATTTCTTCGCTGTTGATCGCCATGATATGTTACTCCAGAGTGATTTTGCGGGGATTCTGAGCGGCATGGGGATGCTCGGCTCCGGCGTAGACCCGGAGCTTGGCAAACTGGGCGCGGCCGAGGCGGCCGTGAGGCATCATGCCCCAGACGGCGTCCTCGATGAGGCGCTCGGGATGCTTCTCGCGGACGAGCGCGGCGGTCTGCTCCTTGTAGCCGGAACGGTAGCCGGTGTAGTCCACATAGATCTTTTCCTCGGACTTGCGGCCGGTGAACACCGCCTTGGCGGCATTGATCACGATCACAAAGGCGCCGGTGTCGATATGGGGGGTGTAGGTGGGCTTGTCCTTGCCGCGGAGCGCGTTGACGATCCTGACGGCGAGACGCCCGACCGGAATCTCGGAGGCGTCAAAGAGGATGTACTCCCGGTTGATCTCTCCGACTTTTGCCAGATAGGTTTTCATGTTCTTTACCCGTATAGCTGAATTGTGTGACGCTTTCAAAACATTCGCACTGTTTCGGACCGCCGTTCGTCGGGCGGCGGTCATCGGGACGCGGCGGAGACGGGATGATCGGACCGTACCGCGGCGACACGATTCAATAAGATACCATGTTTTCGGCAAAAGTCAAATTTTTTACGGGATAAAATTTATATTTACGACGATGAAAATTGACAAAACCGCCCTGCGATGTTATATTATGTCACCGTTGCGGCATCCGCCACGGTCCGAATGACGCAAATCAAGACGGCAGTACCGTCAGAAAAGGCAGTACCGTCCACCAACACAGGAGACTCCAAATGTTCAGTGCTTCCGACCTGAAAAAGGGACTGAAAATCCAGATCGACGGGCAGCCGTGGGTCATCACCGAATTCGATTTCTGCAAGCCCGGCAAAGGCACCGCTCTCTACCGCTGCAAGATGAAGAACCTCATCACCGGTTCCGGCATGGAGCACACCTACCGCCCCACCGACAAAATCGAAAAGCCCGATCTGGAAGAGCGGGAAATGTACTACTCCTACGCCGACGGCGACTACTACGTCTTCAGCGATGTGGAAACCTACGAGGAGATGCACGTCCATAAGGACTTCCTGGGCAATCAGGCGTACTTCCTCATCGACAACGCCCTCTGCAACTTCCTGCTCTTCAACAACGAACCCATCGAAATCACTCTGCCCACCTTCATCGAAAAGGAAATCGTCGAGACCGAGCCCGGCGCCCGGGGCGACACCGCCACCAACGTGCTGAAGCCCGCCAAACTCGACAACGGCTACGAAATCCAGGTCCCCCTCTTCATCAACACCGGCGACACCGTCAGGATCGACACCCGCACCGGCGAATACGCCGAACGGGTCAGCAAGGCCTGAGGTAATGAACCGGTCACCGGAGCATTCCAACGACGCCGCGACCCGTCTCCGGGCGCGGCGTCCTTATTTGCGGAGCAGGGCCGTGATGACGGCCGCCATCCGGGAATTCTTCGATGCGCGAGGCTGGCTCGAGGTGGAGACGCCGGTCCGCATCGCCGCCCCGGCTCCCGAGGAATACATCGAGACCTTTCCGGTCGGCGGCGGCTGGCTCCGCCCCAGCCCGGAGCTGGAAATGAAGATCCTCGTCGGCGCCGGGTACGGCAATATCTATCAGATCGGACCGTGTTTCCGGGCCGGGGAAAAGGGCCGCAGACACCGGGAAGAATTCACCATGCTGGAGTACTACGCCGCCATGCCGGATTACCGGGAACTGGCCGGACTGACGGCGGAGCTTCTGCGCTTCACGGCGGCAAAAACCGCCGGGTCCGCCCATATCCTTTACCGGGGCGAAAAGATCGATCTGGGGGCGGAGGCGGAATGGATCACCGTCAGGGAGGCTTTCACAAAATACGCTCCCGGCAGCGAAGAGGAGGCCTCGGCCGCCGGGAAGTTCGACGAATGGATGGTGAATTTCATCGAGCCGCAGCTGGGCCGGGGACGGCTGACCTTTCTGGCCGACTATCCCGCGGAACGGGCCAGTCTGGCGAGACTGGATCCCGAAAATCCCGCCGTGGCCCAGCGCTGGGAGGCGTACATCGCCGGGATCGAGCTGGCCAACGCCTTCGGCGAACTCCTGGACCCGGAGGAACAGAGGCGCAGATTTGACGCCGCCAACCGGAGCCGCGCCGCCGACGGCATGGCCGAATACCCGGTCCGGGAAGATTTTTTCGCGGCTCTGGAGGCCGGACTGCCTCCGGTTTCCGGCGCGGCGCTGGGGATGGATCGGCTGGCCATGCTCCTGACCGGCGCAGAGGACATATCCGACGTAAAAGCCTTCTGACGCGCCGGCGATTTCCGCCCCGGAGGCGGCGGAATTCAAGCCGCCGGGCGGACTGCGCGCTCCGGAAGATCAGATGCCGGAGCCCTCGGAGACCTCGTTCCGATAACGGGAAAAGATCGGAGCCCGCTCCAGAAACCCCTCGAAACGTCCGTCCGCCGAACACACCGGCAGCCGATCCACCTGCAGCAGGTCGAACTGCGCCATGGCCTGAGCCAGATCGTCATCCGGCAGCAGACGCCCCACCGGCTCCTCCATCACGTCAAAAACCAGCAGACAGGAGTGGACGTCCACATCCAGCATCGCGGGCCGGATGTCCGCCAGCCGCACCATGCCGATGAGGCGGCCCTCCGCATCCAGCACCGGGAAATCCGACTCGCGGGTCGAGGTGAGCAGTTTCCCCACCACGACGAAGGGATCGTCCTGGGAGAGAGGATGATAACGGCGGTCGATGGAACTCTTCACCTTCATGCGCCGGAGGACTTCGTGATCCCGGTCGTCGTCCAGGAGGTTGTTTTCGGCCAGGACTTTGCGGTAAATGGAGTTCTTCTCGAACATCCGGGCGGCAAGGCAGGAAACCGACGACACGATCATCAGCGGCACCAGCAGGATGTAACTGCCGGTCACCTCGGCGATGAGAAAGATCCCGGTCAGCGGAGCCCGCATCACCGCCGTGAAAACCCCGCACATCCCCACCGCCACGAAATTGTATTCCTGAAGCGTCGCCGCCCCGGAGAGATTGACCAGGCGGGCGAAGGCGAAGCCGGTGAAGGCCCCGATGAACATGGACGGCGCGAAGATGCCGCCGTCGCCGCCGGAATCCACCGTCAGCGACGCGGCCACCGATTTCAGGATCAGGACCGCCGCCACGGTGATCACCACCGGCAGGAGCGATCCGCCGGGCAGCAGTCTCAGCACCGGAGAGGTGGCGGCGATGTCGCCGATTTCACCGTTGAAGAGCTTTTCCAGATACTTGTACCCCTGCCCCCGCAGCACCGGAAAAATCCACAGAAGCACGCACAGAATCGACCCGCCCGCCCAAAGCCGGGTCCATACCGACGGGAAATATTTTTTCAGGCGTCCGGCGGTGAAATACACGCTCCGGATGACCCAGCAGCCCACCAGCGCGCAAATCACCCCCAGCAGGAAATAAAAGGGGACCGCGTCGGTGCGCCAGGGCGCGTTTATGGCCAGAATAAACTGGGTGTCGGCGATCAGCATCCGGGAGATCACCGCCGCCACCGCGCTGGACATAATCATGGGCACCAGGGCGGAAACGCTGAATTCCGGCAGCAGCACCTCGGCCGCGAAGAGCACTCCCGCCACCGGGGAATTGAAGATCGCCGATATGGCCGCCGCCGCGCCGCACCCGATCAGCAGCGTCTTGCGGGGCCGGGAGATGCGGAATATCCGGTTTCCAGCCGCTCCGACGGCCGCGCCGGTAAGCACGCTGGGCGCCTCGAGCCCCGCGGAACCGCCCAGTCCCACCGCCAGCGCGCTGGAGATGATATGGGTCCAGCAGTCCCGGATCGGCATGCCGGTGCGCTTGCGGTGCAGGGCCAGGATCAGCGGGCTGAGGCTCTTGGCATAGCCGCTGCCGCAGAAGTACCTCTGCACCAGAAAACTGGCGGCCAGACCGACCATCGGCAGCACCAGCATGATACCGTAAAAACTCCAGCCGCCGCCGAAGCAATTCCCCAGCGCCAGCGATCCGGCCACAAGCGTTTCCACCGCCAGATGCAGCCCGGCCGCGGCCAGCGCCACCACCGCTCCGATGATAAGAGCCAGCGGGATGAGCAGGCTGGATTCTCCCCAGCGGGAAAGCCAGAAAGCCTGCATCCGCGGAATACTCAGCCGGTGCATCCGCACCGCGCCGCGCACGATCGCACTGCCGATTCTGCCCCGTTTCATCGCATCACGCCTCCCCTCCCCCGGTCTTGCCGCGGGCCAGTTCCACGGCCAGATAACGGGCGGTGTATCCCTTCGAATCCCGCGCGATGCTCTCGGGGGTGCCGCAGGCCACCACTTCGCCGCCGCGGTCCCCGCCGTCGGGACCGAGGTCGATGATCCAGTCGGCGGTCTTCACGACGTCCAGATTGTGCTCGATCACCAGCACGCTGCTGCCGTTGTCCCGCAGCCGGTTCAGCACCTTCAAAAGCTGTTCCACATCCGCCGGATGCAGTCCGGTGGTGGGCTCGTCCAGCACATACAGCGTATGTCCCCGGGGCACCGAAGCCAGCTCGTTGGCCAGTTTGATCCGCTGGGCTTCGCCTCCGGAGAGGGTGGTCGCGGGCTGGCCGAGCCGGACATACCCCAGCCCCACGTCCCGGAGCATTTCCAGACGGCGGGCGACGGGGCGCACCGGCTCGAAAAATCTCACCGCCTCGTCCACGGTCAGATCCAGGACGTCTGCGATATTGAGCTTCTTGTAGCGCACCTCCAGGGTCTCCCGGTTGAAACGCCGTCCGCCGCAGGCGGAGCACTCCACATAAACGTCGCTGAGAAACTGCATTTCAATGCGCTTGATGCCGTCGCCGCGGCACTCTTCGCAGCGCCCGCCCTTGACGTTGAAGCTGAAGCGGCCCGGCCCGTACCCGCGCGCCTTCGCATCGGGCGTCTGGCTGAAGAGCTTCCGGATGAGATCGAAAATCCCGCAGTAGGTCGCCGGATTGGAGCGGGGAGTGCGTCCGATCGGGCTTTGGTCGATGACCACCATCTTATCCACATGTCCGATGCCCTCGATGGTTCTGTGGCGCCCGGGAGGATCGTCCATGATGCCGAAATGATCGTTGAGGCCGCGCACGATGATGGAATTGACCAGCGTGCTCTTGCCGGAGCCGGAAACCCCGGTGACGCAGGTGAAACACCCCAGGGGGATCTCCACGTCGATATTCTTCAGATTGTGTTCGGAGGCCCCCCTCACCACGAGTTTGCGGCCGTTGCCCGGACATCGCTTTGCGGGGATCGGCACCATCCGCCGCCCCGCGAGAAAATCCCCGGTGACGGACTCCCGGCAGGCGGCGACCTTTTTCGGAGGCCCCGAGGCCACCAGCCGCCCCCCCTGCTCGCCCGCGCCGGGCCCCAGATCCACCAGGAAGTCCGCGGCCCGCATGGTATCCAGATCGTGTTCCACCACGATGACGGTGTTTCCCAGATCCCGGAGGCGCATGAGGGTGCCGATCAGGAGGTCGTTGTCCTTTTGGTGCAGACCGATGCTGGGTTCGTCCAGAATATAAAGCACGCCGGAAAGCGCGCTGCCCAATTGGGTGGCCAGCCGGATGCGCTGGGCTTCGCCGCCGGAAAGGGTGCCGGAGGCCCGGTCCAGAGTCAGGTAATCCAGTCCCACGTCGGCGAGAAACTTCAGCCGGGAGTCGATCTCATGCCGCACGTCCCGCACCACCGCCAGCTTTTCCGCGGGCAGACGGAGGCCGGAAATGAATTTTCTCGCCTCGCCCACCGGCATCCGGTTGAATTCGGCGATGTTGAGCCCGTTCACCGTCACCGCCAGCGTCACCGGATTGAGCCGGGCGCCGCCGCAGACGTCGCAGGGCCGGGGCGCGAGCAGTTTGCCCAGACGCTCCCGGACCGCGTCGCTCTCGGTTTCGGCGTGGCGGCGGCGGAGATTCTCGAGGACGCCCTCGAAGGGCTTGGCCCAGTGGAATTTCCTGCCCTTGATGTAATAGTCGAACTCCAGATCGCGGCTGCCGGAGCCGTAGAGCAGGAGTTTCCGGAAATCCTCCGGGAGCGTTTCAAAGGGCCGGGTCATCATATCCGGAGTCCCGAATTGTTCGATCACCTTTCGCAGCAGTAGGTTATAGTAGATAATCAGGTGCCTCGGACCGCGTTTCCAGGCGGGAATGGCCCCGTTTCTCAGCGATTTTGTCGGGTCCGGCACCACCAGACGCTCGTCCATGACCATCCGCACGCCCAGTCCGTTGCACTCGGGACAGGCGCCGTAGGGAGTGTTGAAGGAGAAGTTGCGGGGGGCCAGCTCGCCGAAGCTCTCATGACAGTGGACGCAGGCCAGTTTTTCGCTCATGATCCGGTCCCGCCATCCGCCCTCCCCGGGATCCTGCACGGAAACGATGATCTCTCCGGCGCCGGTTTTCAACGCCAGCTCCACCGAATCGGTGAGGCGGGTGCGGTCCATATCGCCGGTCACCAGACGGTCCACCACCGCCTCGATGTTGTGGCTCAGGGTCTTGCCGAGTTCGATCTCATCCTCAAGCGGACGGATCTCGCCGTCGATGCGGGCCCGGATGAAGCCGTCGGATTTCAGACGTTCCAGAATCTCCCGGTGTTCGCCCTTGCGGCCGGCGACCACCGGGGCCAGGATCATCAGCCTGCGGCCGGAGGGCAGAGCGAGGATATTTTCCACCATCCGCTCGGCGGACTGGGGCGTGAGCTCCCGGCCGCAGCGGGGACAGTGAGGCGTCCCGGCGTGAGCGTAAAGCAGACGCAGATAGTCGTATATTTCGGTGACGGTGGCCACGGTGGAGCGGGGACTGGCTCCGGCGGTGCGCTGTTCGATGGCGATGGCGGGGGAGAGACCGTCGATGCGTTCCACCCGGGGTTTCTGGAGGCGGTCGAGAAACTGCCTGGCATAGGCGGAGAGACTCTCCACATAGCGCCGCTGCCCCTCGGCGTAAAGGGTGTCGAAGGCCAGGGAACTCTTTCCGGAACCGGAGAGTCCGGTGATGACGGTGAGCGTATTGCGGGGGATTTCCAGATCAATATTGCGCAGATTGTGCTGCGCGGCACCTTTTACAACGATATTTTCCAGCATTTTCCGTTTCTCGATTTCTTACCGGACGGTACTGCCGAAAGGAGCGCCCTGGAATTTCGGATGGCCCCCCAAAAAGACGAAGCGGGCAATTTGAGCGCGGCTGCCCGGAGAAAATGCTCCCGTTTCGGACTTTTGCGAGACGCCGAACGACATGGCGGAACTTTTGGCAGCACCGTCTTACTATAATATAGCAGCAAAAGCGTGTTTTTTCAACAATTTCAGGTTGAAAAATTGCGTTTCAGAGGTTATATTGATAAAACCGTCCCGCAGATGCGGACGGGAAACGGGAGGAGATGATGATCGAAACACTGGAAGTGCTGGCATCGCACCCCCGGGCCGCCGCGGCGGTCGCGGGAGTATTCGGATGCTGCATCGGCAGTTTTCTCAATGTCTGCATCTGGCGGATGCCGCGGGGCGAGAGCGTGGTCTTCGCTCCCTCCCATTGTCCCAAGTGCGGCATGAAGATCCGTTTTTACGACAACATCCCCATCCTGAGCTACATGCTTCTCGGCGGGAAGTGCCGGGGATGCCGGCAGCCGATCTCCCCGCGGTACTGGCTGGTGGAGCTCCTGACCGGGGTGCTGGCGTTCGGGCTCTATACGTTGGCGGTGCCGGTCGGAGGTCTCGCTCCCGCCGCGGCGATCGTATGGATCGCGGCGCTGCCGCTGGCGGTGGCCGGAGGCTTCATCGACGCGGAACACGGCTTCATCCCCGACCGGCTCACCGTGCCCACCGCCATTGCGGGAGTGCTGCTGGCCGCGGTCTTTCCGGCCAACTGGGGGTTCGGCGCCCAGCAGCGGGCGGAAGCGGCGGTGACGTCGGCGGGCTGGATGCTGGGGACCTGGGCGGTGCTCAGCCTCTTCGCTTTTGCGGGCAAAAAGATTTTCAGACGGGAAGCCCTGGGGGGCGGGGACGTGAAGTACGTTTCCGCCATAGCGGCGCTCTGCGGCATCGGCGCGATCTTCACGCTGGCCGCGGGCAGCCTGGCCGGGAGCGTGTACGGCTGCGTTTCGGCGCTGGTGCGCAAAGATAAATTATCCGCCTCGACGGTGCGCTTCGCCCCCTGGCTGGGGGTCGGTTTTCTGGCATGGTGCGCCGTCCGCGCCTTCGGGAGGATCGGGTCGTGAGCGAAATCTCCTCTGCCGACGCATGGACCGCCCTCCCCCCGACGGCGGAATCCCTGGAAAAGATTCTGAAACGGCTCCGCGCTCCGGACGGCTGTCCCTGGGACCGGGAGCAGACCCTCTCCACCCTCTCCGATTCCCTGGCCGGGGAGACCGCCGAACTGCTGGACGCCGTCGGCGAAAAGGACCCGGCGGGAATGGCCGAGGAGCTGGGCGACGTGCTGATGAACGTGATCTTCATGGCGGTGGCGGCGGAGGAAAAGGGACTTTTCAGCTTCCGGGACGTGGTTTCCGGGATCAACGATAAGATGATTCGCCGTCACCGGCATGTCTTCGGGGACGCCCGCTGCGAAAACGCCGAAGAGGTGAAACAGCTCTGGGACCGGATCAAAAGCGGCGAGGCCTCCCACCGGGACCGTCATTCGGTGCTGGACGGCATCCCGGCCTCCCTGTCGGGGCTGGCCGCGGCGGAAAAGATTCAGAAAAAGGTTTCCAAATACGGTTTTGACTGGCCGGACGCTTCCGGCGTCGCAGAAAAAGTGGCGGAAGAGGCGGAGGAGGTCCGTGCCGCCATGGCCGCCGGAGACGACGAGGCCTGCGACGAGGAGCTGGGCGATCTGCTTTTCGCGGCGGTGAACCTGATCCGCTTCCGCAAAAGAGCCTCGGCCGAGGAGATCATGAGGGCGGCCAACCGCAAGTTCGTCCGGAGATTCAAGGCGGTGGAGGAGATGCTGGAGCGGGAACACATCCTGCTGGCCGAAGCCGGAACGGAAAAACTGGAAGAGCTGTGGCGGGAGGTAAAAGCCCATGAGTGATTTCCGATTCATTTCCCTGGAGACGAGGATCGTCAGAGGCGACAGGAACATCGTCTTCATCTACCCGGTCATCACCGCCGAGATCGCCCGGAGCGCGGTGGAAATCTTTTCGGTGGAGCTGGATCATCACGAGCTGGTGCCCAGCGCCCGGGCCAACGTCAAGCCCGGACGGAACACCTTTGAACTCACGCCCGCGGCCGTCGTCAATCCCAGCGGACCTTACCTGCTGACCGTCAGACATCATCCGTCCATCGGAGAAAGTCGGGATTTTAATCTGAATATCGAACTTTGAGGGAGCAAAATGAAACGACGCTATCCGGAATTCACTTACGCCCGCAGAGGAGGAGCCCTTCAGCTCTGCTGCGAAAACCATTATCAGCTGGAAGCCCTCCTGGAACTGGACGAAACCCACTGGGCCGTCACCGGCATCCCGGTTTCGGCGCTGGACATGTCCCCGGACTTCCTCTCCGCCATGGATACGGACAAAAACGGACGCATCCGCACCGACGAGGTGCGGGCCGCCGTCCGCTGGACTCTGGAAATGCTCAAGGACCCCTCCGGACTCGACAACGCCTCCGACCGCCTCGCTGTCGCCGCCATCAACGATGCCGCGCCGGAGGGCAAGGACATCAGGGACGCCGCGGAACTGGTGCTCCATAACCTGAAGTCCGAACGGGATTTCGTCACGCTCGAGGAGATCGACAACGATGCGGGCATCCTGGCCATGACCCGTCAGAACGGCGACGGCGTGATTCCCGCCTCCGCGGCGGAAAACGACGCCCAGCGGGACCTGATCAACAGGATGACGGCCGCCGTTTCCGGAGCCCCCGACCTCTCCGGCCAGCAGGGCGTCAACGCCGCGATCATGGCGGAGTACCGGGCTCAGCTGGCCGCGGAACTGGCCCGGCGCACCCATCCCGACGCGGCCTTCGGCGCCAAGGCGGAATTTCTGGAAGCGGCGCTGAAGGCCGAGGAGCTGATCGACGATTTCTTCCTGAGGGCGGGCATGAAAGGCTTCTGCGAGGCGGTCCCGGAACCGGCCGCCCCGGCCGCCTCTCCGGCGCTGAAGGAATTTCTCACCACCGCTCCGGCGGCTCCGGTGGAGGACGGGATCCTGCGCCGGGACGCGGCGTTCAACCCCATTTACGCCGAAACCATGAAAGATTTCTTCGCCAAGTGCGATCTGGAAGCCCTCGATCTCCCCAAGTGGCAGGAGATCAGGAATACCCTCGCCGGATACCGCCGGTGGCGGCTCATCCCGGCGCCCGCGGCGGGCAAGGGCATGGACGACGACGCGCTCAAGGCCGAGATCGAAAATCCGGAGTACGACGCGCTGAACAAACTTTTCGATCTGGATGTGGGCGCCGCCAAGATCATCGCCCGCAAGGGCGCGCTGCGGCGGCTCCTGATCTTTCAGCGGGACATGCTCTGCTTTGTAAACAATTTCGTGAATCTCAGCGCGTTTTTCACCCCCGGGGCCCCCTCGGCGCTTCAGGCCGGCACGCTGGTGATGGACGCCAGACGCTTCACCCTGGCCGTGAACGTCAGCGATGTGGCCGCCCATAAAAAACTGGCCGAAAATTCCAACATCTGCACCGTGTACCTCAAGCTCTCCGGCGCCGCCAGCGGCTTCATCGGCGTGGCGGTGACCGCGGGCACCATGCGCCGCCTCTTCATCGGCAAGCGCGGCATCTTCATCTCCCGGACCGGTCAGGTCTCCGACGCCGAGATCGTCGATCTGCTCCGGCAGCCGGTCTCCATCCCCGAAGCATTGGCCCAGCCCTTCATCTCTCTGGGACGCTTCATCGCCAAACAGGCCGACAAGATCATGGCCGGAAACGCCCAGAACGTCCAGAAATCCATGGAAACCAACATCACCGCCTCCGCCCAGCCCGCCGCTCCGGCCCAGGGCGGCGGCCAGAGTTCCATGGCCATGATGCTGGCCGGAGGCGGCATCGGCATCGCCGCCATCGGCAGTTCCGTCGCGCTCCTGGCCCGGACCATCAGGGAGTCGTCCCCCTGGACGATACCTCTGGTCATCCTCGGCATCATCCTCGTCTTCGGAGGTCCGGCGGTGGTGATCTCGCTGATCAAACTGCACCGGCGGAATATCGGAGCGTTTCTCGAAGCCGGAAGCGCCGCCGTGAACCATCCCATGCGCATGAACCGCCGCATGGGGAAACTCTTCTGCCACACCCCCAAACGGCCCAACTGAAGCCCTCCGTCGGGAGAGAGCATCCCTCCCGACGTGAAAATCCCTCCGAAGGAACTTCCGTCGGAGGGATTTTTTGCGGAGGCAGCGGCGTTTCGATGCGGGAAACCGTCCGCGGCGCCGCCGGAGCGCCGGTTCAGTTCACCTTATCCTTCACCAGCACGTCGTGGGCGCCGCCCTCGATCAGGCTGACGCTGCTGACCAGGGTGAGTTTGGCTTTTTTCTGAAGATCCGCGATGTTCAGCGCGCCGCAGTTGCACATGGTGGAACGGATCTTGCTGAGGGTGATCTCCAGATTGTCATGGAGCGGCCCGGCGTAGGGCACGTAGCTGTCGACCCCCTCCACAAAGGAGAGTTTCTGCTTGCCGCCCAGGTCGTAGCGCTGCCAGTTGCGGGCCCGGGCGCTGCCCTCGCCCCAGTATTCTTTCATGAAATTGCCGTTGATCATCACCTTTTGGGTCGGGCTCTCGTCGAACCGGGAGAAATACCGTCCCAGCATGCAGAAGTCCGCGCCCATGGCCAGCGCCAGGGTGATGTGGTAGTCGTGAACGATGCCGCCGTCGGAACAGATGGGGACGTAGACGCCGGTCTCCTCGAAATACCGGTCCCGGGCTCCGGCCACGTCGATCACCGCCGTGGCCTGACCGCGGCCGATGCCCTTGGTTTCGCGGGTGATGCAGATGGAGCCGCCGCCGATGCCCACTTTCACGAAATCCGCCCCGGAATCGGCGAGGAAGCGGAACCCCTCCGCGTCCACCACGTTTCCGGCGCCGATCTTGACCGAGTCGCCGTATTTCCCGCGGACAAAGGCGATGGTGCGCTTCTGCCACTCCGAAAATCCCTCGCTGGAGTCGATGCACAGGATGTCCGCGCCCGCCTCCACCAGCGCCGGGATGCGCTCCTCGTAATCGCGGGTGTTGACGCCGGCTCCCACCAGAAAACGGTGCTTGGCGTCCAGCATCTCCAGAGGATTCTCCCGGTGCTGATCGTAATCCTTGCGGAACACGATGGCCACGAGACAGCCGTCGTCGTTGATGACGGGCAGCGTGTTGAGTTTGTTGTCCCAGATCAGATCGTAGGCCTGATGGAGAGTAATGCCCTCCCGGGCGGTGATGAGCTTGTCGATGGGGGTCATGAATTCCCGGCAGGGAGTGGAGGGCGGCGTATGGCCGAGGCGGAAATCCCGGCTGGTCACCAGACCGAGCAGCTTGCCGTTGGGCGAACCGTCGTCGGTCACGGCCACATGGGAATGGCCCTTTTTCTGCTTCAGGAGCAGCAGATCGGCGAGCGTCGCGTCCGGACGGATGTTGGAATCCGACGGCACGAACCCCGCCTTGTAATTCTTCACCTTGCGGATCATGGCCGCCTCTTCGGCGACGGACTGATTTCCGTGGATAAAGGATATGCCGCCCTCCCGGGCCAGCGCCACGGCCATGCGGTGGTTGGAAACCGCCTGCATGATGGCCGAGACCAGAGGGATGTTGAGGGAGAGCGCAGGAGTTTCGCCGCGGCGGAACTTCACCAGAGGAGTTTTCAGGGAAACGTTGGCCGGGATGCAGTTGGCGTCCGAATACCCCGGCACCAGCAGGTATTCGCTGAAAGTATGCGAGGGTTCCTCATAAAAATAAGCCATGATCTGAAGTCCTTTCTTTGACGCTCCGCCCATCTTTTGAAAAGGACCTTAATTTAGCATGGTTTCCCGGAAAAAGCAAATTTTCCGACGGGAAATCTTTCCCATCCCGCGCTCCGGCCGGTTTCGGCCGGAGCGCGGAAACGCCGGTCAGTTGTCCCGGGCCCGGATGGCCGCCCGGCGGATCTTGCCGTTGACGGTCTTGGGCAGCTCATCCACGAATTCGATGAGCCGGGGATACTTGTAGGGCGCGGTATGGGATTTCACATAATCCTGGATCTCCTTTTTCAGCGCGTCGGAGGGTTCCTTGCCCCGGACCAGCACGACGGTGGCCTTCACCACCTTGCCGCGGATCGGGTCCGGAGCCCCGGTCACGGCGCACTCGAGGATGTACGGCAGCTCCATGATGACGCTCTCCACCTCAAAGGGGCCCACCCGGTATCCGGAGGTCTTGATGATGTCGTCGGCCCGACCCTCGTACCAGAAGTATCCGTCCTCGTCCCGCCATGCCTGATCTCCGGTGTGGTAATACCCGTCGTGCCAGGCCTTGCCGGTGTCCTCGGGATTTTTCAGATAGCCGCGGAAGAGGCCGCAGGGATGCCCGTCGCCCCCGGGGGCGGCCTTTACGCAGATCTCCCCGGTTTCGCCGTCGGCGACGGGATTGCCCTCCGGGTCCAGCAGGGCGATCTCGTATTCGGGATTGGCCCTGCCCATGGAGCCGGGACGGGGTTTCATGTCGGCCAGAGTGCCGATGAGCATCGTGGATTCGGTCTGCCCGAATCCCTCGTAGGGCAGATGCCCGGAGGCCCGGCAAAAGGCTTCGCTGACCTCGGCGGGCATGGCCTCGCCCGCGGTGGTCACGTGCTCCAGCGTGGAGAAATCCACCCCGGAGAGGTCCTCCTTCACCAAAAAGCGGAAGATGGTGGGCGGCGCGCAAAAGGTGGTGATGCCATACTGCTTGAACATCGGCAGCATGTCTCCGGCGTGGAAGCGGTCGAAGTCGTAGGTGAAAACACCCGCTTCGCACAGCCACTGGCCGTAGATCTTGCCCCACAGGGCCTTGCCCCAGCCGGTGTCGGCCACCGAAAAGTGCAGTCCCTCCGGATTCACCTTGTGCCAGTGCCGGGCGGTCATGATATGCCCCAGAGGATAGGAGTAGTCGTGCTCCACCATCTTGGGGTAGCCGGTGGTGCCGGAGCTGAAAAACACCAGCATGGGGTCCGAAGTGCGCAGATCCGCCGGTCTTTCGAAATGAGCCGGGAAATTGGGATAGAGGGCGTCGAAATCCAGCCATCCCGGCTTCTCGCCGTTGACGCTGAGCTTCAGCTGCACCGAGGAATCCCCGACGGCGGCGTCCACCTCGTCGGTGATATGGCCGTCGGCGGAACAGATGACGAACTTCACTCCGGCTTTTTTGAAGCGGTATTCCAGATCGTGGGCCGTCATCTGGCAGGGCGTCGGCACGGCGACCGCGCCGATCATGTGGAGCGCGTTGAGAACAAACCAGAACTGATAATGCCGCTTCAGGATCAGCATCACCGTGTCCCCCTTGCGGACGCCGAGGGAATAAAGCATGTTGGCGCAGCGCATGGAGTTTTCGGAAATGTCTCTGAAGGTGAAATCGCGGCACACCTTTTCATTGGAGACCCAGCGCATCGCCACCTTGTCCGGGGACTTGACCGCCAGACGGTTCAGCACGTCAAAGGCGAAATTGAAATGGTCGGGGATGTGGAACTTCACGCTCTTCAGCGTCCCGTCCGGATTCCACTCCTCCGTCATGTACTCCCGGTAAAGGAGTTCGCGCTCCTCCGGCGCCGGGACGGCGGCGGTTTTCTGCTCGATGGCGAAACGGTCCGGCCGGGCGGCCTCATGCTCACGGTGCATGACGATGGAGAGGAAACGGCAGGGCTTCCCGCCCACCGCCACCATGGCGTGGGGTTCCAGTCCCTCCAGATACATGGTGTCGCCCTCGTTGAGGATCTCGACCCGGCTGCGGATGGCCACCTTCAGCGAGCCGGAGAGGATCAGCACGAATTCCTGACCGTTGTGCTCGGAATAGTGAAAGGGCTCGTCCTCGCCGCGGCACGGCGCGGTGACGATAAAGGGCTCGCCGGTGCGGTCCTTCATGCGGATGGCCTGATGGAGGTAGGAAAATTCCGGATTTCGCACCAGCGGATAGCCGTCGCCCTTACGGGTGACGGTGTAAAGGGCGAGGTTCGGGGCCTCGCCGCTGATGACGGAGGCGACGTCGATGCCGAAGTGTTCGGCGATATTGTAATAGATGAAGAACGGGGCCTGTTTGGCGCCGTTTTCGTAACTGAGGTACTCTTCGATCGGGATGCCGAGAATACCCGCCATGAATTCCGGTGTGTACTCCCGCTGGGTGCGGAGTTCGCGCACCCTCATGCCGATCAACTGACAGTTCTCCATGCTCATAATTTTCCCCTGGTTATGGGTTGAAAGCATGGGGGAACGGGATTTCAGCCGGAGAGCTCCGGCATGACCATCCGCGCTCTCCCGATGCCGAAACAGTACGGACGGTCCTACATAATAATAATGTCGATAATGCTAATTCGACCGGCAAAGATCCCGGCGGCGGAAAAAGCGGCAAAGGTCCCCTGCGCATCCCGGACGGACGCGCGGAGATCACTGGAAGCCTTTTCAACTTTTCCGGACATTTCGCCTTTCAGAATTTTCGTCGATCCGAAGCCCGCGGACACGCTTCCGCGAGACATCAGATCAGTTGCCGATTTCTTTAAGATACACCGGAAGCGGCCTCCTGTCAAACCGATTCCGGGAAATTTCCCGAAAAAAAACGGACCCGCCCCCGCCCGGCCGCCCGCTCCTCCGGCGCATCCCCGTAAAAAGGTTTCCCGGAAAAGACAAATGAAACGTCGGCTTTTCAGTCGCGGAGATTTGACAAAGAAAAACCAAAATGCTAATGTAACGTACAGGAAATCTCATTGCGGGATTTTCAAACAGAAACAATCGGATTTTCCGTCAAAAGGGTATTGACCGAGGTTCCCGGTATTCAACATTCACTCAGGCAACAGTCCTGCAGAAAAGAAGAAAAAACAATGCGCCTTGATGGATTATGGGATTTCGCCTTTCTCAATGAACTGCCCGATGACATATCCGCCATTGCATTTGACGACCAGTTAATGGTACCCGGATGTTTTGACATGGATCCTCGCTATATGTTTGCCCGGGGAGTCGGCATCTACAGGCGAATGGTAACATGCGGCGGCTTTGTTCATCTGGAAATCGGCGGCCTGGGCCTGCGGGGGATCGTCTATTTCGACGGACGCGAACTGGGACGAATCGAGACTGCGTATATGGCCGCCGACTACCGTTTCAATGCCGGTGTCCTCGACGTCCACGAACTGGTCATCGCCACGGACAACCGCTTTGACGAATCGCCCTCGTCCAATTTTCACGAATGGTATGACATCTGCGGATACGGGGGCATCTACAGACACGTCGATCTGTCCGAGGAAAAGGAATATTGGATTGACCATATCTCCGTTGTGACGACGGATTACCTTACGCGGGCCATACGCGTGCGGGCGAAGTTCGGCGGTCGTTTCCCCGAAACCCTGCCATGCAGGATAAGCGTTGACGGCGCTCCCGCAACCGACATGAATGCGCATAACGGCGATCTGGATATCTCCCTCACGCTTGCGGAGAGCATGGGGCTGTGGTCCCCCGAATCGCCCGTCATGCACCATTTGCGCCTGGAAACGGAGGAAATATGCAGAGACATCCCGTTTGGCATCCGCCAGATTTCCATCAAGGACAGCCGTCTGCATCTGAACGGGACGCCTCTGAAACTGCTGGGCTACAACCGCCATGACGCGCATCCTGACTTCGGCGCGGCGATGCCCCGGGAAAGGCTCATGCGCGACCTGCGCATGATACACGACCAGGGGGCGAATTTCATTCGAGGCAGCCATTATCCGCAGTCCGAGGAGATGCTGGACGAATGTGACCGGCTCGGCATCATGGTTTGGGACGAGTCTCTGGGCTGGGAGGATTCGCCGGAAGCCCTCATCGACCCCGAATTTCAGCGCAAAACACTGGAACAGACCAGGAATATGGTGAGACGCAGCGCCAATCATCCGTGCATTGTCATTTGGGGATTTCTCAACGAAATGAAATCCGACGACATACGTGCCAGGGACATCGTCATGAAACTTGTGGAAGCCATTCACGAGGAAGACGCTTCCCGCCCGGTTTCATACGCGTCCTTCACCCGCCAGGCGGACCAATGCCTTGATTTGGTTGACATCATAACCCTGAACCTCTATCCGGGATGGTACATCCACAATTCCACGGCATTTTTCCGTGAGGAGGACATTCAGGAGGATCTGGATGAGATGCTTGACTTCGTCTGCAGCAAATACCCGGGCAAACCCGTCATTATCGGCGAAATCGGAGCATCGGCGACTCCAGGCTGGGACGATGGCACAAGATGGAGCGAACTGTACCAGGCGCAGCTGGACACGGCGGCGTTGCGCAAGGCCTTCAGAGATTCCCGGCTTTCGGGCCTGGCCATCTGGCAGTTCTGCAACAACCGCACACACAACATCACGGAGGCCGGGGCCCATCCCCACGGCTTCAACAACAAAGGCGTGCTGGACGAATACAGGCACCCCCAATATGCATGGCACGCCATTTCGCAGTTTTTCAGGGAGATTGGGCGGGGCAGGCCCAATGCCATTTCCGCCGCTCGCGCGTGCACGTCCTTATTTGGGTAAGGGGGCTTCCTCCCCCCTCCCGGGGCGGCGATCTTCATCACATCGGCGTCGGACTTTGCAAATCCGATTCCGGGAATTTTCCTGAAAAAAAATCCGGACCCGCCCTCCGGAGCCTCGCCGTGAAAAAGATGAAATCCGACGATCCCGTAAACCGCTCCGGAGAGCATTGCGCAGAGCAGAGAAACCGGGATCGTCCAATACCCCGGGGATACGCTCTGACGCGCCAGGGTGCATCCCCACACGAAAAGGAGAAACAGGGGATTGAGGGCCAGCAGCAGCAGACTTCCCGCGGTCCCTCAGAAGATCCCCGCGCAGAGCCAGGAGCGGAAATCGGGATCGGAGAGGGATATCCTCTTTGCCCCGCTCCGGCCTGATTTCGCGGAAAGATCTTTCCGGACAAAACGTTCCAGCGCCGCGCCCAGGATTCCGCCCCAGGCGATCCACAGTATAATATGGATCAGCAGTGTAACCGGATTATCCTCACTCCAGGGAGCATTGAGCACATCATACGGGGAGTTTCCCAACAGCCCCATGCCGCGGGCGATGACGGCAAAGGTCTCGGCGGTCCATGCCGGAGGGCGGCACGAATCCCTCCATAACAGGATCATGAAGAAACTGTAACCGCAGGCTCCGAAAAGAAATCCGATCCGGTGATTCCGGAAAATTCTTCGGACCGAAAAGAGTTTTATCGCACGGCCCCATGACGCCGCTTCCCCCGCAAACCGTTTCCCGCCGGGCACAGATCCGATCACCCGGCCTCCAGCATGAATCAACAACACGGCCGTCACTGAAATCAGCAGCAGGGAAACATACATGATCAACAAGTACATCACGAAATCATGACGCGGTACGATCATCCTGCTCACGAAAGTCAAACAGGGACATTTCTCCCCCGTGAAACAGTTTCACGGGGAGACAGCTCTCCGCCCTTACATTTTCATTTCCACCCATACAAAAAATTTCTGCTCATAAACCCTGCAATGAAATAAAAATTCCCTTTATCACAGGCAACCATATACAATCTGAGATCAGGATATTCTCCGGCACCTCTTAAGATTTTAGGATTGCAGTCAGAGCAAAAATGGAAGTGAAAATTATTTGGATTGAGCGAAAGAAGCATATTGCATACACGAAAATTGACATGCCGGTTCCCTTTCATAATGGACAATGGAATTTCCGGATGCAGCTCTTTTTCTGAAGCATACGAAACCAAAACGCCCTCAACATTAGAATGGGAGCTGATTTCAACTTCATCAGCGTTCTCAATAAAACCGTCTTCGGTAAAAATCGTACATTCAATCTTTTTGTCATCTTTTGGGATGATCATATCTTCAAGGGATAAATCTCTTTTTTTTATGTAATCCGCAAAAACGATGTCGCCGGGAAGAAGTTCTGTTGAAAAGAAAAAACCGCGCGGATGTTCGAAACAATTAATTGCTCCGATATGATCTTCCCCTGCAATGGAGTACTGTATTAATTTATCTTTAACAAGCTTTTCACCATCTTTGCGGATCAAGTAAATTTTATATAAATGTAACACAAGGAATGTTATAAGAATTACGACAAAGGATACGAGCAATATTCTTAAATTTTGGGGGGAAATCATTTTTTAATCCTCTGTTATGGTTACTTGAAACCTATAATCACCATATGCCCAAATATCATAATCCTCTCCAACAAACGTATTATCACGCAACCATATAAACCAATCGTCTTTCATGATTTCAAAAACTCCAAATGCTCCACCTTTATTAAAATTTGATTTTAATTATTATTTTATAGTCGCACCTAAATTTTTATCCACAGACAAATGCGCACCAAAGTCAATATGCGCCATCATCTAATGAGTAAACAGCAACATCCACAGCCTGATCCCGCTCCTCCGTTGTCACCACGAAATGATAATCCGCCGCGATACACTTCCCTTTGTTCAAATCCAACAACAAATTCCCCTCCAAAAAATGATTGCCGGACTCAGCCATGACAACCGTTTTAATCAACGCCAGCGGATTCCCCTGTGACAATCCGACCGCCGTCAATTCAAAACGCATATCCTCCACTTCCCGACATTGCCCCTGTGTCATATCCTCCCAGGGCACGGCGGAAGTATGCAGCATGAGCGCGATAAACTCCATATCATAATCCGAATGATCCGAAATCCGTTCCCACGTTTCGGCATCATACATGAGTTCAACATCTTCCCTGGGGTCCGCTGAACTCAGGATCTTGCTTTTCAGCTGATATCTATTCTCTTCCGGCAGATAGGTTGCTTCAACAATCATGCCGGTATAATCGACCATGTGCCTTGTGCGTCTCCCCTCCTCAAACTCGCAGTAACGCCTCATGCTCTTCAATAAATACCGTCCGCTTTGTTTTCGGGGGAGAAAAGAAACCGAGGAGCTCTGCACCGAACGGCGCATATTTCTTATGAGTTCCTCTAACGACATCGGCGGAAATCTCCTCAGCAGCTCGGAGCCGTATTTCCATTTCCATTCCCAATAATCCAAATCCACAAGTCGGTCAGGATCATCGGCAAGATCGGGAAGTTCGCAGGACAGGATTTCAAAATATCCCTCATGATCCATTTTTACAGAATATTTTAATCCGGACGGGGTTGTGATCTCAAAAACATGATCCCCTCTGTTTCGAATCTCCCGATTCCGTAAAAAAGCCATCGGATTCTCCTCCCGCGGTTCTGGTTGCACCGCCGATTCGTAATCCTGTTGAGAAGAATCCGCATGAAGACGCAGCATGGCCAGAAACTCGCGATATGCGCACAGGAAATCATGATCCGCCATGACGTATGGGAGTGCTTCTGGGTACGGGGCATATACCATCTGAAGCGTCTGCGGCGAAGTGCCGGTGAAATCATCATAAAACCGACGCATGACGGCATGATCCTCCTCCCCGGCAAAGAGTTTTTCCTCTTCCGCCGACGGTTCCGGCGGCATATCGGCACATTCCTCCCCCAGCTGCCGCCGGAGATCTTTGTCGAACTTCCGCCCGAAGAGCTTGAAATCACCGACTCCCCGCCATGTATGGTTCCGATCATCACGGCATTTCAGAAAGATCATTCCGAATACTTTTCCGGAAGGATTCTCCGTCCTGCGCCAGAGGACAACCTCTTCGTCAGGTTCTATCGCGGGAAATTCCAGGATAAATTCCTTTTTCTCCTTTATGGTCCCGTCATGGCGGCGGTCCTCCGTAATGATGATCCGATGCTCTCCGGCAGCGATCAGAATCCGATAGGGGCATTTTGTGATCGGACATTGATTGACAATTCCATGTCGCTTCAACATCCCGTTCACATCCGCGACCGGAGACAGAGCGGCATTCCGCATAACGGAATCATAGACCAGCATTCCTGCAATGTGTTCCATGGAGCGGCTGCAATGATACTCCTGCTGCCCCGGCGTCAGCCCGCGACCGGCCAGGAGCAATGAAATGATCACAGCCAGACCGCATCCGGCGATCAGCAATGATCTCCATATCCCGCCGGAGGTAATGATACGCATCATGACAACCTTTCTTTATGGAATTTCAGCTCATGCTGCCCGATATTCCGTTTTATCCCCCTGTCCGCAAGTATTCAATATAAGTGTCAAAATATCCTTTGTCAACCGCTGAAAGCCCAAAGTGCGTAATTTGTTCATGCCGTTCCGGAAACCGCCCCCCGGCAAAAGGCGGACGGAGGACAGCCGAAACGGGAGCGGAAAACTTTCGCAAAATAGTTGGCGGTGCGGAATCCGCATCTGCGGGCGACCTCGGAGACCGGACAGCCGTCCGTCAGCATGTCCGCCGCCCGCCGGAGCCGGAATTCCGTCAGATATTCGTGAGGCCCCCTCCCGCACTCATCCCGCAGAATCCGATGCAGCGAGCTCCGGTGCATCCCCAGCCGGGAAGCCGCCTCCTCAATGGAAAAATCCGGCCTCCGGAAATTCTCCGCCGCCAGCTCCATGAAGCGCCGCCCGGGGGTAACGGCCGCCTCCCCGATCGGATTCGCCGCCCGGCACAGCAGTTCATAACAGCGGATTTCCGCCGTGCGGGCGCCCGCCGGATCGACCCTGCCGAGACAGGAGATCACTTCGTCGAAAATCTCCGCCGGACAGGGCCCGGCGAATTTCACCGCACGCCCGAAACCGAACCGCTCCGCGATCCCTCCCGCCTCCGGACCGTCCAGCGTCAGCCAGCAGTATTCCCAGGGTCCAGCTCCGGCGAAAACCTCGTGGCGATCCCCGGGCAGATAGCAGAAGATACTCCCCTCCGGCAGGCGGAATTCCTCATCTCCGTACCGAAAACATCCGCAGCCCCGCACCGTCCAGAAGAGTTCCAGAAAATCCTTGCGCATGACCCGGTCCCGAAATCCGGCCCCGACGGAGTAATGCCCCGCCGAACGGATGCGGCAGAAGCCCCGCAGCAGCGACGGAGGCCGGCTCCGATAGCCCGCCCGCAGAAATCTCTCCCCGTCAGCCCGCACGATCCCCTCCCTGTTATGCCCTGCGTCCGCCCCCCGGCAGGCGCAGCGGCGTCCTGTTAAGACATTTTTGCTGTCATATCATACATCTTTATCATTGAAAAATCAACCGGCGGACTTATATTAACCTGAAAATTCTCAAAAAAAATTTTTTCACCCCGATACAAAAAAACCTGTCGGAGCAAAGGAAGATCATGACGCCTCAGACCATATCCCTCGACGGCGAATGGGAATTTTACTACAATGCCCGCCCGTTCACCCCCGGCGCCGACGCGCTGCCGGACCGGAATCTCTTCACCGGCCGGATGGTCACGCCCGGTTACTGGGACGACCACTACGAACTCTTCGACGAGGAGGATTTCTTCAGCCTGCCCGCCCGCTTCAATCCCGACTACCGGAAGATCCATTTCCCCATGGGCGCCACCCTGCTGCCTCACGCCAGCAGCTCTTTTCTGATCGGCACCGGCTGCTACCGGAAGCAGGTCGTCATCGACCTGCACGACGGCGGACACGCCTTTCTGAAGGTGGGTCCGGCCATGTGGGGATGCGCCGTCTACTGCAACGGCCGCCTCGCCGGACGGGCGACCGGCTATTCGACGGCTTCGGAATTTGAAATCACCGATCTGGCCGCAAGCGGCAGGCTCAACGAAATCATCCTGGTCGTCTGCAATGTCCGCGACGACGGCGGCGCCTTCTGCCGTCCCGACGGCACCCACGCGGGCACGGCCTTCGGGGCCAGGCCGACGCAGCACCGCGGACTGGCCGCCCAGGGCTACCAGTCGGAACGGGGCGGCATCGGCGGCGAAACCTTTATCCGCATCACCGGTTCCGGCGCCCTCACCGACGCCTGGCTGACCTTTGAAAACGGAGCGCCACGCTGGCATGCGGAAACGGCCGGGGGCGCCGGCAGGACCCTCCGCTGGACCCTGCTGGACGGGGAAAAAATTTTCGACTCCGGCGTTTGCGTCTGTTCCGGAGACAGCACGGATTTCACCACCGAAAAGATCCCCCTCCCCTGGTCGGACCGGGAACCGAGGCTCTACCGGGCGCGACTGGAGCTCACCGACGGCGACGAACTCCTGGACCGCATCGAATTTCCGTGGGGGGCCCGGGTGCTCTCCTGCACCGACAGCCGGATCATGATCAACGGGGAGGTCACCTATTTCAGGGGAGTCACCGAACACTGCTATTTCCCGGAAACCTGCAATCCCCACTTCGACCGCGGGAAATATCTGCGGGACCTGGGGGTGCTCCGTCAGGCGGGATTCAACTTCATCCGCTGCCACACATGGTGCCCGCCGGAACCGTTTTACGAGGCCTGCGACCGGCTGGGGATGCTGGTCCAGACCGAACTGCCCAGCGTATACAGTTTCGAGGAGGCCGCCGCGATCATCCGGATGATCCGGCGCCACCCCTGCGCGGTCATCCTCTGCGAGGGCAATGAGAAGCTCATCAACGACGACGCCCTCGTCCGCCTGCGGAAGCTGGCGGCCATGCTCCGTGAAATGGCCCCGGGGATGCTCTTCAACCCCCAGGAGGCCATGCGCTTCGTGGAGTATGACTTCGGTCCCGGACGGGTCGTCACGCCCGACCCCGTCCCCCACGACGCCGCCCGGCTGGCGGAGGTGGCGGAATTCAGCGACGTCTACGGTTCGCTGGGCGGCGGGCACTTCAGCTACGCCCACGATCTCTTCCCCGGGCCGGAGCGGGCGGACTTCGAACACAGCCACTACCGCAAGCCCTGCCTGAGCCACGAGATCGGGATCCTCGGCGGCTATCTGGATTTCGATCTGGAGGAGCGTTATCGGGGCACCTTCATCGGCACGGGGCTCTTCGAAGCGGCCAGGGAATACATGGAGAAAAATCACGTCTATCAGAACCGGAGGCGCTATTACCGCAACAACTGCCGCTTCATCTCCCTGCTCCGGAAACAGCTCATCGAAAACATCCGGAGCTGCTCCGCCATCACCGGCTACGATTATCTGGGCGGCATCGACACCCACTGGCACATGATGGGGTATCCCTGCGGCGTATTCAACGAATTCTACGAGGAAAAGTACGGCGAATCCGCGGCCGACGTGCGCCGCTACAACGCGGAGAGCGTGCTCCTGTGCTCCGCCCTGCGCTTCCGCAACCGCACCGGCGGGACCCGATTCGCGGAAAAGCTGCGGATCAGCTACTTCGGGCGCGGCGCCGGGGCGATCGACGGCGAATGGATTTTCGAGGGGGACCGGGGAGTGGCGGCCCGGGGGAAGTTTTCCCGGGACGGGATCGCGCCCGGGACCGTCTCCGAGCTGTGCGAGGTAAACTTCACGCTCCCGGTTTCCGAGGCGGGAGAGCGGTACACCCTCCGGGTCGCCGGAATCCTGAACAGCCGTTATGTGGAAAACCACTGGTCTTTCTGGGTATTCCCCGACGCGGTCCGCACCCCCTCCGCCTCCTGCCGCGTCTCCGACCGGCTCACCCCGGAACTCATCGACTTCGCCGCCGCGGGCGGCGGGCTCCTGCTGACCGGGGGATTTCCGGCGGAAACCCGGGAGGAGACGTTTCGGCCCCACACTTCCGGGCGGGCGCTGGGACACTCGGGAGCGCTGATCAATCCGCATCCGGTATGGCGGAGATTCCCCCACGAGGAATTCATGGACTGGCAGTTTTTTCCCCTGATGAACGGCAGCCGCTCCATCTCCTGCGACCGGGAAATGCCGGAATACAGGCCGCTGATGGAACTGATCCCATCCTTCAAGCTGATCCGCTTCAAATCCATGCTCTCGGAATTCAGGGTCGGGCGCGGACGGATCATCATGACCGGACTGGTGCTTGCCGACGACGAGCCCGCGGGCAGATTTCTGAAGCACGAGCTCCTGAGCTACCTGGACGGCGGCGCCTTCGCCGACGCGCCGGAGTGGTCCGTCACCGATCTGAAGCAGCGGCTGAACAGAGACTGGGCGGTCCGGAAACGGGAGATCGCCCTCGACGCCGGAGGACGGCCGCTCTCGCTGAGCAAGTGACCGGCGGCGGCGTAAGATCTTTTGAAATCACCGCTGCAATCCCAGCACGCGGATTGCGTTTTCTCTCGCGATTTTGTTGAAGACGGTCCGGGAGATTGCGCCTTTGTCAAGCAAGTCGTTGAGGAAGTCCGCCAGCAGGCGGACCGTCGGCATGCTCGGCTGGCAGACGTCCGTGCCGAAGAAGAGGCGGTCCTGGAATTCGTTCAGGAATTTGACGGCATATTCCGGATCGCGCGCGAGGGCGTTGCAGCCGCTTCCCGCGGAAAGGTCGCCGTAAAGATTCGGATATTTGCGCATCAGGCGCGGGACGGCGCCCTCGGTCACAGGGCCTTTGGGATAGCCGAAGCGGTCGTTGAAATCGCGGATTGCGGAGATTTCCGCCCAGAATGTCTGCGAATGGCCGAAGAGCTTGAGTTTCGGATAGCGCTTCAGAGTCTCTTCCAGTTTCGGCAGACCCGCCTCATCGACGATCCCGTAAGTATATCCGACAAACGGCGACATGTGAAATGTCACGGGCATGTCGGCGATTTCGGCGCAGCGGAAGAGATTCTGCATGAGCGGATCGAGAATGTCGAGATTGCAGCATACCTCTCCGACGCCCTTGCAGCCGCGCTCCCGGTAGTAAATCATCATCCGGTCGAGGCCGGACTTCCAATTGTTCGAGAGCATCCGCGGGTCGATGTTGCAGAACGGGATGAAGCGGTCGTACTGCTCCGCGAGCTCAAGACACTCTTCGTTGGACATGAGGACATGGCTGCATTCCGGATTCGCTTTCGGCAGAAGCACGCCGCGCTCGATGCCGAGCTCGTCATACGCCTTGAAAAGCTGCTCCGGCGTGGCGTAAGTGTCGCCGCAATCGCGCGTAAGACCGGGCTTTCTCACAGTATGGACGTGGATGTCTATGAACATTGTCTGCTCCTTTTTATGTTCTGCGCCGGGAGAGGCGCACCATTGCGGACTCGACTCGATCTCCGCGGAACGGGGAGATCGTCCGGGAGAGCCGTATAATATAAGACGGCATCCGGTATTTTGCAAACCCGATGCATCCTTTGGATCAAAATTCCAATTCCCCCGTCGGACTCGTCCAAAATCCCGTGCGGAAATATGACCGCGTCAACTTGAATTGCGGCCCGGAGCCATGGCGCGCCGGAACAGCATGGAACGCACCGCCCGGTGAATTCGGAGCGCGAAAAGAAGCGAAAAGGCAAATCGGTGTCTTCTGGGGTGCCATCGTTGTTTTTATAGCAAAACGATAGCAATTTCAAAAAAATTTTCAAAGAAAAAAAATGACCTTTTGCTTCTTGACTTTTCCCGTTTTTCCTGTATCGTAACGGCAGGAACAAGAAAAGGTGCGCAAAAAATTGTTCCGAGAACAACCGAAACAGAAAGGAGTCGGTATGAAGAAAAGCATATTCACGTTAATAGAGCTGCTGGTCGTGATCGCGATTATTGCCATCCTCGCCAGCATGCTGCTGCCCGCCCTCTCCAAGGCCCGGGCCGCCGCGCAGGCGATCAAATGCGTTTCGCAGCTGAAAGATTGTCAGCTGCATCTGCAGATGTATTCCAATGATCACGATGACATGGTGCCTGTCTTTTACAACCAGGAGGCGATGAGTCCCTATATTTATCCCGGGTGGGCATATTTCGTCAATCAGGCGGGCTACACCTTGTCGAAAAAGGCGATTCACTGCGTGGAAACGCTGGAACATGCCGATGATGAAAGACAGTTGAAAATCGGCGCCTACGGCGGAAACGCCGGAGGTCTTTACCAAGGCGAATACAATACCATCGCATCCGGACTGATGTATCTGGTCATCTTTACCAAGTTTACCGATCCCACCAAAACTTATATGCTCAGCGACAACTGCCAGCAAACCTTGTGGGATCAGGGTTCTTACTATAACTGCACCGCCGGCGGTCCCGATCTCAGCAGTTTCACGCTTTTCCACAACGGGAAGTGCAATATGAGTTTCGTGGATGGGCATGTGCAGCCGGTTGACGGTACATTCATCGACACCTACGTCAAATCGGGAAGTCCGAAAAAGTTCCGTTAAGAAATTTGGGAGCGCTTGGCCGGTTTCCCCGGACAAGAGGTGGTTCCCGGCCGATTCTTTCGGCAGGACTCCCCGGCTCCATCACTAATCCCGCATCTGTCCGGCGGAGTCGGAATCATCTGACGCGCGCATCCGCCGCATGACAGCGGGATATCACACCCCCCGGTCGGGTGCATCCGCGTCCGGCCGGGGTTTCTTTTGATCCCGGAGACGGCGGGCCCCTCCCCTGCTCCCGATGCCTGCGCGCGGCATCGGGAGCTTTTTTTTTCGTCCCTGCCGGAGGAAATAGGGTGAATTGAAAAGGCAAATGCACCTTTCGGAAAAATCAGCAGATTTAAGAATGCGTTTAACTTCCAACTTACATAACCGACAAAAAATGTCGGGTTAATTTGAAACATGTCTTATATCGTGCTATATTATTTATGTTTTATCAGAATACAGCGAGGACGACATGAGCAAATATGCTGAAAGTGAATCTGAATCTTTGGAATTCAAGAGAGAATATTCAGATACGATATGCAAAGAAATAGTATCCTTTTTGAATGCCGACGGCGGAGATATCGTTTTAGGCGTTGCCAACGATGGAACTATTGTCGGGCTGGAGCAAATTGATGAGACGATGCGGAAGATATCGGATGTGATTACAACCAAGATAGAGCCCAATCCGCAAGCAAATGTCTCCTCAGAATTGCGATGTAATGAAGGGAAATCCATCCTGATACTTCATGTCATGAAAGGTACGAGACCGATTTATTGCCAGAAGCGGTATGGTTTTTCCTCAACGGGCTGTCCCGTTCGAATCGGCACGACATGCAGAGAAATGACGCCGGAACAAATCAAGGCGCGTTACGAGCGTAATTTCACAGATACAGACTATATGGTCCGTGTGCCCGCCCATTATGGGGCTATTTCTCTTCGTACACTCAAAATATGCTATGCCGAAAAGGGATTTCATTTAGATGAAAAATCCTTCGAGGTCAATCTTGGCCTCAGGACGCCGGATGGGGAGTACAATCTTTTAGCGGAACTCATGTCTGACCGGAATACAGTGCCACTGATAGTTGTCAAATTCAATGGCCGTAACAAATCTTCGGTTTCCGAACGTAACGATTACGGTTCTCAGTGTTTGCTTTTTGCCTTTGAACAGATAAGAAACCGGCTGGCCGCCGAAAACATCCGCATCACGGATACGTCTGCGCGCCCGCGAAGCGATAAATCCCTTTTTGATCTTGACTGCGTGAATGAAGCTGTTATCAATGCGCTGGTTCACAATGACTGGTCGCTCTCCCAGCCTCTCATATCACTGTTTGAAGATCGGCTTGAAATTCTGTCTCACGGCGGGCTTCCGCGGGGCGAAACGAGGGAAATGTTTTTCCAGGGAATCAGTCGGCCGCGAAATGATATGCTGATGAGGATTTTCCTTAATATGGAACTCACGGAACACACTGGTCACGGAGTTCCGGCTATCGTGTCCAAATACGGAAAAGAGGCATTCCGCATAGACGAAGGGTATATCAATGTTGTAATTCCGTTCGATGCAGAGGTGTTGCGACAAAGCAAGAAATCTGTCGGGATAAGTGTCGGAATAAGTGTCGGAATAAGCAAGGTACAACGAGAAGTGTTGGGGCTTTTGATTGAGAACGGTACACAGAGTGCAGCTGTTATGGCAAAACGCCTTGATGTGTCGACTCGAACGGTGGAACGTGCTTTGAGCGTATTGCAGAAGGAAAATCTTATCCTCCGCTCCGGATCACGAAAGAAAGGGCGATGGATCGTCACTCGCTCGGAATGAGCATGGCTTGGCAATTCCTGCCGGAGGAAACACATCGGTAAATTTCTCCGATCGGCTTTTGAATTTCCCGCCGAGGCGATTGATTCCGAGAAAGGCTGTCGCCGAATCTCCGGCAGAGCGCGGACTCCGCACCGCTCCGCGGAACGTGTGGAATTTCATCCGGCGGCACAGCGCATAACAACGCGGCCCGGTCACTTCCGGCCGGGAATGCCCAGACGCTTCATCCGGTAATTCATCATCCGGGGAGAGAGCCCCAGTTCCCGTCCGGCGGCGGAGAGGTTTCCGTCGTGCCTGCCGATGGCGTCGGTGATGAAATCCCGTTCGCAGGCCGCGAGCATCTGATCCAGCGTCCCGGAGGGGGCGGCTCCGGCGGCCGGCCCCGCCGCCTGAAGCGACGGCGGCAGATTGCCGCTGTGGATGCAGTCGTCGGAAGCGGTCAGCACGGCCCGCTCCATGCAGTTCTCCAGCTCCCGGACGTTGCCCGGCCACTGGTAATTCATCAGCAGACGGGTCGCGGAGGGGGAGAGTTTCGTGATCTTCTTATTGTACTTCAGATTCAGCATCTCGATGAAGTGCTCGGCCAGCAGGATGATGTCGCTGGAGCGCCGCGCCAGGGGAGGCATCATGATGGGAAAGATGTTCAGCCGGTAAAAAAGGTCCTCGCGGAAGAGCTTCCGCTCCATCAGATCCTCCAGGTTGCGGCTGGTGGCGGCCAGAAAACGGACGTTGGACCGCAGCTCCTCGTTGCTGCCCACCCGGGAAAAAGTCCGCTCCTGGAGGAAGCGCAGCAGCTTCACCTGCGTCTGCATCGTGAGGTCGCCGATCTCGTCGAGAAAGAGCGTCCCGCCGTCCGCGGCCTCGGCCCGTCCGATCCGGCGGGCGACGGCTCCGGTGAAGGCGCCCTTTTCGTGGCCGAAGAGCTCGCTCTCCACCAGATTTTCCGGCAGGGCGGCGCAGTTCAGGGTGACGAAGGGCTTGTCCCGGCGGCCGGAGAGTTCCACGATGGCGTGGGCGAGCAGCTCCTTGCCGGTGCCGCTGGCGCCGCGGATCAGCACGGTGGCGTCGGTGGGGGCGACCTGACGGAGTTCCCGGTAGACCTGCTGCATCTCGCGGCAGTTGCCGATCAGCTTGCCGGGGGCGCTGCTGAGCATGCTGCGGAGCTTGCGGTTTTCATCCAGCAGGCTTTGCTTTTCCTGATGCTGGAGGAGACATTCGGAGGCGGAATCCGCCGTGATGTTGGCCAGAATCTCCAGAAACGCCACGTCGCTGTCGAGATTGGTCTCCGGGGTGATCGGCCGGTCCACCGAGAGGGTGCCGATCAGCTCCGAATGGTGAAAGAGGGGCACGCAGATAAAGGCCGCCGGTTTATCGTAATGGTGCTTGCCGGTGCGGTTCAGAAATCTGGGGTCCTTGCGCAGATCCGGGATCACATGGCTGCGTCCGGTCTCGGCCACATGGCCGGTGATCCCCTCCCCGAGGTTGTAAAACCCCTTCTCCTTTTCGGCGGCGGTGAGTCCGTGGGAGGCTTCGATCCGCAGGGTGTCCCCGTAACGGAGCGAAAAGGTCCCTCGGCGCATGCCCATCTCCCGGTCGATGATCTCCAATACCTTTTCCAGCATTGTTTCCACATCGCGGCCGTGGATCAGCGCGGCGCTGATCTTCTGAATCACCAGTATCTGCGGATGTATTTCCATGCTCATGACGGGAGATAATATACATGCTCCCCGCCGGATTATCAAGCCGTGATCCCCCGAATTCCGGCGATTCGCCGGATCGCCTCGCCGGTTTTTTCCGGATCGCCGAAAGCGGTCAGGCGGAAATATCCCTCGCCGCCCGGCCCGAATCCGCTCCCCGGCGTGCCCACCACGGCGCACTTTTCCAGCAGGAAATCGAAGAATTCAAAGGAGCCGGTCCCCTCCGGGAGCCGCCACCAGATGTAGGGGGCGTGTTCCCCGCCGAAGACCGTGAAACCGCACCGCTTCAACCCGGAGACGATGGTTTCGGCATTGCGCATGTACTGCCGGACCACGGCCCGGGTCTGGGCGCGTCCGGCCTCGGAATAAACCGCCTCCGCCGCCCGCTGGACGATGTAGTTCACGCCGTTGAATTTGGTGCTCTGACGCCGGAGCCACATCCGGCGCAGCGTCTCCATCTCCCCCGGGATCACGGTAAAGGCGCAGCGCACCCCGGTGAAGCCGGCGCTCTTGGAGAAGCTGTGAAACTCCACCGCGCACTTTTTCGCCCCGAGGATCTCGTAGATGGAGTGCACCAGCGCGTCGTCCCGGATGTATTCGGCATAGGCCGCGTCGAAGAGGATCACCGCGCCCGTGGCCAGGGCGAATCCCACCATCTTTTCCAGCGTGCTCCGGGAGAGCACCGTGCCGGTGGGATTGTTGGGGCTGCACAGGTAGATCAGGGCGGTCCCCGGCGGCGGAGGTTCCGGCTGGAATCCGTTTTCCGCATTGCAGGGCATATAGACGACATTCCCGTAACGGCCGTCGGGGCGGAGGCCGCCGCCGCGCCCGGCCATGACGTTGCTGTCGAGGTACACCGGGTAGACCGGATCGGGAATGGCGACCCGGCAGCCGGGAGCGAAGAGCTCCTGGATGTTGGCCACGTCGCACTTGGAGCCGTCGCTCACGAAGATTTCGTCGGGAGAAATGTCGACGCCCCGGGCCGCGTACTCTCCCTCCGCGATCCTCCGCCGGAGAAATTCGTATCCCTGCTCCGGGCCGTAGCCGCGAAAGGTTTCCGGCGCGGCCATCTCGTCCACCGCCCGGTGCATGGCCTTGATGACCTCCGGCGCCAGCGGACGGGTGACGTCGCCGATGCCGAGGCGGATGACTTCGCGCTCCGGATGACGCTCCTGAAACTCCGCGATGCGGCGGGCGATCTGCGAAAACAGATAGGTCTCCGGCAGAAGCCGGTAATTCGGATTGAGCAATTCAGAATTCATCGCCGATCTCTCCTCTGAAGATTTCCGCGGCCGGTCCGGTCATGAAGACCGGAGCCTCCGGGAGGTGTTCGATATGCAGTACGCCACCGTCGAGGATCAGGTCCGCCTCCGACCCGCAGAGCGCGCTCCTCTGCGCCGCGACCAGCGCGGCGCAGCTGCCGGTGCCGCAGGCGGAGGTGACGCCGCATCCCCGCTCCCAGACCCGCATCCGGATCCTGCCGGGAGCGAGGATCTGGGCGAATTCGATGTTGCAGCGGTCCGGGAAGCAGGCGGCGTGCTCCAGCACCGGCCCCCACTTCTCCAGCGGGACCGCTTCCACCCCGTCGGAAAAGATCACGGCGTGGGGATTTCCCATGGAGACGGTGACGGCGCGGAATTTCCGGTCGCCGACCTGCAATTCGATATTTCCGAGGAACTCCCGCGGCAGCCCCATGTCCACCCGCACCCGGCCGTCGGCCAGCAGCTCCGGCGAAACCACGCCGGAGAGGGTGTGCAGACGGAAAACCGGGCCCGAGCCCAGGCCCCGGGAAACGATGAATTTGGCCGCGCACCGGGTGGCGTTGCCGCACATGGCGGCCTGTGAACCGTCGGCATTGTAGATGGTCATCCGGAAATCAATCCCTCCCAGAGGCTCGATCACGATCACCCCGTCCGCCCCGATGCCGGTGCGGCGGTCGCACAGCCGGGGCACGGAGGCCGGATCCGGCGTTTCGCCGGGCTCGGAAAAGATGAAATCGTTGCCGAGGCCGCTCCACTTGCTGAACTTCATCATGGCATTTCCTCCCTGATCCTTTCCACGACCTTCCCGGCGTCGGCCATGGCGCGGACGACCAGCGAAGCGCCGTTGGCGCAGTCGCCCGCCGCGTAGATTCTCCGGGCGGGATCGGCGATGACGGCGCCGCGCCCGTTGAGCTCCAGACCCAGCTCCTCCGCCAGCCCCTCCCGGGGCACTCCGGTGAAGCCCATCGCCAGCAGCACCAGATCGGCCTTTATGACCCGCTCGGAGCCGGGGACGGCTTCGCACTTCAGCGGCCTGCCCTCCGGAGAAAAGCTCCAGCGGACCTCGTGCACCTCCACGCCGGAAACAACCCCGCCGGAACCGGTGAAGCGGTCGCTGGCGATATTCCACTCTCTGAGACACCCCTCCTCATGGCTGGAACTGGTGCGGAGCATCCAGGGCCAGGCGGGCCAGGGCGTGGAGGCGGAGCGCGCTTCCGGAGGACGGGGCATGATTTCGACCTGACGGACGCTCCGGGCCCCCTGCCGGATCGCGGTGCCCGCGCAGTCGCTGCCGGTGTCGCCGCCGCCGATGATGAGCACGTCTTTGCCGCGGGCGCTGACCGGGAGGGCGTCGAGTTCGCCGGAGTTGACCCGGTTCTGCCCCTGGAGAAATTCCAGAGCGAAGTGGATTCCCGCGAGCTCCCGCCCCGGCACGGACAGATCCCGGGCGGAGGGAGTGCCCACGGCCAGCACCGCCGCGTCGAAATTGCGGAGCAGATAGGCTCCGGAAATATCCCGGCCGATCCGGGTGTCCGTGACAAACCGGATGCCCTCCCGCTCCATCAGCTCCAGACGGCGGTCCAGCAGGCTCTTCGCCAGCTTGAAGTCGGGGATGCCGTAGCGGAGCAGGCCGCCGGGACGGTGATTGGCCTCAAAGACCGTCACCGAAAAACCGGCGCGGTTCAGCCCCTCCGCCGCGAAGAGTCCGGAGGGGCCGCCGCCGATCACGGCGATCTTTGCCTCCCGGCGTTTCGCGGGGAGCGCCGGACGCACCCAGCCCTCCTCAAAGGCCCGTTCCACGATCATCTTTTCGCACTGCCGCACCATGACCGCCTCGCCGTCCACGCCGCAGCAGCAGGAGCCCTCGCAGAGCGCCGGACAGACGCGGCTGGTGAATTCCGGGAAAAAACTGGTTTGGGAAAGGATCTCGTAGGCGGTCCGCCAATCCCCGGCGGCCGCCGCCGCGTTGAAGTCCGGGATCTGATTGTAGAGCGGACAGCCGGAACCGTGGCAGAAGGGGATGCCGCAGTTGTGACAGCGGAGCATCTGCTGACGGATCTCGTTTTCGGAGAGGCGCCGCTCCACCTCCTGAAAATCCCGCCTGCGCTCCTCCGCGGGACGGTAAATCTGATGAATTCTCTCTTGCATTTCAGCAGGCTCCTTTGGCTTTGAGCGCGTTGCGGTATTCCACCGGGAATATCCGTACGAACTTCGCACGGTACTGCTCCCAGTCGGCCAGCATGGCGGCGGCCTTGACGCTGCCGGTTTCCCGGCGGTGCGCTTCGATCAGCGTTTTCAACTCCTCCTCGGCCTCGCTCCCCGGAGCGATGCTCTCCAGATCGACCCCGTCCGGATTGCAGGAGAGGTCGAAATGTCCCTTTTCGTCGTAGACGTAGGCCAGACCGCCGGTCATGCCCGCGGCGAAATTCACGCCCACGTGGCCGAGCACCACCACCCGGCCGCCGGTCATGTATTCGCAGCCGTGGTCGCCGATCCCCTCGGCCACCAGGGTCATGCCGCTGTTGCGGATGGCGAAGCGCTCCCCGGCGATGCCGTTAAGGTAGATGCTGCCGGAGGTGCCGCCGTAACCGATGACGTTGCCGGCGATGACGTTCGCCTCCGCCGGATAATCGGCCTCGGGAGGCTTGCGGATGACGATCTTGCCGCCGGAGAGACCCTTGCCGACATAGTCGTTGGCTTCGCCGGTGAGTTCCAGGGTCACCCCCGGGGCCAGAAACGCGCCCAGACTCTGTCCGGCGACGCCCTCCAGGCGGATTCGTACCGTGTCCTCCGGCAGGCCCGCCGCTCCGAAACGCTTCACGATGACGCCGGAGAGCTCGGTCCCCACGGTGCGGTCGGCGTTGGCGATCTTCAGGGAGAGGGTTTCGGGATGCCCGTCGAGCTTCAGCCGGTTCAGCAGTTCCCGGCGGTCGAAATTCACGAGTTCCGTCCGGCCCCGGGCGGGATTGAAGCGCACCCCCGCGCCCTGCGCCGGGCGGAGCAGCGCGCTGAAGTCCAGACGGCGGGTCCTGAAAAATTCAATCGCCTCATCGGTCTCCAGCATGTCGCTCCGGCCGCAGGCCTCCTCCAGAGAATGGAACCCCAGCCGGGCCAGATGTTCCCGGACCTCGGATGCGATGAAGCGCAGGAAGTTGATGATGTACTCCGGCTTGCCCGCGAAGTGCTTGCGGAGTTCCGGGTCCTGGGTGGCGACGCCCATGGGACAGGTGTTGCTGTGGCACTGGCGCATCATCACGCAGCCGAGGCAGACCAGTATGGTCGTGGCAAATCCGAATTCCTCCGCGCCCAGCAGCGCCCCGATCACCACGTCCCGCCCGGTCTTGAGCTGGCCGTCCACCTGAATTTTGATATTCTCCCGCAGGCCGTTCAGGACCAGCGTCTGCTGGGCCTCGGCGATGCCCAGTTCCCAGGGCAGACCGGCGTATTTGATGCTGGTGAGCGGCGAAGCACCGGTGCCGCCGTCGTGACCGGAGATGAGCACCACGTCGGCCTTGGCCTTGGCGACGCCCGCCGCCACCGTCCCCACTCCGGGTTCGGAAACCAGTTTCACCGAGACCCGCGCCTCCGGATTGGCGTTGCGCAGATCGTAGATCAGCTGGGCCAGATCCTCGATGGAGTAGATGTCGTGGTGGGGCGGCGGCGAAATCAATGTCACCCCGGGCATGGCGTGGCGGATTCTGGCCACGAAGTCATTGACCTTGTGGCCGGGGAGCTGGCCGCCCTCGCCGGGCTTCGCCCCCTGGGCCATTTTGATCTGGATGTCTCTGGCGTTTCCGAGATAATCGATGGTCACGCCGAAGCGGCCGCTGGCCACCTGCTTGATGGCGCTGTTGTATTCGGTGCCGAAGCGTTCGAAGTTTTCGCCCCCCTCCCCGCAGTTGCTCATCGCCCCGCACCGGTTCATGGCCAGAGCGATGGCGGTATGGGCCTCCGGGCTGAGACTGCCGAGGCTCATCGCGCCCGAAACAAAGTGCTTCAGGATGCTCTCGACGCTCTCCACCTCCTCGATGGGAATGCTCTCCGCCTCCTTGAAGCGGAAGAGCCCCCGCAATGTGCACAGATGCCGGGACTGGTCGTCGATCATCCGGCTGTATTCCTGAAACTTGGCGTAGTCCCCTCTCTGCACCGCCTGCCGGAAGGCCGCCAGCGATTGCGGCGTCCAGAGATGCGCCGCCCCGTCCCGGCGGTAACGGTATTCGCCCCCCGCCGGGAGCAGCGTGTCGGAGGATGCCGCGTCCCGGGCCCGCGCCGCCGCGTCTCCGGCGATTTCGGCCAGCCCGATGCCGCCGATGCGCGAGATGGTCCCGGGCAGAAATTCGTCGAGAAACTCCCGGCTCAGCCCCACCGCCTCAAAAGCCTGGGCGGAACGGTAGCTGCGCAGCGTGGAAATGCCCAGCTTGGACATGATCTTCAGCAAACCCTTTTCCACGGCGTGAATGTAATTGCCCGCCGCCGTCACCGGGTCCGCGGCGACGGCTCCGGAGCGCGAGAGCTCCGTGACCGTCTCCTGAGCGAGATAGGGATTCACCGCCGTGGCGCCGAAGCCCAGCAGCAGCGCGAAGTGCATGACCTCGCGCACCTCTCCGGACTGGATGATGATCCCGGTCTCGGGACGCATTTCGGCATCGACCAGCGCGCGGTTGACCGCCGCGCAGGCCAGCAGACTGGGGATGGCGGCCATGCCGGAGGGAAGTTCCCGGTCGGAGAGGATGAGGATGCGCTCGCCCGAAGAAGCCGCCGCCACGGCGGACGCGGCCAGATCGCGCAGCGCCCGGCGCAGGGCGTCCTCGCCGCCGGAAGCTTCGAATCCGCAGGAGAGGACGCGGGCATGAAACCCGTGCGCCCCGAAATTCCGCAGATGCCGCAATTCGTCGTCCGTCAGGACGGGGCGGCGCAGCTTGATGAGCCGCGCGTGCTCCGGAGTCTCCTCCAGGATGTTTCCCCGGTTGCCGATATAGGTCATCAGGCTCATCACCAGCTCCTCGCGGATCGGGTCGATGGGAGGATTGGTGACCTGGGCGAAAAGCTGCTTGAAGTAGGCGAAAAGCAGCTGGGGCTTTTCCGAGAGCACCGCCAGCGCGGCGTCGTTGCCCATGGAGCCGATGGGTTCGGCGCCCTTTTCCGCCATGGGCTTGAGGATGATCTCCACATCCTCCCGGGTGTAGCCGAAGAAACGCTGGCGGCGGGGCAGATCTTTCTCCGGCTCGGCGGCGGTGATGTCGGTGAAAAGCCCGTGGACCGAGAGCCGGTTTTCCTCGACCCAGCGGCGGTAGGGACGGCTGCGGGCGAGACCGGTCTTGATCTCCGAATCCAGCAAAAGACGGTGATGTTCGAGATCGAGCAGCAGAATTTCTCCGGGCTTCAGCCTCCCGCGGCACTCCACCTCCTCCGGCGGGATGTCCAGCACCCCGGCCTCGCTGGCCAGGATGAAAAGGCCGCTCTTGGTTTTGGTGTAGCGGGCCGGGCGCAGGCCGTTCCGGTCGAGGATGGCCCCCGGATTGATGCCGTCGGTGAAGACCACCGCGGCGGGCCCGTCCCAGGGCTCCATCAGCGCCGAGTGGTATTCGAAGAATCCCCGGACATCGCGGCCCATGTAATATTTGGCGCCCCAGGCCTGGGGGATGAGCATCAGCATGGCGTGCTCGATGCTGCGTCCGGCGGCCGCCAGCAGTTCCAGCATGTTGTCGAGACATGCGGAATCGCTCTGCCCCGGCTCGATCAGAGGCAGGAGTTTCCGCAGATCGTCCCCGAAAAGCGGACTGGCCAGCAGCCGCTCCCGGGCCTTCAGAGCGTTGAGATTGCCCCGCAGGGTGTTGATTTCGCCGTTGTGAGCCAGACAGCGGAAGGGATGCGCCAGCTGCCAGGTGGGAAAGGTGTTGGTGCTGTAGCGCTGATGGACGATGGCGAACCGGGAGCGGAAAAGTTCGTCGGAGAGGTCGGGATAGAATTTTTCGATCTGGGTCGCCAGCAGCAGCCCCTTATAGACGACGGTGCGCGAGGACATGCTGCAGATGTAAAGATCGAGATGCGCCTTTTCAATCAGGCGGCGCATGACGAAAAGTTTCCGCTCGAACTCGGCATTGTCGGCAAACCCCTCCCCGCCGATGAAAAGCTGACGGATGGCGGGACAATTCTCCCGGGCCTTGCGGCCGATGGCCTCCGGGACGACCGGGACCTTTCGCCAGCCCAGCACGACGCCGCGCTCGGAGGCGACGATCTTCTCGATTTCCCGCTCCTTCCCCAGGCCGCCGAAGATCATGGCGACGGCGTAGCGCCCCGCCTCCGGCAGCGCGACGCCGGAGTATTTTCGGAAAAATTCGTCGGGGATCGTCAGCAGCAGCCCGGCTCCGTCCCCGGTCTCCGGATCGCTGCCCGCCGCCCCCCGGTGCATCAGTCTGGAGAGAATGGTGATGCCCTTCACGACAATATCATGCCCGGCCTCGCCGTTGAGGTTGGCCGCGAGTCCCACGCCGCAGGCGTCATGTTCCAGCGCAGGGTTGTAAAGCGCCGACGGCTGCTGTCGAAATATCTGTCCCATCATACCGGCCTTTCATGTTGTTCCGCATATTCAAGAGGTATTTTGCAAGTTTCATGCCAATCCGTTTCCGGCGGTTCCGACGGGAAAATGTTTTACAATAAATGTAAACCAAGAATATTTTTTACATTTTCTGTAAATAAAAAATATGCCTCGATGCTCCCGGCAAAGGGAGTTTTTCTGATTTTCGGCATGACCGCAAACATCAATGAAAGGGGGTAATCGGAGCCGGGATCGCCCGCGGAACGACGGGAGCGGCAGTGCCGTCATCCATAAACTGGCACGGATTTTGCTTATGAAGTTTTGAAGTACCGTTTCAGGATAAGGTCCCCCGGACTAACCAACCCAACAGGAGATTTGACCATGAGCAGCGAAAAACGTTACGATGCGATCAAAGCCGTCGCGGAACTGAAAGTAGAGGGTCCCGCCGCCGCAAAGGCCGCCGACATCAACTGCTACGGGGAAGACGTTTTCAATCTGGAGGCCATGCGCGGGCATCTGCCCAAAGCGGTCTTCGAGAAGCTCCAGGCCACCATTGAGGAGGGCAAGGCCCTGGACCCGGAGATCGCCGGCGACGTCGCCCATGCCATGAAGGAATGGGCCATCTCCCGGGGCGCCACCAGCTACACCCACTGGTTTCAGCCGCTCACCGGCAACACGGCGGAGAAGCACGATTCCTTTCTGGAAACGGACGGCTGCCGCGCCATCATGAGTTTTTCCGGGAAAAATCTGATCCTCGGCGAACCGGACGCCTCCAGCTTCCCCTCCGGCGGGCTGCGCTCCACCTTCGAGGCCCGGGGCTACACCGCCTGGGACCCCACCAGTCCGGCATTCATCAAGCGTCACGGCAACGGCGCGACCCTCTGCATCCCCACCGCCTTTTGCAGCTATTCCGGCGAGGCGCTGGACCGCAAGACCCCGCTGTTGAGGTCGATCCAGGCGCTCTCGGCGGCGACCAGAAGACTGATGAAGTGCTTCGGACTGCCCGACGAAAAAGTGACGGTGACGCTGGGACCCGAGCAGGAGTACTTCCTGATCGACAAGCATTTTTACCTGCTCCGTCCGGATCTGCTGCAGACCGGCAGGACCCTCTTCGGAGCGCCTCCGGCCAAGCATCAGCAGCTGGAGGACCACTACTTCGGCACCATCAAAATGCGGGTGCTGAACTTCATGAACGAGGTGGAACGGGAACTCTGGAAACTGGGCATCCCCGCCAAAACCCGCCACAATGAAGTCGCGCCCGCGCAGTTCGAACTGGCGCCGATCTTCGAGGAGCTGAATCTCGCCTGCGACCACAACATGCTGGTGATGGAGGTCCTGCGCCAGACCGCCGACCGCTTCGGATTCGTCTGCCTCATGCACGAAAAGCCCTTTTCCGGCATCAACGGCTCCGGCAAACACAACAACTGGAGCATCAATTACGGCAAGCGCAACCTCCTGAATCCCGGCAGCGACCCCGATCAGAACGCCATCTTTCTGACCACCCTCTGCGCCATCATCGAGGCGGTGGACCTCCACGCCGACCTCCTCCGCGCCTCCGTGGCGGGAGTGGGAAACGATCACCGGCTGGGCGCCAACGAGGCTCCGCCCGCCGTGATCTCCATGTACCTGGGCGATCAGCTCTCCGAAGTCATCGACCAGCTTGAAAAGGGCGGCCACAAGTCCAGCCGCGCGGGCGGCGTGCTCCGCATCGGCGTGGACACCCTGCCGCCCCTGCCCCGGGACGCCACCGACCGCAACCGGACCAGTCCCTTCGCCTTTACCGGCAACAAGTTCGAGTTTCGCGCCCCGGGTTCGAGCCAGTCCTGTTCCGGTCCCAACGTGATGCTCAACACCATCGTGGCCGAAGCCTTCGACCGGATGGCGGATACGCTCGCCGCCTTCCCGAAAAAGGATTTCCACGCCCGGCTGCAGGCGCATCTGCGGGACGTTGTCAAGGCGCATAAGCGGATCATCTTCAACGGCGACGGCTATGCCTCCGGATGGCTGAAGGAAGCCGAAAAGCGCGGGCTGCCCAACTTCCGGACCACGATGGACGCGCTCAAGGTCCTGACCTCGAAGCAGAATATGGCGCTGCTGGAAAAGTACGGGGTTTTTCAGCACCGGGAGATTGTTTCACGGTACGAAGTGTTTATGGAAAATTACCACCGCAAGGTGCGCATCGAGGGTGAAGTCGCCCTGGAAATCGCCCGCAGCATGATCGAGCCGGTCGTCGCGGAAGAGCTGGCGAAAGCGCTCCGGACCCTGAAAGACGCCGAATCCGCCGCCCTCGGGCAGGGTTCCGAAACGCTGAAAAAGCGCGCCGCCTGCCTCGGCGGGATCCTGGACCGCCTGAGCGCCGCCGCGGACGCGCTGGCCTCGGCCCTGCCCGGACTCCACGAGGAGATCCTCGAGGCCATGAACAGCCTGCGCATCGTGGTGGACGAGGCGGAAAAAATGATTCCGGACGCCTGCTGGCCGCTGCCCAAGTATCGGGAAATGCTTTTCGTCTACTGATCGGAGTTTCCACCATGTCGGACTCCATCAAACACGAATGTGCGACGGCTCTTCTGAGGCTGCGCAAGCCGCTTGAGTACTACGCCGGGAAATACGGCAGCGGCGACTACGGCTTCAGCAAAATGGCCCTGATGCTGGAAAAACAGCACAACCGGGGCCAGGACGGCGCCGGGATCGCCGAACTCAGGCTGACTCCGGAGCCGGGGTCCCCCGCCTACCGGCTGGAAAAATCCGCCGCGGCGGAGGACCCGCTGGCGGACCTGCTGGGCCGCTGGTCCGGGATGTCGGGCAGGGGCGGCGAACTGCTGCTGGGGCATCTGCGCTACGCCACTTACGGGCGGCATGAAGTCTCCGCCTGCCATCCCTTCGTGCACGATTCCAGCTGTCTGGAGCGGACCCTGCTGCTGGCCGGGAACTTCAATCTCACCGACACCGGAGAGCTTTTCGAGCGTTTCCGGCAGGCCGGTCACCATCCGGCCAGCCGCGCCGACGGTTACCTCATCACCCAGACCATCGCCCATTGCCTGGAGCTGGATTCCGACCTGCGCACCGGGAGCACCGACTGGCAGAAGATCCTGCGCCAGGCCCTGAACCGTCTGGACGGGGCCTTCACGCTCTGCGGATTCAACGGCGCGGGGGATGCGTTTGTGATCCGCGACCCCCACGCGATCCGCCCCGGATACTTTTACTTCGACGACGAAGTGTTCGCGGCGGCCAGCGAACGGCCGGCGATTCAGGCGGCCTTCAACCGCACCACCGCCGAGGTGATGGAGATTCCGGCCGGAAAGGCGGTGGTGGTCCGCCGCAGCGGCGAAGTGGAGATCCTCGACTGTCTGGATCCGGCGCCGCGGCGCAGCTGCGTATTTGAAAGGATCTACTTTTCGCGGCCCAACGACGCGGACATTCACCGGGAGCGCAAGCTCCTGGGCCGGGAACTGACGCCGGAGGTGCTCCGGGCCGCGGGCAGCGACTGGGAACACACATTCTTCAGCTACATTCCCAACTCCGCCCAGGTGTGTTTTCACGGCATGCTGGAGACGCTGATGAAAAAAGCCGCGGCCGACGGAGGCGAAGTGCGTTTCGGCCAGATCGCCGTCAAGGACGCGAAATTCCGCACCTTCATCGCCGACGCCGACATCCGCAGGGAGCTGGGCATGCACGTCTACGACGTCACCTACGGCCTCATCCATCCCGGAGAGGACACGCTGGTGGTGCTGGACGATTCCATCGTCCGCGGCGGCACCATGCGCGACGCCATCCTGCCGATCCTCGGCCGTCTGACCCCCGGGAGGATCATCGTCGCCAGTTCGGCTCCCGTCATCCGCTATCCCGACTGCTACGGGATCGACATGGCGTGCGCCGGGGATCTGGCGGCCTTTCAGGCGGCGGTGAGGATCCTGAAGCGGGAGGGCCGGGAGGATGTGCTGCACCGCGCCTGCGAACACGCCGTGAAGGATCTCGCCTCCGGCGACAACCGGAACCGCATGAAGGAGATTTACGACGCGGTGGACGACGACGAACTCCTGCGGGAGATCGCCGCATTGCTGACTCCGCCGGGGCTCCGGGCGGAGGTGCGCATCGTCTATCAGAGCCTCCCCGCCCTCCGGAGATGCTGTCCGGAATACACGGGAGACTGGTACTTCACGGGAGATTATCCCACGCCGGGAGGGTTCCGCATGGTCAACCGGGCATTGGTCAACTATATGAGAAACAACAACGAAAGAGCTTATCAGTGATGAATACGCAATGGCGGAAGCAGCGGGCGGGGGCGGCGTTTCTCGCCCTGGAGGACGGCACGGTCTTTCACGGTTTCAGCTGCGGCGCTCCCAAAGACACCGAGGGCGAAGCGGTCTTCAATACCGGCATGACCGGCTATCAGGAAATCCTCTCCGATCCCTCCTACGCCGGGCAATTCGTGGCGCTGACCGCCGCCGAGGTGGGCAACTACGGCTGCTGCGGCGCGGATATGGAATCCCGGGGCGTTTTTCTGAACGGACTGATCGTTCAGGAGATCAATCCCTCCTCCAACTACCGGTCGGAAGAGGAACTGACGGATTTCCTGATCCGTCACGGCGCTCCGGCCATCGCCGGAGTGGACACCCGGGCGCTGACGCTGCATCTCCGGCGGCACGGTTCGCAAAAAGCCTTTCTTCACGTCTCCGACCTCCCGATGGACGAGGCGGAGGCCGTCTCCCGGGCGCGGACCTGGGAGGGGCTGGACGGCCGGGATTACGCGTCGCTGGTCTCGACGCCGGAACCCTATGCCTGGAACGAATCCGGCAAATACCGCGTCGTCGTCTACGATTTCGGCGTAAAGTACAACATTCTGCGGCAGCTTGCCGCCCGCGGGGCCCGGGTCACGGTGGTCCCATCCCGGACTCCGGCGGAGGAGGTCATGGCCCTCGCCCCCGACGGGGTTTTTCTCTCCAACGGCCCGGCGGACCCCTCCGCGGTCGCCGGGGCGCAGGAAAATATCCGCGCTCTGCTGGGACGGGTGCCGATGATGGGCATCTGCCTCGGCCATCAGCTTTTGGGGCTGGCCTGCGGGGCCAAATGCGGACGGCTGAAATTCGGCCACCACGGCTGCAATCACCCGGTGAAGGACCTGACGACGGGCCGGGTGGCGATCTCCAGCCAGAATCACAATTACG
>JAZMZH010000210.1:0-1787 GCA_045585875.1 Victivallaceae bacterium | reverse complement strand
CCTAAGACCGCTTGGCCTCCGACTTACGGGAATATTCAGCCGACCAGAAGGATCTTCACGCCGATGGCGGCCAGCACCAGCCCGCCGAAGAGTTCGCACCGGCGCCCGCCGATGACCGCGCCGAGCCTGCGTCCGGCGACGCATCCGGCCAGAGAGATGAAAAAGGTCACGATCCCGATCACGGCGGCGTCGGAAAGGATGCTCTTGCTCCCCCGGCAGGCGTATCCGGCTCCCACCACCAGCGCGTCGATGCTGGTGGCCAGAGACATGATGAACAGGCTCCGCCAGGTCAGCCGCATGGAGGGAGGGGTTTCTCCGCCCCCTCCCCGGCGGGCGTCCAGCAGCATCTTGCCGCTCACCAGAAACAGCAGACCCGCGGCGACAATACTCCCGCAGGCGCCGACGAGATCGGCGGCCCGTCCGGCCCCGGCCCAGCCCGCGACCGGCATCATGAACTGAAACGCGCCGAAAGCGCCGGCGACGGCGGCCATCCGGGGCAAGACGAATCTCTCCCGCTCCGCTGTGCCCATCGCCACGGAGGCGGCCAGAGCATCCATGGCCAGACTGATCCCGGTGAAGATTGCTTCCAGCATGGGGACAAACCTCCAGACGTTAATTGATTAAGATAGCCCGTCCCGGATTTTTTTCAAATCGCGGAACGTGTTTTTGTCTGAAAAAACGGGCCGTCCGACCCTCCGGACTTGAAAAGAAACCGTTCCCGCTGTATATTATCCGCTCCATATAAAATCCGGAGGTGCTTTATGAAACGTGTCCTTACCATCCAGGACATCTCCTGCGTCGGGAAGTGTTCGCTGACCGTGGCATTGCCGATCATCTCGGCCATGGGCAGCGAGTGCGCCATCCTGCCCACGGCGGTGCTCTCGACCCACACCATGTTCAGCGGCTTCACCTTTCACGACCTCACCGGGGAGATCGCGCCCATCGCCGCCCACTGGAAAAAGGAAAACCTGAAATTCGACGCCGTCTACACCGGGTATCTGGGCAGTTTCCAGCAACTCAAGCTGGTGGGAGATCTCATCGACGACTTCAAAACCACGGACAATGTGGTGTTCATCGACCCGGTCATGGCCGACAACGGAAAACTTTATCCGGGATTCACTCCGGAATTCGCCCGGGAAATGGCCCGCTTCTGCGCCAAGGCCGACGTCATCGTCCCCAACATGACCGAAGCGTGCTTCATGCTCGACATCCCCTATCGGGCCGGAGGCTATTCCCGGGAGTACATCTGCGACCTGCTGAAGCGGCTCAGCGATCTGGGCAGCCGCAACGCGGTGCTCACCGGCGTCCGATTTGAAGACGGTCAGGTGGGAGTGATGGGATACAACGCCGGGAGCGGGGAATTCTTCAGCTACTTCCACAACTACATCGACGTGTCCTTTCACGGCACCGGAGACATTTTCTCCAGCACCGCCGTCGGAGCGCTCATGCGGGGCATGTCCCTGGAGAAATCCCTGAGCACCGCCGCCGACTATACCGTGGAGTGCATCCGGACCACCCTGGAAAACCCCGAACACGTCACCTACGGCGTGGAATTCGAGAAAGTCCTGCCCCGCCTCATGCAGCGGATCGCCTGATCCCGAAGCGAGGAAAAGACCGCCGAGGGACGACCGCCCTCCCCTCTTCCGGGGACGGCGGCTCGGTTGCGCCCTTGTCCGTCCCCGGGCTCAGCGGGCTTCGCCGCCGATCAGTTTCTCAAGCTGTCCGGCGCACATGCTGAGACACCGGGGCAGATGGAAAAAGGTCTTCCACTTGCCGCCCTTGAGCAT
>JAZMZH010000209.1:0-9082 GCA_045585875.1 Victivallaceae bacterium | reverse complement strand
TTTACGCGGATGCTCTGGATAAGAACAGCGAGTGGGATTTCACCCCCCTGACGGTGCCGGGCAGCAGGGTGCGGGCCGGCGACCGGGTCGGCGTCGTGCCGGAAAAGGGATTCAAACACTACATCATGGCGCCCTTCGGATGGCGCGGTCTGTGGACGATCAAAAGCATCCGCCCCGAAGGCCGGTACCGCCTCTCCGAACCGGTGGCGGAGGCGGTGGACGAGAACGGCGTCGAGCGGGAAATTTTCATGTATCAGAGCTGGCCGGTGAAGGTGCCGATCCCCTGTTACAAGGAGAAGCTCATGCCGGAGAAGACCCTGGTGATGCAGGTCCGGTCCATCGACACATTTTTCCCGGTGGCGGTGGGCGGCACCTTTTGCACTCCCGGACCTTTCGGCGCCGGCAAGACGGTGCTGCAGCACGCGATGAGCCAGCATGCCGAGGTGGATGTGGTGGTGATCGCCGCCTGCGGCGAGCGCGCCGGAGAGGTGGTGGAGATCCTCCGGGAATTTCCGGAGCTGGAGGACCCGCGGACCGGCAAGAGTCTGATGGAGCGCTCCATCATCATCTGCAACACCAGTTCCATGCCGGTGGCCGCGCGGGAAGCGTCGGTTTACACCGCGGTCACCATTGCCGAATATTACCGTCAGATGGGGTTGAATACGCTGCTGCTGGCGGATTCCACCTCCCGCTGGGCGCAGGCGCTGCGCGAGATGTCCGGGCGGCTGGAGGAGATCCCGGGGGACGAGGCGTTTCCGGCCTATCTGGAGAGCCGGATCGCCGGATTTTACGAGCGCGCCGGTCTGGTGGAGCTGTATTCCGGGGAGACCGGATCGGTGACCATCGGCGGGTCGGTGAGCCCGGCGGGCGGCAACTTCGAAGAGCCGGTGACGCAGGCGACGCTGAAGGTGGTGGGGGCGTTTCTCGGACTTTCGCGGGAGCGTTCCGATGCCCGGCGCTATCCGGCCATCAATCCGCTGGAGAGCTGGAGCCACTACAACAGTCTGGCCGACGCCGACGATCTGGCGGCGGCGCGGAGTGTTTTGCGCCGGGGCAACGAAGTGATGCAGATGATGAAGGTCATCGGCGAGGAGGGGACGACCACCGAGGATTACACGGTGTACCTGAAGAGCGAATTTCTGGACTACGTGTATCTGCAGCAGAACACCTTTGACAAGGTTGACGGGGCCTCCTCCGAATCCCGTCAGAAATATGTCTTCGCCAAAGTCGCCGGAGTGCTGAAGGCGGATTTCGACTTTGAGGAAAAGGAAGCGGCGCGCCGCTGGTTTCTGGAGCTGCGCCAGCTCTTCATCGACTGGAACTATCAGGCGGACGACACGCAGGAATTCAAAACAACCGAAAGCGCCATAGACGCGAAAATACTGGAGCACGCGGTCAATGTATAAAGTGTATCACAAGATTATTCAGATCGTCGGAAATGTGATCTGCGTCGAGGCCGAAAATGTGGGAAACAACGAGCTGGCCGAGGTGAAATCCGCTCACGGTACGTCGCTGGCCCGGGTGATCCGTCTGGATGCCGGAAAGGTCTATCTGCAGGTTTTCGCCGGTTCCCGCGGGGTCGGCACCAACGACGAGGTGCGTTTCCTGGGCCGTCCGATGCAGGTTTCCGAATCCGAGGCGCTGCTGGGCCGCATTTTCAACGGCCGCGGCGAGCCCCGGGACAACCGGCCTCCGGTCACCGACGATCTGATCGAGATCGGAGGACCGTCGGTGAATCCCGCCAAGCGCATCATCCCGAGAAAGATGATCCGTACCGGCATCCCCATGATCGACGTATTCAACTCGCTGGTGGAATCCCAGAAGTTGCCGATCTTTTCCGTCGCTGGCGAGGCTTCCAACCAGCTTCTGGCCCGGATCGCCCTGCAGGCGGAGGTGGATGTCATCATCCTGGGCGGCATGGGGCTCAAATATGACGATTATCTGTATTTCCGCAACACCCTCGACCGTTCCGGAGCGCTTTCGCGCACGGTGATGTTCGTGCATACGGCCAGCGATCCGGTGGTGGAATCCCTGCTGGTGCCGGATATGGCGCTGGCGGTGGCCGAGAGCTACGCCATGAAGGGCAAGCGGGTGCTGGTGCTGCTCACCGACATGACCAACTTCGCCGATTCGCTGAAGGAGATCGCCGTGACCATGGATCAGATCCCGGCCAACCGCGGCTATCCCGGCGACCTCTACAGCCAGCTGGCCAGCCGCTATGAAAAGGCGGTGGACTTCGACGGCGCGGGTTCGATCACCATTCTGGCGGTGACCACGATGCCCGGCGGCGACGTCACCCATCCGGTGCCGGACAACACCGGCTACATCACCGAGGGGCAGTTTTACCTTGTCGGCGGCAGGATCGAGCCCTTCGGGAGCCTGAGCCGTCTGAAGCAGCAGGTCAATTCCAAGACCCGTCCGGATCACCGGACGCTGATGGACGCGATGATCCGCCTGTATTCCGACTTCAAGAGCACGCTGGAGAAGCAGTCCATGGGCTTTCAGATGAGCGCATGGGACTGCAAGCTTCTGAAATACGGCCGTCTCTTTGAATCCCGGATGATGGATCTGTCGGTGAACATCCCTCTTGAGGAAGCTCTCGATCTGGGCTGGCAGACGCTTGCCGAATGTTTCGAGCCCCAGGAGACTTCCATCAAGAGCGACATGCTCAAGGAATATTGGCCGAAAAGCAAAAGCGAAGAGGCCCGCTGAACCGGTGACGCAAGATGGCTAAAATCAAGCTTACCAAAACGCAGAAAAAAGCCGAGCAGGACGCTCTCAAGCAGTATCTGCGCTTTTTGCCCACCCTGCAGCTGAAAAAGCAGCAGCTGCTCGTGGAGCTCCGGCAGAGTGCGGAGCGGCTCCGGGCCGCCCGCGAGGCCGCCGAGGCGGAGCGGGAGGCGCTCGGCGCCTGGATCGCCGTTTTCGGAGACGCCGCTCTGGCGGAGGCCGCGGGGCGTCTGGTGCGGATTGAAAAGGTGCATACCGGAGAGATGAACATCGCCGGGATTCCGGTGCCGACTTTCGGCGGCGTGGACTTTGCGGAGGCCGAATACGATCCCTTTACGACCGATCCGCTGCTGGACGACTGCATGGAGGCCATTCGCGAGACGGTGATCAACCGGGAAGCCTGCGCGGTGCTGGAGGAACAGTACCGGCTGCTGGAAAAGGAATTGGCCACCACCACCCAGAGAGTGAATCTCTTTGAAAAGGTCAAGATCCCCGAAACCCGTGAAAACATCCGGAAGATAACCATCTATCTTTCGGATCAGGACACCTCGGCGGTGGTCCGTTCCAAACTTGCCAAGAGCAAGAATACGGAGGCCGCATGATCGTACCGATGAAATTTGTCACGCTGGTGACCCTCGAGCGGCTGCGCGGCGAAACTCTGGAAGCGCTGCGCAGGCTGGGGGTCATGCATGTTTCGGGCCGCGTCCTGGAGGAGAAATCCGACCGGCGCGATCTGAAGCAGCGCATCGACTCCGTGGCGCGTACGATAGCCATTCTCCGGAGCCGGGAACCGGGCGATCGCGGACGCGGCCTGAAGGTGACCGGAGAGGAACTTGCCGGTTACGCGGAAATGATCATCCGCGGCCGCGACGAGATGACCAAGACGCTTTCCGGGCTGGAGAATGATTTGGACAAGCTCCGGGACTGGGGGGATTTCGACCCCGGAATGATCGACGAACTCCGCCGGAGCGGGGTCCGGGTCGTGCTCTGCAGCGGTACGGACGAGGATATGGCCCGCTGCCGGGAGATTGCGGGCGCCGGTGTGGTGGAGGAGGTATGGCGCAGCGACCGCAGATGCGGATTCGCAGTGGTCTCCACCGGTGAAATCGACGCGGACGCGCTGCCCTGCGCGGTGCTGCCGGCTGGCCGGATGCGCGATCTGGAGAAGCGCTGCCGGGAGTACCGTCAGATGCTGATCAGCATCGAGGCGGATCTGGATGAACTCTCCGCCAGCGTCGGAGAGCTGAAGCGTTATCAGGAGGCTCTGTCCTGCGAATACGATCTGCTGAGCGCCCGGGACACCATGTCGGGCGACGGCGATCTGGCGGTGCTGGAGGGATTTGTGCCCGACTTCGCCCTGTCCGGTCTGGAAGAAGCCGCCGCGAGGGAGGGCTGGGCGCTCGGCGTCCGCGATCCGGAACCCGACGAAAAGGTGCCGGTGCTGCTTAAGATGCCGTCATGGGTCAGGCCGGTGCGTTCGCTGCTGGATTTCCTCGGCATCATGCCCGGCTATCTGGAATTGGACGTCTCTCCGGCGGTCTTCGTATTTTTCTCCATCTTCTTCGGCATGATCGTCAACGACGCGGGATACGGGGCCCTCTTCGGAGCCGCCACGGCTTTCGGCTGGTATAAGGCCGGCAAGCGCAAGGCTGCGCGGATGCCTCTGGTGTTCTTCACGATATTGAGCGGCGTCGCGCTGATCTGGGGAGCGCTGTGCGGTTCCTGGTTCGGCTTTGAATTCGGCGGTCTGGAGTGGCTTGCCTCCAGCGAGGCCAGAAATCAGCATGTGCAGCTCATCTGCTTTTCTCTCGGACTGAGCCAGCTTGTGCTGGGCCGGGTATGGCAGGCGCTGACGGTCGGACGGGTGCGGCCGATGCTGGGGCATATCGGCTGGGCGCTGGTGCTGGCGGGAAACTTCGTGGTGGTGCTGCAGCTCCTGGACATCACTCCGGTGGCGGAGTGGGCGGTGAAGCTCATGTACGGCTGTTACGGAGCCGGACTCCTGCTGGTGATCGTCGGCGCGGTGAACTGGCTGAATCCCGGCGATGTTTTTCAGTTCCCCTTTTCCGTCATCAACAGCTTTGTGGATCTGCTGAGCTACATCAGGCTTTTCGCCGTGGGGCTGGCCGGTTACTACATCGCTTACAACTTCAATCAGATGGGGATGAATCTGCTCCACGTGAACTGGCTTTTGCTGGTGCCGGGGCTGCTGGTGATCTTCTTCGGACATGCGTTGAATATCTGTTTGTGCATGATGAGCGTGCTGGTGCACGGCGTGCGTCTCAATACGTTGGAATTTTCCAATCACGCGGGCATCTCCTGGAGCGGGAGCGCCTATCATCCTCTGGCGGATCGAAAAAGTGAAAATTAGGGCAATAAATCAATCGAAAGGATTTGCAAAATGATGACTTTTGACTTCACTCACGCCTATCTCATGAATGCTCTCGCCCATGCCGGCGGCTATCTGGCCATCGGTCTGGCGGCCATCGGCTCCTCCTACGGCGCCGGCGTCGCCGGTCTGGCGGCCATCGGAGCGTGGAAAAAGTGCTACATCCAGAATCGTCCGGCCTCGTTTCTGCTCCTCGGTCTGGCGGGCGCTCCGCTCTCCCAGACTATTTACGGCATGATTCTCATGATGGTCATGCGGAGCCGTATCGAGGATGCTGTGACAAAAGCCCGCGCGGCGGTGGAGGCCGGACAGGCAGTGGCGATCGAGGTGCAGGCGGTGTTTCAGAGCTGGCCGTTTTTCCTCATCATGGGTGTTGCGGCCGGTCTCGGGTGCATGTTCTCGAGCGTGTGGCAGGGCAAGACCTGCGCCGCGGCCTGCGACGCCTACGGTGAGACGGAGAAGGGCTTCGCCAACTATCTGATGATCGCCGGCGTCATTGAGACCGTGTCCATTTTCGTATTGGTGTTCGCTTTGATGGTGATTTGATGCCGGATTCAGCAGGGCGCGTAAGAATCGCTTTTTTAGGCTCCGGGGCCATCGCGGTGCCGGTATTGCAGGCCTTGCTGCAGGATACGGGCATCTCGGTGGCCTGCGTCGTGACCCAGCCGGATCGTCCGGCGGGACGGCGGCGGGTGCCGACGCCGACTCCGGTCGGCCAGCTGGCGGAATTCTCCCAGTCCGGCATCGCCAAAGTGCCGAATATCAATGCCGGGGTGGTGGTGGACCTCCTGCGCAATCTGGCGTGCGATATGCTGGTGGTGGTGAGTTTCGGGCAGATTCTGCGGAGCGAGGTGCTGGAGCTGGCGCCTTACGGAGCTCTGAATGTTCACGCTTCTCTGCTGCCTGCTTACCGGGGCGCTTCGCCGATTTCGGCGGCGATCGCCAACGGAGAAAAGGAGGCGGGTGTGACCTTTATGGACATGGAGGCCGGGCTGGATTGCGGCGGCATCTACGAAGCCCGGAGCCTGCCGATCGGGCCGGATGACACCACCGCCACCATGACGGAAAAACTCGGCCGTCTGGCCGCCGTGCACATCGGCGGGGTCATCCGGGGGATTGTCTCCGGGCGGCTGAAGAAGGTCCCGCAGGACGAATCCCGGGCCACGATGACCCGGAAACTGCGCAAGGAGCACGGGCGTCTGGACTGGCGGCGGAGCGCGGTGGAGCTGCACCGTCAGATTCGGAGCTGCATCCCCTGGCCGGTGGCTTTTTTCACGATGAGCCGCCGGGAAGCCGGGGAGAGTCTCACCGTTTCGGTGATGTCGGCGCGGGTCTCAGGCGAATTCGCCGGGATGCGCGCTCCCGGGGCGATCCTCCGGGGGGACAAGCGCGGCTGGATCATCGGCACCGGCGACGGAGCCCTTGAAATCGAAACCCTGGTCACGCCCGGGCGCAAGCCCATGACCGGGGCGGCTTTCTGGAACGGCAACGCCAAATGGCGGGATGCCGTCATTGATTTGGATTAAGAAATATGGTCAAGACAGAAAAAATTCATAAGCAGATCATCCTCAACTGCGAAAAGCTGGAAACCCGTTATGCCCAGCTGCATGACGGGCGGCTTGAGGAGTATTTCATCGAGCGCGCCAGCGACGTGCCTCTGGTGGGTTCGATCTATCTGGGGCGCATCGTCAATCTCGCCCCTTCTCTGGAGGCGGCGTTCATCGACATCGGCGCCGACAAAAACGCCTTTCTGCACTATCAGGACATGCTGCCGGGTGCGGACGACCTGGTGGAGCAGATGAGCGATCCGGTGGCGGCGCGCCGCTTCGCCGCGGCCAGCGGCGGCCGGGCCTCGTCCCTGCGGAAATTCATCACCGGTCTGAACGGGCGGCGGCTCCGCACCGAAGACATTCCGGAGATTTTCAAACCGGGCATGGAGATCCTGGTGGAGGTGGTGAAAACCCCCATCGGGAGCAAGGGCTGCCGCGTGACCACCAATCTCTCCATCGCCGGACGCTATCTGGTGCTCCTGCCCTATTCCGAGCATATCGGACTCTCCAGCAAGATCGACAGCCCCCAGGAACGGGAGCGGCTTAAGAAGATTCTCTCCACGCTGGAGATGCCGGAGGGGATGGGCCTGATCTGCCGGACCGCGGGGGAGGGGCGCAAGAGCGCGTATTTCAAGAGCGATCTGGATATGCTGCTGGACACCTGGCGGAACATCGAGACCGCCATCGAGAGCGGGGTTTCGCCGCAGCTGGTCTACCGGGAGCCGACGCTCATCGAGCGCACCGTCCGGGATTCGATGACCGACGACATCGACGAGATCGTCGTGGACGACGAAGCCGCCTACCGGGTCATCAATTCCGATCTGAAGCGTTTCGGCGGCCGTAAGATGGCGGCCAAGGCGACCTGGTACCGTCAGGCCGAGGGGATCTTCGAGCACTACAACATCACCCGGGAGCTGGAACAGGTGTTTCAGCGGACGGTGCCGCTGCCCTCCGGAGGCTGGATCTGCGTGGACGAGACCGAGGCGCTGATCGCCATCGACGTGAATACCGGCCGGAGCAAGCGCTCGGTGGAGCAGGGCGAACTGATCCTCGCCACCAATCTGGAGGCGGCCGCGGAGATTTCCCGGCAGCTGCGTCTGCGCAATGTGGGCGGGCTGGTGGTCATCGACTTCATCGACATGAAGCAGAGCCGGGACCGGGACGAAGTCTATCACGCCATGAAGAAGCTGGTGAAGGACGACCGGGCGCGGACCCGGGTCCTGCCCATCAGCAAATTCGGCCTGATGGAGATGACCCGCCAGCGCGAACACGAGAGCCTGCAGGACACGGTTTACAATCCCTGCCCCTACTGTCACGGCAGCGGGGTGATCAAGTCGCCTCTGACCATGAGCGTGGAGATCCAGCGCAAGCTCAACGAGATCCTCAAGGACCGGCGCTACCGGGGCGCCCAGGTGCGGGTCATCATGCACCCGGAGGTGCTGGCGAGGCTGAAGAACGAGGACGCCAAGCTGCTTCAGGATCTGGAAAACGAATCCCGGCACGAATTGAGTTTCCGGGCCGATCCCACGCTGCATTACGAGGAATTCCGCTTCGTCGATCCCGAAACCGGCACCGAGATCAAGTGATCCATGGCACTCCTGTCCACCCAGTATCTCATCCTCAGGCGCACTCCGTACCGGGAGAGCGACTGGATCGTCTGCGGGCTCAGTCCGGATGTCGGAAAACTCTCCCTGGTGCTGCCCGGGGCCCGCAAAGCCGGCGACGGCAAATGCCCCGAGGCGGACATCTTCCGCGAATTTGAAGCCGAATACTCCATCTCCGACGGCAGCGAACTCGGCACCGCCCGCAATCTCGAACTCATCGCGGACGCTTCCAACATCGCCGAGGACCCGGATGCTTTTCAATTCGCCGGAGCCCTGGCCGCCTTTGCCCTGGCCAATTCGGCGCCGGATCTGGCGGCGCCGCTCTCCTACGACGTGCTGCGGAACATCCTGCTGAATTTCGCCGAGGCTCCCGGGAAACGGATCTGGACCCGGGAGGAGGCTTCGGCGCTTTTCAAGATCACCTGGCTCACCGAGGCCGGGCTCCTGGACGGCGGTTCCCGCAGGGAGTTTCTGGAGAGCGTCATCGATGCCGGCATCGGCGCCGAAGCGCTTCCGGAAGTCCGGGAGGGCTACTGGCGGGAAATGGCCGCCTATCTGAACGACTGCATCCGGCGCTCGGGACTGCGCTGGAAATAAGCCCCGGCCGGAGGTTGCCGCTTCCCGCGCAAAGTTTCGGGGGAGGGCCTCAAAGTTTCGGGAAAGGGCCTCAAAGTTTCGGGGAAGGGGAGGGAGGTTTCCCGCCCCGGATCTCAGCGGCGCATTTTTTCGATGGTCGAGGTGGTCGAAAATCCCGGCACGAAGGGGATGAAGACGATGCGGCTGCCCGCTGCCTCCAGCGCCTTTCTTTC
>JAZMZH010000208.1:0-4093 GCA_045585875.1 Victivallaceae bacterium | reverse complement strand
TCGGGAGAGATCCGTTCCACCCGGCCCCAGACGTAACTGTCCAGCATGAGGTCGCCGATGACGGCCACCCTCCTGCCGGCGAATTTGCGCACCGCTCCGGTCAAAGTTTCATATAACATGCTGAAAAACTCCGTTTTGACGATTTCCCGGCCGCCGCGGCCGACGGGCCGCCCCGGGCTGCGGAGAAAAGCGGACAGCGTCTCCGCCGCGTACCCAAAATATAGTATGCGAAAGCTCGGTTGTCAAATTTTAAGCGGTCAAATTATTTGAATTTACCGATAAAACGTGTATAGTATAATATTCATTCCCGTATGATTGAAGAGGGATGATTGCGCATTTTAAAATAACGGGGAGGTTTGATGATTATGAGCAAGAAACATACAGGCGGAGCCGGAAAGGATCCCGACTTCCGCAAGGATTCCGTCACGGAGGATACGGAGGAAACGGTACAGGACGCCGGGGCCCGCGGAGAAGAAGCCTGCGAAACCGGCCCCTGCGCGGCGGAAACCGGTGAAGCGGCGGCCGATCCCGCGGCGGCGCTTCAGGCGGAGCTTGCCGCCTGTCAGGACAAGCTTCTGCGCTGCCAGGCCGATTACCAGAATTACCGCAAACGCATGGCCCGGGACATCGCCGACGCCAGAAAGGTCGGCGTCATCGACACCCTGAGCAGTTTTCTGACGATCTTCGACCAGCTGGACATGGCCCGGACGGCGGCGGAACGCAGCGACAATGTGGACGCCCTCCGTCAGGGATTGGAGATGATCGGCAACACCTTCGCCAAAGAACTGGAAAATCTGGGAGTGACGCGCTTTTCCGCCCGGGGCGAAAAGTTCGACCCGGCGCTTCACGAGGCCGTCGCCCAGCAGCCGGACGATCAGGTCCCCGAGGGGACGGTTTCGGCGGAGTGGAGCTGCGGCTACCGGCTCGGAGACCGTCTGCTCCGTCCGGCCCGGGTGGTGGTCTCCTCCGGTCCGGCCCGGGAAACCGGCGACGGAGGAGAAAAGCCGGAACAATAAATTCGGAGCACTGTTATCATGGCCAAAGACTATTATGAAATTCTGGGGGTGGCCAAAAGCGCAAGCGCCGACGAGATCAAAAAAGCCTACCGCAAACTCGCCATAAAGTACCATCCCGACCGCAATCCCGGCGACAAGGCCGCCGAGGAGAAGTTCAAAGACATCGCCCAGGCGTACGAGGTCCTGAGCGATCCCAAGAAGCGCGCCCAGTACGACCAGTTCGGACCGGAGGCGTTTTCCCACGCCGGAGCGGGAGGGCCGGGCGGCGGCTTCGGAGGATTCCGCAACGCCAACGACATCTTCAGCGAATTCTTCGGCGGCATGGATTTCGAGAGCATCTTCGGCGGCGGAGGCCGCCGCCGGGCGCCCCGCAATCCCAACGCGCCGGCGGACGGCAGCGACATGCGCTTCGACATCGAGGTGGAATTCGAGGAAGCGGTTTTCGGCGCCGAGAAGAAAATCAGCATCTCCCGCCCGACCGGATGCGATGCCTGCAGCTCCACCGGCTGCGAACCGGGTTCGAGCCGCAAGACCTGCCCCCGCTGCGGAGGTTCCGGCTCGGTGATCCTCAATCAGGGCTTCATCCAGATGCGCCAGACCTGCCCCTCCTGCGGCGGCGCCGGGTCGGTGGTGGAGAAGCCCTGCCGCAAATGCCGCGGCGAGGGCCGGGTGAACACGGTCAAGGAGCTGCGGATCAACATCCCGCCGGGCGTCGATACGGGTTCGCGTCTCCGGGTGGCCGGAGAGGGCGAGGCCGGACTCCGGGGCGGGGCTCCCGGCGATCTGTATGTTTTCATCCGGGTGAAGCCGAATCCCGTCTTCGAGCGCGACGGCCTGAATCTCCTCTGCGAGGTGCCGGTGCCCTTCGCAGTCGCGGCCGCCGGCGGCGTCATCCAGGTCCCGACCGTCTCCGGTCCGGCCAAAATGCGCATCCCCGTCGGCATGAAATCCGACACCGTGCTGCGTCTGAAAGGCAAAGGCATGCCCTCGCTGCGGGGCGGCGAGCGCGGCGACCTCATGGTGCGGGCGGTGGTGGAGGTGCCGAAACACCTCTCCGGCGAACAGCAGAAGCTGCTGGAGGCGTTTCAGAATTCCCTCACCGACGCCAACACTCCTCAGACGCAGGAATTCCGCAAAAAAGCCGCCAAATTCATGACCAACTGACGGAACAGACGGCACATGGGCAAAAAGGACTCCTCCGATCCGGTGCTGGCGTGCAACCGCCGGGCCCGTCACGATTACGAAATTCTCGAACGCCTCGAGACCGGCATCAAGCTCACCGGCACGGAGGTGAAGAGCTGCCGCGCCCGCAACGTCAGCCTGGCGGAGGCCTATGTGGACATCGACCGGGGACAGCTCTTCCTGGTAAACGCCCACATCGCCGTCTACCGCGAGGGCAACATCTTCAATCATCATCCCCGGCAGAAGCGCCGCCTCCTGGTCCACAAAAAGGAGATCCGCCGCCTCGCCGCCGCCGTCGAGGAAAAGGGCATGACCCTGATCCCCCTCTCCCTCTACAGCAAAAAAGCCCTGATCAAGCTGGAAATCGCCCTCTGCCGCGGAAAAACCCACGCCGACCGCCGGGAGGATCTCCGGAAGCGTCAGGACGAAATGGACATGCGGCGGATGATGGGCCGCTGAAAGGAGTTCCCCCATGGACGAGTTCATAGCCGCCTCCGCCGATCCGAAGACCGTCGCCCGGGAGCGGGCACGGGCCCGGGAGCTCCGAAAAACCCAGTGGTGGCGAAATCAGCTGGCCGCCGGCATCTGCCATTACTGCGGCGGACACTTCCCGCCGGAGGAGCTGACCATGGATCACATCGTCCCGGTGGCCCGGGGCGGCCGCTCGACCCGCGGCAACATCGTCTGCGCCTGCAAGAGCTGCAACAGCGCCAAGCGCTGTCTCACTCCCGTCGAACAGATCATGCAGGAGCTCGGCCTATGATCGCCGAGGTCGTCGTCGATCTGGCGCTGGACCGGAGTTTCGACTATCTCGTGCCCCCCGAACTCGCCGGAAGCGTCGGCGCGGGGAGCAGGGTGCGGGTGCCTTTCGGCCGCGGCGAACGGGCCGGATTCGTGCTGGCGGTCAAGGACAGTCCCGCATTTCCGGGGAAATTGAAAACGCTTCTCGGGCTCGACCGCAATTCCACCCGGCTCCCGGCAAACCTGATCCGCCTCGCCGAATGGATGGCCGAATATTACTGCTGCGCCGCCGAACACGCCGTGCGGGCCCTGCTCCCGGCCGCGGTGCGTTCCGGCCGGATCCGGGAGAAACTCGTGGGCAAAGCCGAAATCGTCGACCGCGCTCAGGCCGCCGATTACCTGGCCCGCCACGCCGACGACCGGCGGGCCGCCCTCCGCCTGCGGGTGCTGAACCGGATGATGGAATCCCCGGGAGCGCTGGTGCGCAGCGAACTTCTGGAACAGACCGGAGCCGGACCCTCCTGCCTCAAAACCCTCGCCCGCGCCGGGATCATCCGGCTGATCGACGAACCTCTCGCCCGATCCCCCTTCGCCGTCGGCGCCGTGCTCCCCTCGCAGCCGCTGGAGCCGACTCCGGAACAGCGGGTCTGCCTGGACCGGATCCGGGATATGCTGGACCGCCGGGAATCCCGCCGGGTCATGCTGATCCGCGGCGTCACCGGTTCCGGCAAGACCGAAGTCTACCTCCAGGCCATCGCCATGAATCTGGAGCGGGGCGAAAACGCCATCGTTTTGGTCCCGGAAATCTCCCTGACTCCCCAGACGGTCCGGCGCTTCCGGGCGCGTTTCGGGGACGACATCAGCGTCCTCCACAGCCGCCTCTCCGACGGGGAGCGCTTCGACGAGTGGAACCGCATCCGCCGGGGCGAGGTCCGGATCGCCGTCGGAGCCCGTTCGGCCCTCTTCGCCCCCTTTGAAAAGGTGGGGCTGATCGTGGTGGACGAGGAGCACGAGGACAGCTACAAGCAGTCCGAAGCCCCCCGTTACCACGCCCGGGACGTGGCGGTGAAGCGCGGCGCCGATGAAAACGCGGTCGTGCTGCTGGGGTCGGCCACCCCCTCCCTGGAGAGCTACACCAACGCCCTGAAGGGCAA
>JAZMZH010000207.1:0-1556 GCA_045585875.1 Victivallaceae bacterium | reverse complement strand
CGTAGCAGGTTTCGCCGAGGGTGGGGGGTCCGATGGGGCAACGGGAGGCGACGAGCCGCATGGTGCCGCCCTTGGCGGAGATGGAGCGCTGCTCCTCCATGAAGTCGATGACGGTGTGGGGGGAATCGGGGTTGAATTCGGCGCTGTCGGCGTCCGCCCAGCCCAGGACGTTCCGGGCGAATTCGAACACCGCGCACTGCATCCCCAGGCAGATGCCGAGAAACGGCACCCCGCGGGTCCGGGCGTACTCGATCGCCCTAATCTTGCCGGCGATGCCGCGGGAGCCGAAGCCGCCGGGGACGAGGATCGCGTCGGCTTCCCGGAGTTTTTCGGAGGAATCGCCGGTTTCCAGCTCCTCGGATTCGATTTTGATGACCTCGACCCGGCAGGAGTGGGCGATCCCGGCGTGGTGGAGGGCTTCGTAGATGCTTTTATAGGCGTCCTGATGGCGGATGTACTTGCCCACGACGGCGACCCGGCAGCTCCGCGTCGGATGCAGGACTCCGTGCAGCCATCGGCGGTACTCGTCCAGCCGGATTTCGCCGGGATCGAGGCGCAGCAGCTCCAGCACCCTCAGATCAAGCCCCTGACGCTCCAGCTCCAGGGGGACCTGATAGATGGAATCCTTCACATCCAGCTCCTCGATGACGCAGGCGCGGGGGACGTTGCAGAAGAGGGAGAGTTTCTGCAGGTGCTCCTCCTCCATGGGGATTTCACTGCGGCAGACCAGGATGTCCGGGGTCACGCCGATGCTCCGGAGCGCCGCCACCGAGTGCTGGCTGGGTTTGGTCTTAAGCTCTTTGGCCGCCCGGATGTAGGGCACCAGCGTCAGATGCAGAAAGATCGCGTCCCCGGGGTCGGATTCCAGCTTGAACTGCCGCGCCGCCTCCAGAAAGGGCAGGCTCTCGATGTCGCCGGTGGTGCCGCCGATCTCCGTGATGGCGATGTCCACCTCTTCCCCGTGGAGGGAACGCATCGCGCTTTTGATCTCGTCGGTGATGTGGGGGATGACCTGCACCGTGCCGCCGAGATAGCCGCCGGCGCGTTCGCGGGCGATGACGTTGCTGTAGATGCGCCCCGAGGTGTAGTTGCTGGCCTGGGAGCAGGTGACGCCGGCGATGCGCTCGTAATGGCCCAGGTCGAGATCGGTTTCGGCGCCGTCGTCGGTAACGAAGACCTCGCCGTGCTGGTAGGGGCTCATGGTGCCGGGATCGACATTCAGATAGGGATCGAGTTTCTGCATGGCGACGCGGAATCCGCGCTTTTCCAGCAGAAACGCCAGCGCGGCTCCGGTGATGCCCTTGCCGAGACTGGAAACCACGCCGCCGGTGATGAAAATGTGTCTGGTCTTCATGTTATTTCTCCATAAGCTGAATGAACCGATCGAAAAGATTTGCCGCGTCGCGGGGGCCGGGCGCCGCCTCGGGGTGGTACTGCACGCTGAATGCGGGCGCGCTCCGGTGCCGGAGTCCCTCGCAGCTCCCGTCGTTGAGATTGACGTGGGTGAGTTCCAGCTCCTTCGGGAGCTCGGTGAGGGCGTAATTGTGATTCTGGCT
>JAZMZH010000206.1:0-19572 GCA_045585875.1 Victivallaceae bacterium | reverse complement strand
ATCCCGCCCCACAACCTCGGAGAAGTCATCGACGCCGCCCTGGTGCTCCTGGACAATCCCAATGCCGAGCTGGACGAATTGATGGAGAAGCTCCCCGGGCCGGACTTCCCCACCGCCGGCATCGTCCGCGGCCTCGCCGGCATCCGCCAGTTTTACCAGACCGGACGCGGTTCCATAAAGGTCCGGGCCAAAGCCGAAATCGAGGAGCACGACGGCCGCGAGCGCATCATCGTCACCGAAATCCCCTACATGGTCAACAAAGAACAGATGGTGAAGAAAATCGCCGATCTGGTCAATGAGAAGCGCATCACCGGCATCTCCGGACTCCGGGACGAATCCAGCATGCGCGTCGGCGGCACCGGCGTGCGCATCGTCATCGAAGTGAAGCGCGGCGCCATGGCCAACGTCGTCCTCAATCAGCTCTACACCCACACCCAGATGGAGACCTCCTACGGCTGCATCATGCTGGTGGTGGACCGGAACCGCCCCCGGGTCATGAACCTCCGGGGCGTGCTGGAGGCCTACATCGATCACCGGCTGGAGGTGGTGACCCGGCGCACCGTCTACGATCTTAAAAAGGCCGAAGCCCGCGCCCACATCCTCGAAGGATTCATCATCATACTGGACAACATCGACGAAGCCGTCCGCATCATCCGGGATTCCCGGGGTCGCGGCGAGGCGGCCGCCGCCCTGCGGGAGCGCTTCAGCCTCTCCCAGGAACAGGCCGACGCCATTCTGGACATGCGGCTCTATCAGCTCACCGGCATGGCCCGCGAAGCCGTGGAAACCGAGCTGGCCGAGCTCCGGACCCAGATCGACTACTTCCACAGTCTCCTGGCCAGCCGCGCCATGCGCCTGGGAGTGGTCCGGGACGAGCTGGCGGAGGTCAGAAACACCTACGCCACTCCCCGCCGGAGCGAAATCACCGCCGACGACTCCGATCTGAACATCGCCGACCTGATCCCCCGCCACAGCTGCGTCATCACGGTTTCCAACACCGGCTACATCAAGCGCGTCCCCGCGGACACCTACAGGACTCAGCACCGGGGCGGAGTCGGCATCATCGGCATGGAGACCAAGAGCGAGGATTATGTGGAGCATATCTTCAATGCCGACAGCCATGACGTGATATTCTTCATCACCGACCGGGGATTCATGTACAACCTTAACGTTTACGAGATCCCCGAGGGCAACCGCACCGGCAAGGGCCGGGCCATCGGCAACATGATCCGGGTGGAAAACGGCGAAAAGATCCGGGCCATGCTCACCGTTTCGCCGTCGGATTTCGACGATCCGGGCAAATTCGTGTTTATGGCCACCCGCAACGGCGTCGTGAAGAAAACCGCCCTTTCGGCCTTCAAAAACCTCCGCAGAATCGGCATCCGGGCCCTCGTCATCGACGACGACGACGATCTCATCGACGCCGCGGTGACCGAGGACGGCGACGAAGTGGTGCTCTCCAGCCTCCACGGCATGGCCTGCCGCTTCAGCCAGTGCGCTTCCGAAGTCCGGCCCATGGGACGCAGCGCCATGGGCGTCACCGGGATGCGCTTCAAGATCCCGGGCGACTGTCTGGTGGGCATGGAAATCGTCCGCGAGAGCGTGGGCGAGGAGCCCGAAGACGGCGATGAAGCCGGATCCCTCTCCGCCGAAGGACCCGAAATTCTCATCGTCACCTCCGGCGGCATGGGCAAGCGCAGCCGGGTCGCCACCTACCGCCGGACCCACCGCGGCGCCACGGGAGTGACCAGCATCCGGCTCCGGGAGGGCGAAACCGTGGTGGCGGCGGTCCAGGTGACCGCGGGAGACGAACTGATCTGCACCACCGAGCGCGGCCAGCTGGTCCGCCTGCCGGTGGATGAGATCCGCACCGTCGGACGGGCCAGTTACGGCGTCCGGATCATGAATCTGCGCTCCGGAGACACCATCACCGGAGCGGTGCGTGTGGTGAATGTAGGCGGGGATTCCGGAGAGGAGCAGGAGGACGCGGATACGGCTCCCGCCGAAACGGAAACTCCCGTTTCCGAAGCGGACGGCGGCGCCGTTGTGGAATCATCCGACCATGAAGCAGACGGCCGGTAAAAAACCCCTGATCCTGGGGATCGTCAACGCCACTCCGGACAGCTTTTCCGACGGCGGGGCCTACGATCCGGCGGAGCACGCCGGCCGCCTGCTGGAGGCCGGCGCCGACGCCCTGGACGTGGGCGGCGAGTCCACCCGTCCCGGCTTCACCGAGGTGCCGGAGGAGGAGGAGCTGAGACGGGTGATCCCCGTGGTGGAGCGCCTCCGGAGCCGTCAACCGGAGCTGACGATCAGCGTCGACACCCGCAAGAGCCGGGTGGCGGCACGGGCTCTCGAAGCGGGCGCAAACTGGATCAACGACGTTTCCGGCGGAAGTTATGATCCGGAGATATTGCAGGTCGCGGCAAAGAGGGACGCCGTTTTCATCATCGGTCACGACAGCCGCATCCACCACGCCCCTCCCGGGACCGGCGGCATCGCGGAAGCGGTGCTGGCCTGCTGGCGCGAACTCTGTTCACGGGCGCTGGCAGCGGGGATCCGGGCGGAGAATATCATGGTGGATCCCGGATTCGGATTCGGCAAGGAGGTCGGGGACAATCTGGCGCTGGTCCGGGATTTCGGCCGACTCGTTTCCGGGAGCCCGGCGAAAATCTGCGTCGGCGTTTCCCGCAAACGGTTTCTGGGGCCGGAGCGGAAGCCTTTGGAGCGGGCCGAGGCCACCGGACGTCTCGAGGCCGAACTGGCCCGCGCCGGAGCCGACGTGATAAGAACGCACGATCCGGAGAATTTTTTCAAAAACTTCGGAGAGCGGAGACGGTGAAATCATGAATTACTGGACAGACTTCTGGGAACAGATGCCGATGCTGCTGCCGCCGATCGTTGAAATCCTGCTGCTGGCGTTCATCATCTACAAGATTCTGTACTACATGCGGGACACCAAAGGCGCGACGGTCCTGGCCGGACTGGTGACGGCGCTGCTGCTGCTGAACTGGGGAGCGCCCCGGCTGCATCTGGATGTCATATCATGGCTCTTGGAAGGATTCACCGGATTGCTGGCCACGGCGGTCATCGTGATCTTCCAGCCGGAGCTCCGCCGGGCTTTCGCCCAGCTCGGCACATTGTTCTCCTGGCGCAAAAGCCGTCGCCGGGAGACCATCGACGAACTGACCGCGGCGGTGATGGAGTTATCCCGCAAAAAGATCGGCGCACTGATCGTTTTTGAGCGGAAAATAGGGCTGCAGGCGCTGATCGACGACGCGGTGAAAACCGACATAAAGATCCATGCCCTGGTGGTGGAATCGCTTTTCTTCCCCAATTCTCCCCTGCATGACGGGGCCATTCTCATCCGGGAGGACCGCATTGTCGCCGCCCGGGTGATCCTGCCCCTCTCCCGGCAGAAACTCTCCCGGACCATGGGCACCAGACACCGGGCGGCGCTGGGGATCACCGAAGAGACCGATGCGGTGGTGATCGTGGTTTCGGAGGAGACGGGTCTGGTCAGCGTCTGCGCGGGCGGTGTGCTTCTCCGGGGGCTCGACGGCGAAGGCCTCCAGAACCATCTCCGCAATCTGCTGGTCCGAAACGGAGAACTGAATCCCGAAGAAACCGTCGTCTACGCCAACGGCGGAAAAAACGGCAAAGGAGGCGGGAAAAATGAAAAATAAGTCCGCGGCCGCAGGCCGTTTCCGCCGCAGCCCCGGCCGGCTGCTGCTGATCGGCGGGTTCCGCCGGGACATCTGGCGCCGGCTGACGGCGCTGATCCTGGCGCTGCTGATTTACGGAGTCGTCAAGGAGAAGTATTTCTCGGGAGAAGCCAGATTCTCGGTCGCCGTGGAGATCGCCATGCCCCCGGGCATCTGCAACACCGCCAAGACCGTGCCCCGCACCGACGTTCTCCTGAAAGGCGGCAAAACCGCCCTTACCGAACTCTCCCCTTCGGAACTGACGGTCCGGGGAGCGCTCGACGCATCCCTGTTCGTGGAGGGCGAACCCTGCCATATCAAACTTCGCAGGGAATGGCTGAAGCTCCCGCCGGACATCCGGCTGGAAAAATTCGAGCCCGATGTGATCTCCATGGACCATCTGGAGCCTGAAATGGAAAAAAAGATTCCGGTGGCGGCGGCGTGGAGCGACGACGGCGACCGGGCCTATACGAGCGAATTCAGCCGATCGGCGGAATTCACCCCCTCCGGGGTGATCATCACCGGGCCAAAATCCGTCGTCGGCAGCATTTCCGAAATCCGCACCGAGGTCCTTACGGTGCCGCCCAACGAGACCGGGGATTTTTACAAGGAGCGGGTCGCTCTGATCGTACCCGGCGACGTGTCGGTTTCCACCCGGGAGGTGGAGGCCAGGATCAAAGTCGCCCGCAACAGCGTCACCCGCAAATTTCACGACATCCCGGTGCTGGTGCTGGACGACCGGATCGGCTACGGGAGAAACATCGAATTCATATCGGCCGGCCGCAGCGATCTGGAGCTCCGCGGTCCCCGGCAGGAGATCGAAGCCATCGTTCCGGCCCAGCTGCGGCCCTGTGTGGATGTCTCCATGCTGGACGAACCCGGCGAATATGATGTGGATGTCCTGTGCCGCACCCCCGACGGCACCGGCTGCCGGATCGAAAAAATCTACCCGCCGAAACTTAAGATCAGGCTCTCGGAATCCGGAGGCGATGCCCCATGAATGACAAACCTTGTGAAAATCTGAACTTCGAGGCCGCCATGGCGGAGCTGGAGAAGATCGTCTCCGCCATGGAGCGCGGCGACATGGAGCTGGAAAAGCTGGTGGAGGCCTATGCCCGCGGACGCGAGCTGGAAAAAGCGGCCCGGCAAAAACTTGAGGAAATGAAAAAGAAAATCGAAGTGCTGGCCGACGGAGCCGAACCGCAATGGCGGGATTTCTCCGAAGGCGGCGCCCGCGAACACGGTGGAGAGAAATAAATTGAAAAGCGTTGTGTTTCTCGGCGACGGCATGGCTGACCGTCCCCTCGCCGCTCTCGGCGGCAAAACCCCTATCGAAGCCTGCGGCACTCCGGCCATGGACGAAATCGCGCGCCGCGGCGCTTCCGGCACCTTCAAAACCCTGCCGGATGGCCTGCCCACCAGTTCCGATGTGGCCAACATGTCGGTCCTGGGGCTCGACCCCCTGCACAACTACCCCGGCCGCGGCCCCATCGAGGCGGCGAGTCAGGGCATCCCCCTGGACGGGGATTGCGTGGCCTGGCGCTGCAACCTGGTGACGGTCTCCTATCCCGACGCCGTCCTCCGGGATTACTCCGCAGGCCATATCGCCGCCGACGAGGCCCGGCGTCTGATCGGCCTGCTGCAGCGGGAACTCGGCAGCGGCAAAGCGGAGTTCCACTCCGGGGTGAGCTACCGCAACCTGCTGGTGCTCAGGGGGCCGGAATTCTCCTCCGAAATCCATTATTTCAAGCCGGACGCCTCCCAGGACATTCCGGTGGCCGAGCTGCCTCTCACCCCGGCCGCGGATACGGAAAAGGCGCGTTACACCGTCGACTTCGTGAACAGGCTCAGAGCCCGGGCCGGGGAGATCCTCCGTGCTGCCGGAGGCGCCGCCACCGACATCTGGCCCTGGAGTCCGGGACGGGCGCCCCGGCTGCCCCGCTTCAGCGATCTCTTCGACGGACGCAGAGGCGCGGTGATCAGCGCGGTGGATGTCATCAAGGGCATCGGCAAATGCGCCGGGATGGAGGTGATCGACGTGCCGGGAGCCACCGGCTACCTGGACACCGACTACGAGGGAAAAGTGCAGGCCGCGCTGAAGGCGCTGGAACGCAACGACCTGGTCTATCTCCATGTGGAGGCGGTCGACGAGTGTTCCCACCAGGGCAGTCTGGAATTGAAGATGCGGGCGCTGCGGGATTTCGATTCGCGTATCGTGGCTCCGGTGCTGCGGGCGCTCTCCGGCCGGGATGATGTGCGTTTCGCGGTCCTGCCCGATCATCCGGTGCCTCTGGAATTGCGGATCCACACCACCGAACCGGTGCCGGTGGCGGTGTGCGGTCCCGGCATCAAACCGGACGGCATCTCCGCCTACGGAGAATCCCTCGCCCCCGGAGGAGCCCTCGGCGCGATGCAGGGCGCCGAACTGATGCGTCTGGTCATGGGGCTGGATGAAAAATGAAGCTCCTCTCCGGCCGCAACCGCTATTTCGATTTTCCGATCTGGCTGCTCACCGGAGCGGCGCTGATCTCATTTTTCAGCGTCATGTGGCGGGATGTGTGGTTTGACGAGGCGATGACCCTGCTCTTTTACACCGGGTCCGAAACATCGCCGGCGGGGATCTATTTCAATTACCATCAGGCCAACAACCATATCGGCTATTCGGTGCTGCTCTGGCTGTGGCGCAAGCTCGATGTTTCGGGAAGCGTGATTTTTCTGCGCCTCCTCAGTCTGATCCCGGCGCTGGCGGCGCTGTGGATCCTCTATTTCCGGCATTGGCGCGAAGCGGGCGGGCGCAAGGCCTGGGCGCTGATCCTGGGCGGGTTCGCCCTTTCGCCGTGTTTCGCCATCTACTCCACCGCGCTCCGGGGCTATATGTGGGGGCTGCTGGCCACGGTGCTCATCTATGAATTCGCCTGCGGCTACCTGAATTCTCCGGCGCACGGATGGCGGAATCTGGGCGGATTCGTCCTCGCGTCGGCGCTGGGATTTCTGATCCTCCCCACCGACATCGCTCCGGCGGCCGGAGCGGTCTGTCTGGCGGTCCGGGGCGAATGGTGGAGGCAGAAGCGCTTCTGGGTGCTGGCGGTGCTGATCCCGGCGGTTTTCGCGGCGGTCTACGCTCCGCTCTTCGGCAATCTGCTGGAGGTGGCGACTTCGGGCGAGTGCTGGAAGAGTTCCCGCCGGGCGGCGCTGGCCGCGGGAGCGGGATTCCTCATCACCATGGCCCCGGCGGTGCTCTTCCTGCCCTTCGGGCGGATCCGGAAGTCGGTCGGATGGATGAATCTGGGGCCGGTCTGGATCCCGGTGCTGATCTTTCTCCTGTGCAAATATCCGCCCTTCCCCCGCAATTTTCTGCCCTTCTGGCCGCTCTGGCTGATAATGCTGGGGCGGGGCTGGCGTCTGCGGCTGTGCATGATGAAGCACGCCCGCGCCGCCGGAAAGGCCCTGACGGTGCTGCTGATGCTCACGCTGGTCTGGTCTTTCGGGGAAAGGATGCTGGCGGAAAAGCTCTCCTCGGTCACCGGCGGAGCCCGTTTTGACGATCGCGGGCAGGATGACTGGTTCGCGCCCTACTACATGCGGGACGATTTCGCCATCCGGCCCACGGTGGAGTTCCTCGAGTCGAAATTTCCGGCGAGCCGGGTCTTCGTCACCTTCGCCGCCGACGGCTTCCCGTTTCTGATCTACGGCGGCACTCCGTCGCATTTCCTCCTGTGGAACACCCCCGAGCACCAGCTTTACCGAAACGATCTCATCGTCACCGCCGCCGACGAAGGCGACAGGATCCTCAACGCACTGATGGACCGCTTCAACCTGGTGCGCCGTCCGGAAGCCGTTTACGAAAACTCCTTTCACAAAGTTTACAAGGTAAAATAAACTCCATAAAACCCAGAGTCTCATTATGAAAAACCTCGTTTCCCATCCCCGCGCTCTGCTGATCCTGCTGATCGCCGCCGCCCTCTCCGGCGGCTGCGCCCGCTGCACGGTGGAGGTATCCGCCCCGCCCGAGCGCTATGTCTCCGCGGTGGCCGATCTCGAACACGGCGAAAAGGTGACCCATCTGCTTTCGACCCGGATCGAGAGCTGGAAACTTTTCGGATTCATCCCCGTCGTCACCGGAAACATCAACCGTCCCAACAGCGGCACCTACAAACTTTTCCGGGATTATGCCGACGCCAAATACGCCGAGCGGGTATTGCAGACCTGGGGACGGGAAGGACTCCGGGGGGACCGGGTGGCCGTCATGAACGGCAAAGATGTGTTCACCGGCTGGTGGAGCCTCTGGATCGTGTGCTGCGAGACGGTCACCATGGACGCCGAAGTTTTGAAATATTGACCGATTCACCTTAAAGGAGCAAAATATGAACCCCCTGCGCATCAAGGCCTTTGACAACGATTCCTACCTGGCCGAGCAATCCGAGGCGATCCTTCAGCGCGCCGCGGAATTCGACGACAAGCTTTACATCGAGTTCGGCGGCAAGCTGGGCCTGGACGGCCACGCCGCCCGGGTCCTCCCCGGCTACGACCCGGATGTGAAACTCAAGCTCCTGCAGAAACTCAAAGACAAAGCCGAAATCGTCATCTGCGTCCACGCCGGCGCCATCGAACAGCGAAAAGTCCGCGCCGACCTCGGCATCGGCTACGACGACGACACCATGCGCATCATCGACCACCTGAAAAGCTGGGGACTGATGGTGAATTCCGTGGTCGTCACCCGCTACGACGACCAAAAGGCCGTTCAGAATTTCATGAAGAGGCTGTCCCGGCGCGGTCTCGCGGTTTACGCCCACCGGGCCATTCAGGGCTATCCCACCGACGTGGACACCATCGTCAGCGACGCCGGATACGGGGCAAACGCCTATATCGAAACCACCCGCCCCATCGTCATCGTCACCGGCCCCGGCCCCTCCTCCGGCAAAATGGGCACCTGCCTCTCCCAGGTCTATCACGAACACAAGCGGGGCGTGCAGGCCGGTTACGCCAAATTCGAGACCTTTCCGATCTGGAACCTCCCTCTCAAGCATCCCGTGAACATCGCCTACGAAGCGGCCACCGCCGACATCGGCGACAAAAACATGGTGGACCCGTTTCATCTGGAAGCCACCGGCGAGGTGGCCACCAACTACAACCGGGATGTGGAGATCTTCCCGGTGGTGCGCCGGATCTGCGCCAAAATCATGTCGCCGGACCGCCTCTACCGTTCGCCCACGGACATGGGCGTCAACCGGGCCGGATTTGCCATAACCGACGACGACGCGGTCCGGGAGGCGGCCATTCAGGAGATCATCCGCAGATACTTCCGCTACAACAGCGATTACGCCCGGGGAATGACCGACATCGCCACTCTGGAGCGGATCAAGCTGCTGATGGACGAGGTGGACGTGAAGGAAACCGCCCGCAGGGTGGTCCTGCCCGCCCGGGAGGCCGCGGTGGCGGCCGCCAAGACCGCCGGAAAGGGCAACAACAACGTATTCTGCGGCGCGGCCCTGGAGCTGGCCGACGGCACCATCATCACCGGCAAGAATTCGCCGATCCTCCACGCCGCCAGCTCCTGCGTGCTCAACGCCATCAAACACCTGGCCAAGCTCCCGGACGAGCTGTACCTCATCGCCCCGGATGTCATCGACTCCGTGGGCAAGCTGAAAAAGGAGGTGCTCAAGAGCCGCCGCATCAGCCTGGATCTGAGCGAGACCCTGGTGGCGCTGGCGGTGAGCATGCCCTCCAATCCGTCGGCGAGGCTGGCCATGAAGAAGCTTTCGGAACTCGCCGACTGCGAAATGCACCTCAGCCATATTCCCACCCCGGGAGACGAGGCCGGATTGCGCAAGCTGGGCATCAACCTCACCAGCGACGCCAATCACGCGGGGACGGAGCTCTTCGTGGACTGACAGGGGGGAGTTCGGAAGATGTTTTTTCTGAAGCGCCGTTTCCTGCCGCTCTTCTGCACGCAGTTTCTGGGGGCTTTCAACGACAATTTTCTGCGTTTCGCCATTGTCAGCATCATGACATTTTCCCTGAACTACCCGGAGAAGACGCTCAACGGTCTGCTGTTCGCGGCCATCGGGCTGTTCATGCTGCCGTTTTTCCTCTTCTCCGCGACGGCGGGCGCCATCGCCGACCGTTTCGACCGGGCCCGGACGGCGGAATTCTTCAAGCTCATGGAGATCGCGCTCATGATCCCGGCATTCTTCGCCGTGATCTGCCGCCAGACCTGGGCGATGCTCATCCTGCTCTTCGCCATGGGGACCCAGTCCGCCTTTTTCGGACCGGTAAAATACGCCCTGCTCCCTCAGCATCTCAGGGAGCGCGAACTGCTCATGGGAAACGCCATCGTCCAGGCAGGCACTTATCTGGCCATCCTCACCGGCTCCATCGCCGGGTCCCTGCTGGCGGTCGGCCACCGGGAGCTCGCCGGTCTGCTGCTGATCGTGATCGCGGCGGCGGGGTGGCTGGCCAGCCGCTTCATTCCGGAAGCCCCCGGCGCCGATCCCGGCCTCAGAATCGGATGCAACATCCTGTCCGACACTCTGGACGTCCTCCGGATCGCCGGAAAAGCCGACCCCGAACGCAGGATATGGCACTGCATCTGCGCTCTGTCGTCCTTTTGGATGACGGCCGGACTGTACACTTCGCAGCTCTCCAGCGTGGTCCGCAACGCCCTGGGCGGGGATGAAAGCGTCTCCGGGGTCTTTCTGGCGCTCTTCTCCATCGGCGTGGGCGCCGGAGCGATGGCGGTGGGCAAACTCATGCGCGGCGGTCCCAGCCTCCGTCCGGCGCCCTTCTGTCTGCTGGTGATGATGGCGCTTACCGTCGACATCGGCTGGCTCTGTTCGACGCCGTCGGCGGGCGGGGAATTGCGCACCGCGGCGGAACTGCTCGGCGACCGGAATTTCCTCAGAATATCCCTGGATCTCTTCGGGATCGCCTTCGCCGGCGGGGTTTTCGCCATCCCCCTGCAAACCCTGATCCAGAGAGAGGGACGCCCCGCGGAGATGGCGCGGCTCATCGCCGCCAACAACATCATGAACAGTCTCTATATGGCCGCGGGCACCCTGCTGGCCATCGCCGGATGCGCGTGGCTGAACTGGGGCAATACGGAAGTGATGTTCTTCATCGCCGCCTGTGAAGCCGCGACCGCGGTTTACGTGTTTCTGAAATTGCGGCCCGCCCCGCCCCCCGCTACCGAAGCATATTGATGATGCCGGCCAGCTGCCGGGAGAGCTCCTCCGGGTCCGGCGGCCGGATGAAATCGTCCGCCCCTCCCTCGTGTATCAGCTCCGCGGGCAGCAGGCGCAAAAAGTCCGATTGTCTCCGCACCTCCCGGCGGCCCCGATTGAGCCGGGAACGGGCCCGGGAGATGGTCAGCCGCTCCCTGGCCCGGGTGATCGCCACATAAAAGAGGCGCAGCTCCTCGTCCAGAGAACCCTCGGCTCTGGCCCGCTCGTGGGGGAATCCGCCATTTTCCATGCCGGTGAGAAAGACGATGGGGAATTCCAGCCCCTTGGCGGCGTGAACCGTGCTCAGGATGACCGCGTCGCCGTCATGACCGTCCCCCTCTCCGGCATTGTCCTCAAGCAGGGCGAAGCTGGTGAGAAAATCCTCCAGCGTCGCGGGCGTCTCCCCCTGACGGGACTCGAATTCGCTGGCGGCGGAGATGAATTCTCCGATGTTGTCCCGGCGTTTCACCACATCCTCGGCGTCCTTGTAGATGCGCTGGAGTCCGTCGATGTAGCCGGCTTCGCGCAAGAAGAGGTCGATCCGCCCGGCCAGATTTCCGGGAGTTGAAAATTCCCGGCGCCAGCGGGAAAAAATCTCCGCGAGCGAGGCGGCGGACCGGGCGGCCTGTCCGGACATGCGGCCGAGAAATTCCTCATCCCCCAGCAGGAGGCTCATGGGCTTGTGAAATCCCGCCCGGAGACTTTTCAGCACCTCCACCGCCTTTTCGCCCAGCCCCCGGGGCGGAGAGGCGAGGACCCGCAGCAGCGCCTGATCGTTGCCGGGATTCACGCACAGAGTCAGATAGGCCGCCGCATCCCGAATCTCCCGGCGTTTGAAAAACTCCTGCCCGCCCACGATCCGCACCGGAATCTCCAGACGGCGGAACACCGTTTCAAAGACCCGGGAGAGGTGATTGGAGCGGTAGAGCAGGGCGAAATCCGACCAGCGCAGCCCGGGATTGTCATAGCGCATCTCCCGGATGCTCCCGGCTATGAACTCAGCCTCGGCATCGCCGTCGTCCAGCACCGCGACCCGTATCTCCTCGCCGTCGCCCAGAGCCGACCAGAGCGTCTTGCCGAAGTTCCGGGCCCGCTTGGAGCCGATGACCGCGTTGGCGGCGCGCAGGATGTTGTTGGTGGATCGGTAGTTCTGCTCCAGTTTGATGCACCGGGTCCCCGGGAATCGGTCGGGGAAGTCGAGGATGTTTCCCACATCCGCCCCCCGCCATCCGTAGATGCTCTGATCGTCGTCGCCGACCACGCAGAGATTGTTGCGGGGCGCGGCCAGGGCCGAAACCAGTTCGAACTGCACCGCGTTGGTGTCCTGGTATTCATCCACCAGCAAATGAGTGTAGCGCAGACGGTAACGCTCCAGCACCTCCGGGCGGTCGTTGAAAATCTTCCACGTCAGAAGCAGCAGATCGTCGAAATCCACCAGATTCTGCAATTTCAGCAGCCTCTGATACTCCGCGTACACCGCCGCCATGCGCTCCCGGCCCGCGCCGGATCCGGCAGCCGCAACGTCATCGGGAAAAAGCCGCCGGTTTTTGCACCCGGAGATGAATCCCGCCGCGGCCGCACAGTCCACATCCTCAAAGCCACAGCCGGTGATCCCCAGCGCCTGTTTCACGATGCCCAGGGAATCGGCCTCGTCGGCGATGGTGAATCCCGGCATGTACCCCAAAAGGCCGATTTCCCGGCGGAGCACCCTCATGCAGAAGCTGTGAAACGTGCCCAGAGTCACCATCCCGGCAGCTTCCGCGCCGATCATCCCGGAGAGGCGCTCCCGCATTTCGTTGGCGGCCTTGTTGGTGAATGTCATCCCCAGAATATGCCCGGGGTCGATGCCTCCGGCGATCATGCAGGCGATGCGCACCGTGACCACCCGGGTCTTTCCGGTGCCGGCCCCGGCGAGCACCAGGAGGGGCCCGTCAAAAGTCGTGGCGGCGGCGCGCTGGGCGTCGTTCAGACCGGCCAGCAGGGCTTCAGCGTCAAAACCCATGATTCTCAGCCGTTGAGAACCGCGGTTTCAAACCCCGTGCCGTCCGGCCGGGCAACCGCCGCGACCGCGCCCACCGGATTGGTGAATCCGGCGAAAATCCCCTCGCCCATGATTCTCCGGCAGGCGCCCATGGCGTCGGCGCAGTCAAACTCCCTGTCGCAAAACTCTTCGCAGGGGTAATTGTGTTCGTAGGTGGAGAGGTAGCAGGCGCATCCGGGCGCGGGCTTCATCTCCCGCACCAGCACCGCGTCCCGGCGCACGATCCCCAGGAAACCTCCGCCCGCAGAGGGGCCGACCACCGCCGCAATCCGGGGAGTGTCCAGCGTGTCGTGTTCGAAATCCAGCGCGGTGAGGGAGAGCACCAGAGCGTCCCGCACCGGCATACCCTTGGCGATGTTTTCGGCGATGGGATCGGTATGGGAACCGTTGGTGAGCACCGCGCAGTCCCCGGCCATGCGCATGCAGTTGTAAGCGATATAGGGATTGCGGCGCAGATCGTCCTCATGCCCGGCCTTGGGCACGATGGCGGCGCGGCCGTCGGGAAATCCCACGCCCTCCCGGTTCGGGAAGGAGCGGGAACTCACGCGATACATGGCGACGGGACGGCCGTCGCGGGTGAGACCGACGGCTACGATTCTTCCGAGATACATAAAGTTCCTTTCCGCCCATTGGGCTGTTTGAAGTTCAGCGGTTGCGCCGCCTGAGGCAGACGGTATTGCAGCGGGGGCAGCGGGTCATGTTGCCGTCTCCGTATTCCGTATCGAGAAACGACAGATGGCAATTCCGGCAGTGAAAGAGCCTGGCCCGGCTCAATTCCCACTCCCGGCGCTTCATCTTCACGATCTCCCGGATCCACAATCCCGCAATGACGGTCAGCCAGATCAGCATGAACCCGCAGAGGGCGTCGCTGTAATCAATGCCGAAAATCACTTCCCGCCCTCCTTGGCCGTCCCGGCGGCCTCCGGCCAGTACACCACCAGCCTCCGGCAGCCTGTTTCCGGAATATCCACGGTGTCCGCGAGGGCGTTCATAGCCGCGGTCAAATGCTCCAGCCAGCTCCGGTCTCCGCTCCCGGCCCGGACGATGACGGCCCGGCGCAGGGAACCGGAGCGGCGGAATTCCACCACCGAGCTCGCCACCCCCAGCTTGACGGCCATCGCCTCCAGACTCCCTTCGGGACGCCATCCGGACTCTCCCGAACCGTCGTCCCAGAAGCTCGCGGCATACTTCCCCGCCTTTCCGGCGCCGGAATATTCGCGGCGCCCTCCGCCCGGAACGGTCCCGAGGCGGGCCGGAGCGAGCGTGGCGATCCCCGGAGTCCTGACCGGCGGCGGCGTTTCCGACAAACCGAAAGCCGCCACCGGAGCATTGCGCTCTTCGAGAATAAGATTGCGCCGGTATTCCCGACAGGAATCCTCCCCGGAGGGACAGACAAACTTCATCGGCTCCGAAAATCTCAGCCAGTCCTGAAACCCCGGATTGATATCCGACAGCTCTTCGGCGGTATACATGTAAAAATGCCCGGTGTCGCGGGCTTCTCCCGCCGGCGCCCCGGCATCGTAAAAAAACAGCACGGCGCAGAGCGCCAGAAAGCCGATGACCGTCCAGGCGGAGATCCATCCGATCCGCCGCAGCGCCAGATCGTCGAAAGCCCTTCCGGAATCTATGATGTCCGACTTCGCCACAATCGCCGCCTATTCAAAAACCGCCGGAGTCTCCGTCTCCGGAGGCAGGGTGACAATGAAACTGGATAATCCGGACGAGGCCGCCAGCGCTTCCACCTCCATGGCGACCCAGAGCGGAATCATGCGGTCCGCGCGGATGATGATGGTGCCCCGGGCGGATTCGGCGCTCACCCGGATGAATTCCTCCTTGAGATCGTCCCAGCCCACCGGACGGTCCCGGAAATAAACGGCGTACCCGCCCCCGCCGTCCAGAGCCACCGTGACGATGAACTTCTCCAAACCGGCACGGGCGGAGGAGGAGGTGCGGGGCAGATCCACCGCCACTCCGGAAACCTGAACAAAACTGCTGGTTAGCATGAAAAAAATCAGCAGCAGGAAGAGCACATCCACCAGCGGCGTCAGATCGGCGCGACCGGCAAAGGGCTTGAGCCGGGAACGCAGCCGGATGTTGCCGAATGGTTCACGCATTGCCAATTTCGGAATCCTCCTCTTCCAATTTTTCCACGAATTCCACAGGCTCTTCCGGCCTGCCGCTGCCGCGCTGTTCCAGGAGTATCACCACTTCGCTGATGGCTTTTTCCATATCCATGAGGATGTGATTGATCCGGCTGAGCAGATAATTGTAGCCCGCGTAGCAGGGGATGGCCACCACCAGTCCGGCCGCCGTGGTGATGAGCGCCATGTTGATGGACCCGGCCAGCTGAGGAGCGGAGAGATAGACGCTGTCGGTGGCGTTGATGGTCTGAAATGCCCCCATCATCCCCAGCACCGTGCCCAGCAGTCCGAGCAGCGGAGCGATGTAGCCGATGCTGCCGAGGATGGACATGTAGCGTTCCAGACGGGGGATCTCCTCCAGGGCGGCCTCCTCGGCGGCGTGCCGCGGATCGGTTTCGCCGTTTTCCACGGCGATGATGGCGGCGGCCACCACCCGCGAAGCGGGTCCGGGAGTGTGGTCGCAGAGAGTGACGGCCTCGACCACGCCGTCCCGGCGGATCAGGTTGCTGAGGCCCTTGAGCAATTCCCGGAAATCAATCTGCTCCCGGTGAAACTGCAGCCACTTGACGATGAATGCCCAGAGTGCGACAAAACCCAGGATCGTCAGGATCCACATGACGACGCCCCCGTCCGAGAGAAGTTTCCATAACAGATTCATAGCCTGATTCCTTCGCGGTTGTTACAGTGAAAATTTTTTTCTGACTTCGGAAGCGAGTTCGTCCCAGTCCCGGTCAAAAGCCAGATGCATCTCCTTCATGGCGCCGATGATCTTGAGCGCCCTCATGCCGATGACGGAACTGGTCTGGGTAAGGCAGATCTTTACGGCATTGTTGCCGCAGAGTCCCACCCAGTCGGCTCCGGTGACCCGCCCGCGGGCGGTGTATTCGGTAAGAGCGTCCATGACCGTGTCCTCGTAAACCCTCAGGGCCCGGCCGGGATTGTCGGCGCTCTCCAGACCGCGGCCCAGGCGGCAGGCGGCCTGGCGGCGGAATTCCAGCGGCAGCACGGCCGCATCGACGACGGTGCGGTAGGCCTCGATGCTCTCGTTGAGTATGGCCGGGTCCCGCATACGCTGGAACATCTGAAAGGAATTGTCCCCCAGCCTCATGATCAGCATGGCGTTGAGCAGGGGATCGGTTTTCTCCGGAGAACGCTCCTGAACGTCGAGCCCCTGAAGACAGGCCTCCCGGGCTCCGGAGTAATCCCCGGAACGGTTCAGCACCTCCGCCCGTTCAAAAAGCAGCTGCGCCGTCACGGCGTCGTCGGCAGTCAGCCGCATGGCGGCCTCAAGCGCCTCAATGGCCGCGGCGTCTCCGGCCGGCGAGCCGTCTCCGGCCAGAGCCTGCTCCATGAGAAGCCTGGCCATCTTTTCCGGATCGTCGGAAAAATATTCGTGCCAGCTGAGAAATTCCTTTCTGGCCTCGTCGGCCCGACCGGTGTTTTTGAGAAAATCCGCATACCAGATGATCGCGTTGAGCAGTTCCTCCGAATCGGGCACCTCCTGGCGGAGCTTGCCGATCTGGGCAGCGATGGCCCGGACATCTCCGGTGCGTCCGGCCGCCCTTATGGCGTTGATGCGCATCCCCTCCACGACGCTTTCCCGCGCCCCGCCCGCGGCCAGCGCCGCCAGCCCGGCGGCAAAATCGAAATTGTTGTAGGCGGCCTGCGGATTGCCGAACTTCATATTCAATTCCCCGGCCCGTCCGGAAGCGTCCGCGCCGAAAACCGAGTCGGAGAAATCCGCCGCCGCCGCGGAAAAGATCTCCAGCGCCTCCCGGTCGCGGCCCATGCCCAGCAGCGCTTCGCCCTTGCGGTAGGCAGCCTCCGCCCGGACAGCCGCCGCCGCGTCGGAATTCAGGATCCGGTCGGAAAGCTCCAGCGCCTCCTGCCATCGGGCGGTTTTCACCGCGGCCCGGGCGGCTCCGCAGAGCGCCTCCGCGGTACGTCCGCCTTTCAAATCGGCGGCTTTTCTGAAAAATTCACCGGCGGCTTCAAAATTTCCGCCCCGCTGGTGTATCTCGGCGGCGAGGATCGCAGCCTGCTGCCGCTCTTCTTCCTCTTCCGAAGCCTCGGCCAAAGCGTAGCAGCAGCTCACCGCATCGGCCCGGCGATCCATCTGCTCCAGCAGCAACGCCAGCTCCGTCAGCGCGGCGCGCCGGTCGGCGGCGGCGAAGCTCTTCTGCCCGGAAACCGCCGAATAGATATGCACGGCATCGTCGCGGCGTCCGGCCCTTACGCTCAATCGGGCCTGATTCAGCATCACCTGACTCCGGGCCGGGTCGTCGGGAAAGAGCTTCAAATAGCGCTCGGAAGATTTCAAAGCCTCTTCGTCCATGCCGGCGGCGGCCTGAATGTCGATGATCTCCCGCCCGATGGCCATGCGCGATTCCTCATCCTCGGAGAGGGTGAAGGCATCCCGGAGAAAGGCGGCGGCCTGCTCCGGGCTCCCGGCGTTCCGGAAGTATTCGCCGCCCGCCAGGGCGATCTCCCGCCGCAGGGAAACCAGCGCCGGAGAAACCTCCCCGGCCTCCGGCAGTTCGGCATAAGCCGAGGCGAATTCATCCATTCTGCCGCTGCGCATGAGCAAAAGGCATCGGAGCTCGTCGGCGCCCTCCACCGGATCGCTTCCCTCCAGCAGATCTCCGGCTTTAAGAAAATCTCCGCCCAGAATGGCGGCGTGGACGACCCCTCGGCGGCACCCGGTCTTCAGAACTTCATCCCCGGTTTCCCCGGCAAGACGTTCGAAAGTACGCCCCGCCATGGGGTAGTTCTTCACCGCGAAGTACCCGCGGGCCAGCTCCAGAAGCAGACACTCCCGGAGCCCCCGCTCCGACGGCGAATCTCCCAGCGGGCGTTCGGCGATCGTTTCCAGACGCTCCACAGCGGCGAACGGCATGCCGCTCCGAAGCTCCACGGCGGCGGAAATCATTTCGCCGAGGATTCCGCCGCCGCCCTGCGCGGCATATTCGTCCCGGAGAGCGGTCAATCCCGGGAGATCGTCGGATTCGGCAAGCACCCGGCAGCGGGCGGCGACAGCCGGGTCAAAGGACGCCGCCTCCGCTCCCGGAGACGGCGGCACGACCGCCGCGGACAGGACACCGCATCCGATCAGAACGCCGCCGACTGCGGCAGAATAAAAAATACCGCGAAAAAAACTCATAGGTCAGATTTCCGCCTCGGCGCCGGGAGCCTCCTCCGCCGGAGCGGCCGGAACGGCGGCTCCGGAAACCTTGGCCCGGACTGCGGCCAGGATGCGCTCCTGAAGTTCCGGCGAAGCGTCGAGGATAGCCTTGGTCTGCTCCCGGCCCTGCCCCAGCTGTTCGCCGTTGAAGCTGAACCAGGACCCGCGCTTCTCCAGCAGTCCCAGATTCACCGCGGTGTCCAAAATCGAACCGGAGCGGGAAATGCCCTCGCTGTAGTTGATGTCGAACTCGGCGATCCGGAAGGGCGGCGCCATTTTGTTTTTCACCACCTTCACCCGGGTGCGGTTGCCCACGATCTGACCGGAGGGGTCCTTCAGCACGTTGATCTTGCGGATGTCCATGCGGATGGAAGCGTAAAACTTCAGCGCATTGCCGCCGGTGGTGGTCTCGGGATTGCCGAACATGACGCCGATCTTTTCCCGGATCTGATTGGTGAAGATGACGCAGGTGCGGCTCCGGGCCGCGGCTCCGGTGATCTTGCGGAGTGCCTGACTCATCAGGCGGGCCTGAAGCCCCATGTGGGAATCCCCCATCTGTCCTTCGATCTCCGCCCTCGGCACCAGCGCGGCCACGCTGTCCACCACGACGATGTCGATGGCCCCGGAGCGCACCAGCGCCTCGCAGATGTCCAGCGCCTGCTCGCCGTTGTCGGGCTGGGAGACGTACAGCTCGTTGATGTCCACGCCCAGCTTCGAGGCGTACACCGGGTCCAGCGCGTGCTCGGCGTCGATGAACGCCGCGGTGCCGCCGGCCTTCTGGGCCTGGGCCACGCAGTGCAGCGCCACCGTGGTCTTGCCCGAGCTCTCCGGCCCGTAGATCTCGACGATGCGGCCCTTGGGCAGCCCCCCCACGCCCAGCGCGAAGTCAAGCTGCAGGCTGCCGGTGGGAATGACCTCCACCTGGGTCGCGCTGGCGCTGCCCAGCTTCATCACCGAGCCCTTGCCAAAATCCTTCTCGATCTTGCCCAGCGCCACCTCAAGCGCCTTCTTCCTGTCGTCCCCGAACTGCCGGGTCGCGGGCTTCTTCTCTGCCTTCTTCTCCGCTGCCATCGCCGTATCCTCCAAAACATATATTCTTGCGGGATGCCCCGTCGCTTTTGTGGGTTCATTATAGCACACCCCGGCCTCCATTGGAATCGAACATATGTTTATTTTTTGGCGGAGTGGGTGAAATTTCGCCCTTGAAAAGGGGAAACGCCGATTCATCGGGCAAAGCCCGATGAATCGGCGGGAAGGATTAGTGATTAGTGGTTAGTGGTTAGTG
>JAZMZH010000205.1:0-2469 GCA_045585875.1 Victivallaceae bacterium | reverse complement strand
CCGCTATCTGGAAATGGCCGCCTCCGCCGATCTGCCGCCGGACGCCGCCGGGTATCTGGAGAAAAAGATTCAGAGCGCGAGGGAGCTTTTCGAACAGCTTCAATTCCGATACGACACCCTGTACCGGATCACGGAGGAGCTCATGATCCTCCAGCGGGATTTTTTCTTCCGGGGGCCGTCGGCGCTCCGTCCGCTGACCATGAGGCAGCTGGCGGACCGTTTGGACATTCATGAAACCACCGTCAGCCGGGCGGTGAACGGCAAATACGTCAGGACGCTTTTCGGCGCCGTGGAATACCGGAGTTTTTTCACCGGAGGATACCGCACCGGCGACGGCGGCGAGGTCAGCACCGGCGCGGTGATGGAGAAACTCCGGGAGATCGTTTCCGGGGAAGATCCCTCGCATCCGCTCTCCGACGACGCCATCGCCGCCGCCCTTGCCGCCGCCGGATTTCCGGTGGCCAGACGCACCGTGGCCAAATACCGCACCCGCATGGGAATCCTGCCCACCAACCTCAGAAGAAAGCATTGAGAGGCCGACCCGTGAAACAGTTGTTGAGAAATCTGTTGTTCTGTTTGTTTTTGTTCGTGATTTTTGCGCTTCCGCCCCGCGCGGCGGCTCTGGCCTGGCGTCCCGTCATCGGAGAGGCCGCGTCCCGATGCGCCGTCACCGATTATTCCAAAGCGGAAAACTGGGTGCTGCCGCCGCCGTCCGCGGCGGAGGACGGCACGAGCTACGATCTCTTTTACATCTACCCCACCTTGTTCACCGAATCCGCCGACGGTCTGATGGACTGGCTCGGCGATGAGCGGCTGCACCGGAAAACCTGCGGTTTCGTCCTCGCCCAGACCGGGGTATTCGCCCCCGAGGCCAGAGTTTACGCGCCTTTCGTGCGTCAGCTCTCCTATGTGCGCTGCATCCCGTCCCTGGAAAATGGGACCAGGAGGAGCGAGGCCGGACTTCTGCCCGGGATCGCGGACACTCTGGCCGCCTTTGAATATTACTGGCATCATCTCCGCGAGGAGGGACGTCCGGTGGTGCTGCTGGGCCACAGCCAGGGGGCGGTGGACCTCTATGAGATGCTGCGCCGTATTCCCGGGGCGGAGCGGGATGAATTTCTGGCGGGGGCGTATCTGCTCGGGATGCCCAAACTCACGCTTGACGAGTTCAATCGGGATTTCGAGGGCCGGAAGCTTCACGCCGTCCTCGGCGCCGACGACGCCGCCGCCGTGATCGTCTGGAACTCCCAGGGGCGGGAGGCGGGCGAGAGCATCTTCACCGGTCCCGGGACCCTCTGCATCAATCCCCTCAACTGGCGCACCGACGGGACTCCCGCCGGTCCCGGCGAAAATCTCGGAGCGGTGTTTTACGACTGGACCGTGGAGGCGGATGATGTCGAGACCCGCGTGGTGCCGAATTTCTGCGGAGCGGAGAGGGATGCGGAGTACGGCGCGCTGATCCCGCTGGCGTCGGAGGTTTCGGATCCGGTCATGCAATGGGGGGAGGGGGATGTGCTCCACGTCTGGGACTTCTGGTTTTTCGCCCTGAATCTGAAGGAGAACGTGCTTTTGCGCGTCTCCCGGCTCCGCGACGGACGCTGAGGCCCCTCCCGGAAAGATGCGGGCTTTCCGCTACCGTCCGGCATCCGGCGCGGGGCGTTTCCGCATCTTCGCTCCGAAGCGGGAGTTGCGCTCCCAGAAAACCCCGTCGGCGTAGCCCTGAATCTCCGGAGACCCGGCGGCCCGCGCCAGTCTTGCCAGGGCCCAGCAGCAGAAATCCCGGTTGATCTCGACGCCGCAGAATCTCCGCCCGAGTTTTTTCGCCGTCACCGCGGTGGTGCCGCTGCCCAGAAAGGGATCGAAGACCATGTCGCCGGGATTGGAGCTGGCGAGGATGAGCTTGGCCATGAGTTTTTCCGGTTTCTGAGTGGGGTGGTCGGTATTTTCCGGCATGGACCAGTAGGGCACGGAAATATCGTCCCAGAGATTGGCCGGACAGGTCAGCCGGTAGCGGCCCTCTCCGGTCTCCTCCCAGTCTTTCGGCGCTCCGTCCAGACGGTAGGGCGCGATGACCCGGCGTTTCATCTTCACCGCGTCCAGGTTGAAGGTGCAGCGGTCGGAACGGGTGCCGTACCAGATGTCCTCGCTGCAATTTTTCCAGTTGGCGGAGGCGCCGCGCCCCTTTTCCCGCTGCCAGGTGATCCGGTTTCGCACCTTGAGGTATTTGTTCATGACCAGAAAATCGGCCGCGGAACACTTCCAGTCGCCGCAGAGATAGACGGAGGCGTCGGGTTTGAGGAGCCGGAGCATCTGCGGGAACCAGGATTCGAGGTAATCGAGGTAATCCTCATGGGAGAGCGTCCGGAACTTCCTGCCGCGGAAATCCTTGTCCAGATTGTAGGGCGGGTCGAGGATGAGCAGGTCCACGAAGGCGTCCGGGAGCCGTTTCACCGTTTCCATGATGTCCCC
>JAZMZH010000204.1:0-10447 GCA_045585875.1 Victivallaceae bacterium | reverse complement strand
CTCCGCCGCCTGGGTCGTGTTGGCGGTGTGGAGGGTGGTGATGACCAGATGGCCGGTCAGAGCGGCGGATATGGCGGTCTGCATGGTCTCCATGTCCCGCATTTCGCCGATGACGATCACATCCGGGCTCTGGCGGACCACGTCCCGGAGCGCCGCATGAAAATCAGGCGTGTCGGTTTTCACTTCCCGCTGGGAGATCAGGCACATCCGGTCGCCGTGAAGGTACTCCACCGGGTCCTCGATGGTGACGATATGGCCGCGCCGGGATGAGTTGATGAGATTGAGGATGACGCTCAGCGTGGTCGATTTGCCGCTGCCGGCGGCTCCGGTGATCAGAATAAGTCCCCGGCGCGCCCCGGCGAAGGAGGCCACGCTTTCGGGCAGATTCAGCTCCTCCGCCCGGAGTCCGTCTCCGGAGCGCAGCGGCCTCGCCGCCAGAGCGGGAACTTTTCCGGTGCTGAAAAAATTGATCCGGAACCGACATTCTCCGGCCAGCTCCCAGGCCGCGTCTCCCGACATTTCCGCGGCCTCCGCCTCCGAAACGACCGACCGGCGAAACGCTTCCAGCTCGGCTGCGGTCGTCACCGGCAGATCTTCGCAAAAGAGCACCTGCCCGGAAACGCGCATGGCCGGATGCCTGCCGGCGGTGAGAAACAGATCGCTCGCCCCCCGGTGAAAGGCTTCCCGAAACAAATCCGCTGTATTCATATCCATCCCGCCTTGAAATTGACGAAACCCATGCTATTTTATTTTCAGACAGACGGCGCCGTCCGAGGCGCGCTGCCGGAGATATTTCTAAAGTAACACCGTAAATGCGAAAATTCAAATCCCGAAAGGATTTTTTGATGAAAAACACCGCGGAAATCCTGATCTCCATGGCTCCGGGCTGCGACGACCTCCTGCCCTCCAAAGCCCACGACGACGACGCCGCCTACGACCTGCGCAGCCGGGTGGACATCGTGCTCCCGCGGGGGCGGAGCGTCCTCGTCCCCACCGGGGTTTTCATGGCTTTGCCGGAGGGATACGAGGCCCAGGTGCGTCCGCGCAGCGGACTGGCGCTGAAGCACGACATCTTTCTCACCAACTCCCCGGGCACGGTCGACGCCGGTTATAGGGGCGAGGTCGGGATCATCATGTATAATGCCGGGAGCGAAGAGTTTGCGATTTCCCGGGGCGACCGGGTGGCCCAGATGGTCATCGCCCGTCTGCCGGAGGTGACGCTGGTCACCGGCAGACCGCTCCCCGGGTCGGAACGCGGAGAGTGCGGATTCGGCTCCACCGGCAGGAAATAGAGAGGAGTTTGCAATGATGAAAAATATGCTTTTTTGCTTTATCGCCGTCCTGACGGCTCTCGGCTTTTCCCTCAGGGGCGGCGAATTCGCCGAATGGTCTCTGTCCGAGGCCCGTTTCTCGGGAGAGCCCTGCGCGGTGCTTACTCTGACCGTGGCCGACGGCGCCCGCGTCTACGCCGAAAACCTTGAAATCGAAGCTTCGGACAGTTCCGGAGCGATCATGACGGCTCTGTTTTCTCCGGAAAAATCAACCTTCGACGACGGATACGCCGATCCCGAATCGGTGTACGGTCCCGGCGTTCACCGCTGGGTGCTCCTGGGCGCCGGCGGCGACGCCGCTCCCGGACCCTATCGGGCGGCGGTGAAGTTTCAGCTCTGCACCGAGGCGGGGGAGGGGGCTCCGGCCGTCTGCATGAGGCCGGAAACGCTGGAGATATCCAGTAATGCTCCGGCGGCTTCGGAAACGGTCCCCGAGAGGGAAACGGAGGCTACCGCGGTCCCCGAACCCGGGGACATGGAGGGATTCGCCGTGGTCGGAAGCGCCTCCGGAGCCATGAACCGCGCGGAATTCCTCGAATTTCTCCGCGGCGAACCGGAGAAGAGCCGCCGGGGATTCCTCTGGATGTTTCTCGTCGCCCTCCTGGGCGGCCTGGCCCTCAATTTCACGCCCTGCGTGCTCCCGCTGATCCCGGTGAACATCGCCGTGATCGGCGCGGGAAAGGGCGGCGGAGGATTGCTCAGGGCGCTGGTCTACGGTTTCGGCATGTGCGCGGCTTACGGAGTGCTCGGCACTCTGGCGGCGTTCGCCGGGATGCGCTTCGGGACGCTGAATTCCAGCTGGATCTTCAATATGGCCGCCGGCGTCGTTTTCGTGCTGCTGGCGATCCTGCTGATGGCGGGCAGACTGGATTTTTCCCGGGCCTCGAACACCGCGGTGCGCCGCATCCTCTCCGGCGAAAAGGTGCTGCTGCCGGCGGTTTTCGCCCTCGGCGTGCTGGCCGCCCTGCTGGCCGGGGCCTGCGTCGCGCCGGTGGTGGCGGCGGCTCTGGCCTGGACTGCCCTGGCGGCGGGGGAGGGGGCCTGGTACGCTCTCTGCATCCCCTTCGCCCTCGGACTCGGCATGGCATTGCCCTGGCCGGCGCTGGGCGCCGGGTTGAAAATCCTGCCGAAGCCGGGGAACTGGATGCTGTGGGTGGAGCGGATTTTCGCGCTTCTGATCCTCGCTCTCGGCGGGTGGTATCTCTACGTCGGAGCTCGACTGCTCCCCTCGGGCGGGGATGACGGCGGTGCCGCGGTCCCCTCCGAGGTCATGGCCGGAGTGCACCGGACCTTTGCGGCTTCGCGGCGGAGCGGCAGACCGGTGCTGCTGGATTTTTCCGCCGAATGGTGCGGGAACTGCCGGGCCATGGAGCGCGGCGTCCTGACGGACGGGGAAGTGACGGAGGCCCTGGAGCGGTTTGAATTTTACCGGGTCGACGTGACCGACTTCGACGCGCCGGAATTCAAAGAGCTCATGGACTTCTGCCGGGTGAAAGGACTGCCGGCCTTTGTCATCCTGAAACAGGTTTCCGGGAATTGACTTTCGGCCTTTTCGGGTGTATATTCCGTCAATGACAATTTAAAACGGAGACTTTCATCATGCGTACGGCGCAAATCAAACGCAAGACCCGTGAAACCGACATCGAACTGTCCCTCAATCTGGATGAAACGGGCGGCAGCTCCATCTCCACCGGGGTCGGATTTATGGACCACATGCTCGAACTTCTGGCCCGTCACGGATTCCTCTCCCTGCGGGTGAAGGTCTCGGGCGACCTCCAGGTGGATGCGCATCACACCATGGAGGATCTGGGCCTGGTCCTCGGCCAGGCGATTTCGGAGGCTCTCGGCGACCGGGCCGGAATCTGCCGCTACGGGTCCTGCATCCTGCCGATGGACGAGGCCCGGGCGCTGGCGGCGGTCGATCTCTCCAACCGGCCGTATCTGGTCTATGAGGTGAACACTCCGGCGGCGACGGTGGGAGGGGTCGATGTGGCGCTCTTTCACGAATTTTTTCAGGCTCTGGCGGTAAAAGCGGGCATGAATTGCCATATCGTCCTGGAGCGGGCCGGAGAAACCCACCACGCCATCGAAGCGATCTTCAAGGCTTTCGCCCGCGCTCTCTCCCAGGCGGTCTCCGTCGATCCCCGTCTCAACGGCCGGGTCCTCTCCACCAAAGGCACTCTCTGAAGAGGCCTTACAGGATTTCCGACGCCTTGATCCGATGTCTGCGGCCGCAGAATTCGCAGGTCACGGCCAGTTCGTCCCGTCCCCGGACCAGCTCTTCCCGTTCCTGCTGATTCAGGGCCCGGATGGCTTCGACGAAGTGTCCGCTGCTGCATCCGCAGCGGAATTCCGGCGGCGTTTCGGCGTAAACGCTGACGGGTGCGTTTCCGAAAATTCCGCTCAGATAACGCCGGATCGTCTCCTCCGGGCTCTCATCCTCCGCGGGGGAGGGCGCTTCGGCTCCGGCCAGCGAGGAAGAGAATTTCTCCGGATCGCACCCCGGGAGAGCCTGGAACATCACGGCCCCGGCACGCCGTACCGGAGCCTGCGGGTCGGCGCACAGCACGATGTCGGTTAAAATCACGCTCTCCACCTGTTCCGAAGTCGAGAGATGGTAAGCCATCGCTTCGGAGGGTTCCCTGAGCATGGTCTCGGTGGTGCTGTTGGAGAGCACCGTGCCGTCCGGAGCCTGGAGCACCGCCGACAGCGTCACCGCGCCGGGCCCCAGAAGCGTGTCCAGAGTCACTTCGCTCATACGGCTCATGGGCCGCGGGTCGGCGGCCAGGGCCCGGAGCGAACCGTCGGCGGATATTTCCGCCACCAGGTTTCCGACGCATCCTTCGTAACGCCAGCGAATGGTTTCGCGCTGTCCCGGTTCCAGATTGGTTCTCAGCCCGGCGGTGGCGGCGACGGCGTCGGCGATGAGCTCCGCCGCGGCGGGATCGCAGTTTTGGGCGGTTATGATGCCGTTCACGGCGTCGGCGCACCCGCAGTAGGTGTAGCGGATCTCCCGTCCGCCGGAAATCACGCCCCGTATCAGAAAATTGTCCCTGGAATGATTGCGGTCCATCCTGTTCCTCCTCCGGTTTTGTCAGTGTGAGACGCTCCTTTTTGGCCGTGCCGTCGTAATATACCACAACAAAGTTTTTTGTCAATTCCGAAGAGGGGAATTTGCAAAACACTCCCTGCAAGACTATATTAAATACCGTAATTCAGTACGGTGAAACCAATTTCATGAGGGGAAATATGTTTTTGAGAGTTTTCACGAGCCTGCTGCTTTTCGCGCTTCTCGTTCCCTGCCGGTCCGTCGCCGCGGAGCTGTCGCCCGCGGAAAGACAGGGCATCATCGCCAAACTCACCGCCCTGGTGCTGGAGGGAAATCACTACCGGCAGCAGCGGCTGGACGAAAATATCTCCCGGGAGGCATTTCGGCTGCTGGTGGAGCGGATCGACCCCAACCGGATGTTTTTCCTGGCCGGGGATATGGAGAAATTCTCCCGGCGGGCGGGCGATCTGGGACGGGAAATCGTTGCCGGAGACGTGAGCATCGCCGGAGAATTGTACGAAATCTACAAAAGCCGGTTTCGGGAATATTACGATTTCGCCGTCAACATGCTGGATTCCGAGGTGGATTTCTCCGTGGACGAGACCATTGAGCCGGACCGCAGCAAGGCGCCTTTTTTCAGCACCATGGACGAAATGCGCGACTTCTGGCGCAAAAAAATCAAAAACGACCTCCTGTATTTCCGCCTCGTCCGCCGCTCCATGGAGGAGAGAGCCGATGAAGAATCCGGGGACGATCCCGAAATTACCGAGATCCGCGCCCTCTGGGACGCCAGCACGCCGGAGGAAAAACTGAAACGCCGTCTCCGGGATATTTCCATAAACATCGAGAAGACCGACGACGACGATCTGCTGGCCATGCTCCTGGGCGCCCTCGCTCATGCCTACGGCCCCCATTCCGATTACAATTCCGAAAAGATGACGGAAGAGTTCAATATCGACATGAGCCTCCATCTCAGCGGCATCGGCGCCACGCTGTCCACCTCCGACGGATTGACCAGGATCGTGGAACTTGTCCCCGGCGGCCCCGCCGACAAGGACGGCACCCTCAAACCCGAGGACCGGATCATCGCGGTCGCCCAGGAGGGAGAGCAGCCGGTGGATGTGATCGACATGCCTCTGGACGATGTGGTCAAACTGATTCGCGGTCCCGCCGGCACGCAGGTGACGCTGACCTATCTGCCCGGCCGCAAGGGACGCAACGCCGTGCCCGAGAGCGTCACCCTGACCCGTGAGGTGGTGAAACTCAAGGACAGCGAGGTTTCCGGCAGTGTGAGAGAGGTCCCCGATCCCGCCGATCCGGAGCGGAGCATCAAGGTGGGGGTGATTGATTTCGACCGTTTTTACGTTGATTTTCAGGCATGGGCCTCCGGCGATCCCGATTACAAGTCCTGCGCCGGCGACATGCAGCGGGAAATCAACCGTCTCAAAGAGGACGGAGTACAGGCCATCGTCATTGATCTGCGCTACAACGGAGGCGGCGGCTTCGCCGAGGCGCTGAAGATTTCCGGCATGTTCATAAAGTCCGGACCTCTGCTTCAGGTCCGCGGTGCGGACGGCCGCATCTCCCTGGAAAAGGATCCCGATCCCGGCATCGTCTATGACGGCCCGCTGGTGGTGCTGACCAGCAAACTCACCGCCAGCGCCTCCGAAATACTCACCGGAGCCGTCCGCGACTACGCCCGCGGCGTGGTGGTGGGGGACGCCAACACCTACGGCAAGGGCACGATCCTGGATGTGGTGGATCTGCGCAAGGATCTGCTCTCCCAGATCAAGTACGATTTCCCCGCCGGTTCGATCCATTACGAGACCGCGCAGTTTTTCGGAATTTCCGGCATTTCCAACCAGCAGCTCGGCATCCCCTCCGACATCGTGCTGCCCTCACTGACCGGCGAGATGGAGATCGGCGAGAGCAGCAACCCCAATCATCTCCCCTGGGACCGGATATCCCCGGTTTCCTACAGCCGGTGGGACCCGGAACTCGCTCCCAAGATCGCCGAATTGCGCCGCCTCTCCGAAGCCAGACGCGCCGTCGATCCCGAATTCATGAAGATCGCCGAGAATATCGAAGTCTATCACCGGTACCGGGAGCGCAGGAGCATCACGCTCAACGAGGAGGCCCGCTGGCAGGAATATCTCGCCGAAAAGGAAGTCGCCGACCGGGAGGAGGAGATGGAACTGTCCGGCTCTCCCTCCGAAGATGAGGCTGTCGATCCCATCCTGGACGAAGCGGTGAATATCGCCGCCGACTATGTCTGTCTCCTCAGGCCGGATCATGCCGGCTGAGAAGATCGGCGAAAGACCGCGTCTTTTTTTCGCCGCCGCGGCGCTGCTGTTGCTGGCGGCGAGATTTTTCCCGCCTTTTCCCGCCGGGTGGTTTGACGGACCGGCGGGGCTGCTTGCCGCCAATGAGGTGTGGTTCCTCGGTCTGTTTGCCGCTGCGGTTTTCGCCGGATGCCGGATATGCGGCATCCGGGCGGCGCAGGCGTGCCGTCTGGGGAAGTGCCGCGTTTCCCATCTTCTGGCAGGCGCCGCCGGCGGCCTGCTGTGGTGTCCTGTCAGCATCCTGATCGGCATTTTCTGGACCGGTCTGCTGGAGAGAATCGGAATCGAGGCCGCGTCTCCTCCCGTCCTGGAATTGTGGCGGCAGGACGCGGCGGCGCGGGGCGTCATCCTCGCGGTCGCGCTGGTCACGGCTCCGGTGCTGGAGGAGATCTGGTGGCGCGGATGGATGCCGGACGGACTGTGCCCGGGAGGTTTCCCCGGGGCCGGCGGGCGCAGGGCGGCGGCGACGGCGGCGGTTACGGCGGCGGCCTTTGCCGCCACCCATTTTTCGGTGAGGGATTTTGCCGCGCTGACCGGCATCGGGCTGCTTCTCTCCCTGTACCGACGTCGGACCGGAGGATTGTGGGCCGGCATGACTCTGCACTTTGTCAACAATCTCGCGGGCTGTCTGATGCTGATCCTTTTCGGCGATTGAATCCTTCTGCGGGGCGAAATGACGGCGATCCCTGTTCGGAAACGGCGAAAAGCCGGCAAAGACATTTGCATTTCGCAAAAATCGTGCTATATTATGCAAATACCGATTTGAAAGGATGAATAAAATGAAAAGAACTTTTCAGCCCTCCAACCGCAGAAGGAAACGCCGCATCGGATTCATCGCCCGTATGTCCACCAAAGGTGGGCGCCTGGTGCTGAAGCGCCGTCGGCAAAAGGGTCGCAAGGTCCTTTCCGCCTGACGGAAAGGGATCGGATGCCGCCGGGGGCCGCTTGAGGTGATGAAGAGTCTGTCGCGTCTGCGTCTGGCAAGCGACTTCGCTTACGTCAGGGAGCACGGTTCCAAATTTCCCGGCAGGCTCCTGGTGCTGGTGGCGGCTCCTGCCCGCGGGGAATTGCGGGCCGGCGTGGTGTGCGGCAGAAAATTTTCCCCGCTTGCGGTAAAGAGAAACCGCGCAAGAAGACTGCTATGGGAAAGCTTCAGACTGCTCCGACCGTGGATCAAGCCGTGCGAGGTCATCATGATCCCGCGCTTCCCGATCCGCAACGCCAAAATGCAGGAGGTAAGGGCCGAACTGAGGGGATTGATGATAAGAGCGGATGTCTTTTCCGGGGATTCGCAGACTGGAGAAACCCCTTGAACTGGATTTCCTGTCTGATGGTCGTGTTTCTCCGGATCTACCAGCTGACCCTCTCCGGACTGTGGCCGGGGTGCTGTCGATTTTCCCCCTCGTGTTCGCATTATGCTGTTGACGCCCTCCGCGTACACCCGGTCTGGCGGGCTCTGCCGATGATCGCGTGGCGGCTGATGCGCTGTCAGCCGTTCTGCCGGGGCGGATATGATCCGGTGCCGCCGCCGGGAAAAAGATGGGGCCGGAGCCGCTCCTGGACATGCGCTTCGGAAAAGATGAATGGATTGAAACGTGAAATTTGATAAAGATGTCATTACAGGGATTCTGATATGCCTGGCGGTGGTGCTCCTGTGGGGGCCGATTACCCGCATGCTGGGATTCGGCGGCTCACCCGCGGCGCCCGGGACGGACCGGACCGTCGCGGTTTCCCGGACTCCGGCCGCCGCCGCGGACGATGCGGAGGGAAAGACGGCGGAATCCGCCGGGACGGAGATAAGTGGTTTTGTCCCTGAGGTGCCGCTGAACCGCGAGGTTTTGGAGCCGGTGTTTCTGGAAAACGACCGTCTGAAGGTCGAGCTGGATCTCAACGCCGGTTCGGTCCGGGCCATCACGCTCAAAGATTATTACCGCAACGGCCGGAAAGGCGATCCCGAGGGCCGTATTGTCATCGAGGAAAATCCCGATCTCTCCGACGGGCTGCTCCGGGCCGGGGCCATGGGCGTGGCGCCGGATGCCGGATGGGTCATGCAGGGGATTGTTTCGCACAGCGGCAGCGACCGGGAATACATGCTGGAGCGCTGTTTCGCCAACGGTTCCGCCGGGCTCATCGTCCGGCAGGAGTGGAAGCTCCTGGACGGCTACCTCATGGATTACGAGCTTACCCTCGTCAATCCCGGCGATCCGACGCTCCATGCCGGGACCGTGACCGTGGATGCCGGCGAACTCGCCGCCTGGAACCGCATGACCGGGGACCATATCCGCAACCCCAAGCACGCGGTCGATTTTCTCTCCACCGACGGGAAAGTGGAAAATGTCGCCGCCGGGGACAAGAATTTCTCCGCCAAACTCTCCGGCGAAGCCAGGTGGATCTCCGTCAACAACAAGTATCTGGCCCTGATCTTGGGGGCGGATACGCCCTTCCGCATCTACGCCGGGCGGGAAACGCCTCCCGGATTTGAAAAAAAGACCTTTCTGGTGGCTGCGGGGGCCGTTTATCCGGATGTGGTGCTGCCCGGACGCGGCAGCCGCAGTTTCCGATTCCGCTATTTCGCCGGGCCGAAGATTGTCGACGAACTGGAGAGTTTCGACGCTTCGGCGGCCAAGGTGATGCACCTGGCCTGGGGGCCCTTTGACTGGCTCTCCAAGCTGCTGCTCCGCTTCCTGCTGCTGATCAACGGCTGGGTGGGCAGCTACGGATGGAGCATCATCATTCTCACCGTGGTGGTGAGACTGCTCTTCTGGCCGGTGAGCATGCGGGCCAACCGCTCCATGAACAAGATGAAGGATATAAAACCCAAGGTCGATGAGCTCAAGGCCAAATACAAAAACGATCCTCAGCAGCTCAATATGAAGACCATGGAGCTTTATAAAGCCGAAGGCGTGAATCCCATGGGCGGGTGTCTGCCGATCCTTTTGCAGATCCCGGTATTCATCGCCCTTTATCAAACCCTGGAAAGCGCAGTACAGTTGCGTCAGCAGTCGTTTTGGTGGATCAAGGATATGGCGGCGCCGGACACGGTGGCGGTCGTATTCGGGCTTCCCATCCACCCGCTGGTCATCGCGATGACCGCTCTGATGCTCGTGCAGCAGCTCATCACTCCCACGGCCATGGAGGGGCCGCAGAAGAAGATGATGCTGCTGATGCCGGTGGTGATGTTGTTCATTCTCTACGGGCTGCCGGCCGGCCTGACGCTTTACTGGACCGTCAGTTCCATATTCAGTATTCTTCAGATGCTGCTCCAAAGGAAGCTGGATGCGGCACACAACCGCCCCGCGGAGGGGAAGAAAGCAAAGGCTTGAACCATGAACGAGGAAAGAAATTCCGCCACGCTCGCCAAAGCCGAGAGCGTCCTCAAGGAAATGTTCGGTTGTCTCGGCCTTGAGGCCGAAGTTTCCGGTGAAATCGTCGCCGACGGGATCGCCATTAAAATCGCCAGTTCCGACGCCGGAAGGATCATCGGCCGCCGGGGGCAGAACCTTGAATCCATCCAGCTGCTCCTGTCGCGGATCGTTTTCAAGGGCGAAGAGGAGGTTTCCCGCATATCCATCGACATCGACGGTTATGCCCGGGAGAGCGCTCCCGAGGCTCCCCGTCCTGCGCGGCGTCCCCGCGGAGGCGAGGATGAGGGCGAATACCGCGGCGGCCGGAGCGAATCCGGCTATACGGAGAGACAGCTGCGGCAGCGGGCCATAGATGCCGGC
>JAZMZH010000203.1:0-23522 GCA_045585875.1 Victivallaceae bacterium | reverse complement strand
GGGGGGGGGGGCCGGTGCTGAAATGCCGGGAAACTCCCGGCGGCGAGCCCATGCCCTTCATGCAGAATTATCATCCCCTCAAGAGTCTCGGTCCCCGCGACGTGGTCGCCCGGGCCATCGACGACCGGATGAAGCGCACCGGCGAACCCTGCGTCTATCTGGACATTCGGGACAAGAGCGAGGAGTTTCTCCGGATGCGTTTCCCGAACATCTTCGAGAAGTGCCTCTCCATCGGCGTGAACATGGCCCGGGATCTTATCCCGGTGGTGCCCGCGGCGCACTTCGTCTGCGGCGGCATCCGCACCGACGTCAACGGTTTCACCGGCATCCCCGGCCTGTACGCGGCGGGCGAGTGCGGATGCACCGGACTCCACGGCGCCAACCGTCTGGCCAGCAATTCCCTGCTGGAGGCGCTGGTGGTGGCCAAGCGTTCCGCCGGACATATTCTGGAGAACTTTTCCGATCTGAAAAAGCATCATCTCACCCTGACCCGTCCGGTGTGGTGCCCCGGACACGCCACCAACTCCGACGAACTGGTGGTCATCGCCCACAACTGGGAGGAGATCCGGCGCTTCATGTGGGATTATGTGGGCATCTACCGCACCAACAAACGCTTGGAGCGGGCTCTGGCCCGCATCAAGCTCATCCGGCGCGAAATCGAAAAATACTATTGGGACTTCATTCTGACTCCGGATCTCGTGGAGCTTCGCAACATCGCCGACGTCGCCGAACTGATCATCGAATCCTCCCTGGCCAGACACGAGAGCCGCGGTCTCCACTACAATGCGGACTATCCCTGGAAAGACCCGGAACTGGAGCAGACCGATACCCTGTTGCAACGCAAGGACTGAAAAGTGTCACCGCTGAAAAAACTCCTGAATTTCTTGAAATCCCCGGAAAGGAAAACTTCGGAACCGGCGCCGGCCGTTTACCGGAAGAAACTGGATGTCTCCCCGCAGCTTCTGAAACTGGTCGGCCAGCTGCAGCGGGCCGGATATGAGACCTACATCGTCGGCGGCGCCGTCCGGGACATGCTGCTGGATCGGGTGCCCAAGGATTACGACGTCTCCACCGCCGCCACGCCGGAGGAGGTGCGGGAGGTTTTCGGACGGAGACAGGCCCGCATCATCGGCAAACGCTTCCGGCTGGTGCATGTTCACATCGGCAACGGCGACATCGTGGAGGTGAGCACCTTTCGCCGGACTCCGAAGACGCCGGGCCGGATCCCGGCGCCTCTGCGGAAGCGTTCCGGGACTCTGCCGGAAAAACTGATCTTCGACGACAACGAATTCGGCAACGCCAGTCAGGACGCCGCCCGAAGGGATTTCACGGCCAATGCGCTTTTTTACGATCCTTTTTCCTTTGAAATCAAGGATTTCAACGGGATGGGGTTGGAGGACATCCGCACCCGGACCGTCCGGGCGATCGGCGACCCCGGAGAGCGTTTCGAAGAGGACCCGGTACGGCTCCTCCGGGCGCTCAAGCTGGTGGGACAATTCGGATTCGAACTGGAGGAAAATACCCGCCGGGCGCTGGAGGAAAAAATCCACCTGATCGCCCACGCCGCGCCGTCAAGACTGGCCCTGGAGCTGGAAAAGATCCTGAAGAGCACCAGTTCCGACGGCATCCTTGCCGCCTTTCACCGTTACGGGATGCTCCGGTATATTCTGCCGGAATTGGAAAAAATTTACGATTCTCCGGAGGGGGAATATGTCTTCAGTCTCCTGAAGACCCGCAACCGCCGGGTTGCCGAGGGCCGCTATAAGAGCAGCATATCCATCCCCATGGCCATCCTCGCTCTTCCCATCCTGGAAAAGATCTCCGGACGCGCTCCGGGAGAGCTCTGGGAGTACGGACGTTTCCCGACCGAGGAGCTTGCCGATGCGGTGCGCAAGGCGGTTTCGCCCCATGCCATGATGCACTGTCTCACCGATATGGCCGCCGGGGCCCTGCGTCTGCAGCCGATGCTGCGCTCCGGAAGAGTCCGCGCCAGATTGAACCCGGCCCTGCGTCAGCATGCCGAAGAACTGCTGATGATCCTGAACGACACCGTCTGGCACTCTCCGGAACTTGCCGCCGGACCCGTTGTCTCCGCCGCCGCCGGCGTTGATCCCAGGCCGCGCCGCCGCCGCCGTCACAGCCGCCGCCGGGGCTGCGGGCGGGGCGGGGAGGCGGAAATGCCGATCCCGGCCGCCGGAGAGGAGGCGGGAAATGAGTGACGCGATTCTCCTGGAGGGGGTGCGTCTGAATACCCTGATCGGGGTTTACCCCGAGGAGCGTTTGCGGCGGCGTGAAGTGGTCGCCGACATCGAAATCACGACCGACCTGCGTCCCGCCGGAATTTCGGACGATCTGGGGCAGGCTTTGGATTACGGAGCGATCGTCGCGGATCTGCGCAGAATTGCGGAGGAGGGGAGTTTTTTTCTCCTCGAGGCTTTTGCGGAAAAGTGCGCGGAGACGATTCTCGGCCGCCGCGGAGTGACGAAAGTTACGGTGAAGATTTCCAAGCCGGGGGTTTTCGCGGATGTCGCACAAGCGGCGGTGCGGATCCACCGGATGAAAAACGAGGAGGTGAAATGATGAAGAGCATGTTTTCAGCCGCCGCCGTCCTGCTGGCCGCGATCCTGGCCGCAATCCCGGCGCGGGCATTGGAATTGACCGGCAGGATCACGTTTCTGCCCGACAACATCTGGGTGAACGGCAGAGTTCTTTCCCTTGAAGAGCTTGCCGCCCGCGGGGAGCCCGCGGCTCTGATCCTGGCCCGCCGGGACAGCCCGCTGACCGTGCGTCTCCTGCCGGAACTTCAGGAGATGATCGAAGATTACGGGGATCATATCGCCTTCGCCCTGTTTTTCGACTGCCCGGCCGGGGAGCTTCGCGGCTGGCAGCTTTTTCCGGCTCTGCCGGAGTGTCCGGTGGCCGCCGATGCGAATGTGGCGCGCATCCTCCGCGACGGACGGGATCAGCCTCTGCTCTGCGTGCTCCTGGACGGGGAGGGACAGGTGGTGTGGATCGGTTCGCCGCTGACCGTCAGGCCGGTGCTGGCGGCGCTTCAGGCCGGAACCTTTGACTTTCAGGCGGTGCTGGCTCCGCTTCAGGATCGGGAGAAATTGGAAGCCTTTCTCGCCGAGGGGAATTACACCGACGCTCTTGCCGTCATTGATAAAATGCTTGCCGCCTCGCCCGACGACGACACCCTCATCGCCATGAAGTACCGGATTCTCTTCTCCGGACTGGAGCGGCAGGAGGATGCCGTCGCCTATCTGAAAAGCGAAATCGCCCGGCGTCCGGGGAATCTCACGCTGCGACAGCTGGAAGTGACGTTTTACCGGGAAATCGGCGATGCCGATGCTCTGAATCACGCCTGCGACGCTCTTGCCGCCGCCGCCGGGAGCGATTCGGCGCGTTTCCTGCTCTCCGCAGCGGAGCAGATGCTCCAATCGCCCGCTCCCGATCTCCGCAACGCCGCGGTTTTCATACAGGTGGCCATGGCAAGCGACGATCCCGGCGAAAAAGCCGAGGCGCTGCAATACTACGCCAGAATCTGTCAGCTTGCCGGTAAAATCGATCTCGCCGTGCAAAAGCAGAAGGAGGCCGTCGAGCTGCTTCCCGCCGCCGGCGCCGCCGCCGACAGCGCTCTGGAAAAACTTCACTACTATCAGAGCGCCCGGGAAGCCGGAAAGAATCTGCGGTAAGAACCCCCTTCCGGAAGATGGAAATGAATCTGATACTCGGGATTGAGAGCAGCTGCGACGAGAGCGCCGCGGCGGTGGTCGCGGACGGCCGCCGGGTGCTGTCCAGCGCCGTGGCCAGTCAGATCGCCAGTCATGCGGTTCACGGCGGTGTGGTGCCGGAGCTGGCGGCAAGAGAACATCTTACCGCCCTGCCGCGGGTGCTGGACGAGGCCCTTGACGGAGCCGGAGTGAGCATGGACGACATCACCGCCGTGGCGGTGACGCAGGGGCCGGGATTGATGCCCGCTTTGCTCGTGGGATTGAATTTTGCCAAAGGGCTGGCGCTGGCCTCGGGAAAACCGCTTCTGGGCGTGAATCATTTTCTCGCTCACATATACGGCGCATTTCTCGACAGTGATGCGGACCTGCTCCGTGCTCCCGAGACCTATCCCGCGCTGGCCCTCGTGGTTTCGGGCGGGCACACCAATCTGCTGCGCATCGAGCGCTCCGGGGATGTTTCCATCCTGGGACGCACTCTGGACGACGCGGCCGGAGAGGCGCTGGACAAAGCGGCGAAACTTCTGGGGCTCGGCTACCCCGGCGGACCGGTGATTCAGCGTACCGCCGCCGGAGGAGATCCGGAACGATTCTCCTTCCCGCGGCCTCTGTGCGGGGCGGCCGGAAAGGCGCTGGCTCCGGAAAACCGCTTCAATTTCAGCTTTTCCGGGATCAAGACCGCTCTGCTCTACACGGTGCGGGATCTGGGCGGATGCCCGGATGGGGAAACCGTCCGCGATCTGGCCTGCGGATTTCAGGACGCGGTGGTGGACTGCCTGACCCGGAAAACTCTTGCCGCCGCCCGGGAGATCGGCGCCAGAACCGTGATCGCCGCGGGCGGCGTCGCCTGCAACGCCCTGCTGCGGGAGCGTCTGACGTCCGCCATGAACGGCATCGGCGTCCGGACCGTACTGGCCCCCGGTAAATTCTGCACCGACAACGCCGCCATGGTGGCGGGCATCGGGTATCACCACTGGCTGCTCAATCCCCGGGGCGACGGCATGGAGATCGATTCCTTCGCGAGGCTGCCGGAATTGACCGCGGCGCCGTTTCTGTCGGATCGGACGCGGGCGTAATTCCGGCGCGAAGCGGGTCCGGCAACAAGCGGTCCGGCTACTTGGAGCTCCGGATGACGGCGCCCTCCACCCTCATCTCATTGCGCAGGGTTTCATCCTGAAATTCATACTCCAGCTTGCCGTCGGGGTCCGGCAGCAGCTGCCAGCCCTCGTTGTAGAGAATTTCCAGCTCCAGCATGTCGGGATCGGGGCCGCGCCATATTTCCCCTTTTCCCTCCTCGGTTTTGGCCGGCGGGGCCACCGCCAGACACCATTGGAGCCGGTCGAAGTTGCCGTTGAGTCTGCCCTGGCAGTACACCCGGTACTGCCAGTAGTCGTATGTCCAGGTGAATGTCGCCAGACCGGTGAGATCGTCCTGATAGTCGATGCGGACGACCGGAGGGGTGTTGCGGACATGATTCCGTGCCGCCCGGGACTGAAGCCCGATCGGGACCGGCTTGCCGTTCCGCAGGACCTTGGTGTCGGTTTTAAGGAGCACTCCCGCGGCGTACGCGGCCAGTTTTCCCTCTTCCTCGTCGGTCAATTCCTCAAACCCGCTGGGGCCGGGAGCCCGGCATCCGGAGAGAAGCAGCAGGTTGACGCACAGGATGGTGATTGCAAAGAAACGTGTTTTCATAGACTCCTCCGATCCTAAAGCCCGGTGGGCAGATCGATGAATTCCCACTTCAATCCGAACTCTTCCGCGGCGGCCTCCGCCGCCGCCCGCACTCCTCCGGTTTCCGATGCGTAGTGACCGAGGGCCAGCACGCCGATATTCAGTTCATGCGCCGGATGGTACATCACATGCTCCATTTCGCCGGTGACGAGGAGATCGCATCCGGCCAGCGCGGCTTCCGTCAGGGCGTCGATCCCGGCGCCGCCGGACACCACGGCGATCCTGCGGGAGGGCCGGATCGCGCCGAACAGGGCCCCGCCGCCGCAGCCGAAGAGTTCCGCGAGCCGTTCGGGCTGAACGGCTTCGCCGAGCATCCCGGTGAAGCCGATTTTGCCGCCGTCGTATTCAAAGAAAGGTTCCCGCTCCGAGAGCCCGAGACGGTCACAGAGGACGGCGTTGTTTCCCAGCTCCGGGTGGGCGTCCAGCGGGAGGTGGCAGGCGTAGAGACTGATGCCGCGCCGGAAGAGGATGCCGTACCGTTCTCCGATCCAGCCTTTCAGCCGTTTGGGATTTCCGCCCCAGCTCAGGCCGTGATGGACGATCACCAGATCGGCGCCCAGGGCCGCGGCGCGGACAAAGAGCGCCAGAGAGGCGTCCACGCCGCAGACGATCTTGCCGACCCGGCGGCAGGCCTCCACCTGCAGGCCGTTATTGGAAACATCCTCCGGAAAAGCTCCGACGCCGAGGCGGCGGTCCAGCCACTCCGCGACGGTGCGGATATCCACATCGTTCATAACAGATTCTCCTCTTTTAGTGCTTTCGGGATAAAACGGCGCAGCGCGGTGCGTCTTCTGAGATCGAGATTTCCGGGGGCGGTCAGCGCCTCCCGGAGTTCTTCCCGGTTTCGCGCCGCGGCCATGCGTTTGATTTCCGGCCACAGGGAGCGGAAGAGAAACGCGTCGGCATCGGAGGGCGACGCATGAAAAAACTTCATCAGTCCGGCGCGGGCCCGGAAAAATCCCCTTCTCGCAAGCTGATTGCGCATCAGCAGATATCCGAGGCATCCGGCCAGCGCCAGCCATCCCGGCCACCAGGGCAGGCCCGGCAGCAGAAACACCCGGAGCATCTGCAGGAGCAGCACCAGCAGAGCCGGTCCGAGGAAGATCAGAGCGTCGAATTTCCGTACGAAGCAGTTTCCGAGGTAGCGGCGCAGCCTCCGGCCGCTGGTGCGGTAGGCGAAGAATTCCTCAAGCTGCCAGTCGTCGCCGAAGGGCGTCCGCGCCGCGTGGCAGAGTTCATGAGCCATAAGTTCGGTGCGGTCATAGACCCAGAAGCGATCCCGCGTCCGGAAACTTCCGCGCAGCGCGAAAAGAGTCCGGTCGCTGCCGCCGTCGTGCCAGGCGCAGCCGCCCCAGAGTTTCCCTACGCCGCTGTCGAGGTAAAACCCCACCGCCCAGTCCACTGCGAATCCGTAAAGTTCCCGGGTGCGCTCCCGGGCTCCGGAAAAGAGCGTGTCCGGGATCAGATCATCCCGGCCGACCTTGATGCCGTCTTCGATTTCCGCAAGTCCGGAATTTTTCATTCTTTTCCGCAGAGCGTCGTTGGCCTCCAGCCACCGGCGCATCCGCGCCGCGGCCTGAAGAGCTTCCTCGCCCGGAGCGGCGAAGAGCCCGCGGCGATCCAGCTCCAGAGCGGCGTTTTCATCCCCGGAAGCCAAAGCTTCGGTCAACGCCGCGGCGCCGTATGCGGAGGGATCGGTCATCGGTTGCCGCGCCGGTTCTGGGAATTGCGATTTTCACCGCCGGAAGGTTTCCCCGCGGAATCTTTTTTGTGATTTTCCGCTTCGACCGGCGCGGGCCCGGATTCCTTCTTCCTCTCCGGGACGACCGGGCTCAGCTCCGAAAGCTGACAGACGCAGGAAGCCCCCGAATCCTCCAGCGTGACCGTCACCTGCTGCGTCAGCAGATTGCGGTCGGAGATCCTGCCGCGGCCTTTGGGGCAGACGCATGCTTCGCCGCGTCTGGGCATCGTCTTGCCCATTTCCAGATATCCGGCGTGTTCATAACGCAGACAGCACTTCAGTCTGCCGCAGGCTCCGGAAATGGTGCTGGGGGTGAGGGAGAGATCCTGATCCTTGGCCATCTTCACATTGACGCTGGAGAAGTCCGCTATGAAACGCGAACAGCACAGGACCTGTCCGCAGATGCCGATCCCGCCGCAGATGGCTGTTTCGTCCCGCACTCCGATCTGACGGAGCTCGATGCGGCAGGAGAGGGAGCGCGTCAGTTCCTTCACCAGCTCCCGGAAGTCCACCCGGCCGTCGGCGGTGAACTGGATGATGACGTATTTCCCGTCAAAGGAGTAATGGGCGTTGAGCAGATTCATCTCCAGTCCCAGGAGCTCCACATGGTGTCCGGCGGTGCGCAGGGCGGCGCGGGCCCGGGAGAGATTTTCGTTGGCCGTACCCTGGTCCCGGACGGTGGCGCGGCGGAGCAGCGTCGGAAATTCCCTGGGGTCTTCCCCGGCGGCCAGCGGACCGCGGACGCGGACGATTTCTCCGTAGTCAACGTAATGCTCCCGCTGAAAAACACAGCAGTCTCCCGCATTGATCTGCAAAGTGTCGGCGCCGACGATGCTGACGGTGCTGCCGTTGTCGATTCTGACAGAGTATTTGATATCCATCTGATGAGATTTCCCTTTCTGAGCCGATTGAAAAAAAACTCCGCCCGCGGCCGGCGCGGAGCTGTTCGGCGTTTTCCGCCATGTAATATAGCATACGCGGAGAGCGATTGCCACCGGAAGCGGCGAAAAAAAACCGTAAAAAACGCTTTGACGACTGGAAAAATCCCCTTTAGACGCATATATTACACCTTGACGCGGAATCATTCCTTTCCGCAGGATCAAAAACCGGATTTCCGATGTTTGCAAACGACAATATCATTACAGCGATCGAGATCGGGACCTCCAAGATCGTCGTCCTGGTCGGCCAGGGGGACGAAGACGGAGTCAATATCATCGGACGCGGCGAGGCGGAGAGCGCCGGATGCGTCCTCAAAGGCGAAATCAGCGAAATGCAGCAGGCCTACGAGCTCCTGAATGAAGCTCTGGTCCGCGCCGACGAGTCCAGCGGCAAGCGCATGGCCGACAGCGGGATTTTCGTGCTGGCCATAACCGCCTGCGGCATCAGCAGTTTTCAGGGCACCGGCACTGTTTTCATCAAGAATCCCGAGCAGCGCATCACCGAGGAGGATGTCAACGACGCCGTGGACAACGCCCAGAATACTCCGCTGCCTCAGGGGCAGGTTTCGATCAACAGTTTCGATTCCTACTACCTGATCGACGGCGTGCGGAGGGTCCGCAATCCCGTGGATCAGATCGGCGCCAAACTCGAGGCGTTCGAACATGTGATCCACGGAAACGCCAACCGGATCGAGAATTTCCGCTCGCTTCTCCGCGACGCCGGTCTCGGCGAAAACATCACGCTGGTCCATTCCGGCATTGCCGATGCCTACAGCGTCCTCACCGAGGAGGAAAAGGACAACGGCGTCCTGCTGGTGGACATGGGCAGCGGCACGACCGAGTATGTGGTCATCTACAATATGGGAGTGATGGCCAGCGGCTCGCTCACCATCGGCTTCGATCATGTGGCCAACGACCTGGCTCTGGGGCTGGGATTGCCCATGAGCCGCTGCCGCGAGATGCTCTCCGACGGCACTCTGGCGGAATATTTCCGGGAGAGCGCCGGAGTGGTGGAGGTGAAAAACGCCAACGGATCGGTCACCCGGATCCCCATATCCAGCTTCGAGAAGATCGTGGATCTGCGTCTCGGCGAGATCTTTGAACTCATTCGCGACCGGGTTTCTCCCAACGGACTGCTGCGGACGCTGGGCTGCGGCGGCGTCATCACCGGAGGCGGAGCCATGTTCGACCGCACGTCCCAGGTGTTTCGGGAGACCTTCAACTTCCCGGTGCGGGTGGGGGCGCCCATCCACGGTTCCGGCGCCACCACGGACATGAACAATCCCCGTTACAGCACCATCTGCGGCGCTCTGGCCTACGGAAATCTCTGTCTGAATATCGAGATGACCCGCAATGCTCCGGGAGTGATGGGGTCGATCTCACGGACCTTCAGCCGGGCGGTTGACGGTCTCTGGCGCTCCCTGGCGAACCTGAAACACTCCATGAAGGTCTGAAATGTCTGAAACTTCCAATATCCGGAATGTGACCGCCCCCCGCCGGGTCAGAGTCATCGGCATCGGCCGGGCCGGAGTCCGCGCCGGAAGCGCGTACTTCCGCAATGCTCCGGGAGGAGCCGACATCTTTATCTGCGACACCGACGCCTCGGAACTGGAGAGAACCGCTCTGCCTCCGGAGCGGCGCATCCTCCTGGACAGCGAATGGCGGGCGGGCGCCGGGACGGGCGGCAATTTCACCAACGCCCAGCGCTCCATGGCCCGGGAACGGCCCAAGCTGGAAGCCCTGGTCCGGGATTGTGACTGTCTGATGGTGCTGGCCGGTCTCGGCGGCGGCACCGGCACCGCGGGCGCGGTGGCCTTGGCCGGGATCGCCAGGAGGTTTCAGCTCCCGGCGGTGTTCATGGTGACGCTGCCCTTTTCCATGGAGGGGAGGGCAAAGCAGAAAATCGCGGAAAACAACTGGCGGGATCTGGTGGAAATATCCGAAATCACCATGGCTCTGCCCAACGATCTGCTTTTTTCCGCCATCAGCGCCGATACGCCCATTGCCGAGGCTTTTGCCAGAGCGGACGAGGAGCTGGCGATGGTTTGCGCCGGGACGGCGGACTTGCTCAGAGGGGGCACGCTGCTCAGCGCCGATTTTGCGACGCTCAGCGAGATCTTTCACAGCCGCAAGAGCTACTGCGGCATCGGAGTGGGCTGTGCGAATCTGTCGGAATCGCTGAATCCGGGACATCTGGCGCTGGAAAAAATGCTGGATTCGCCGTTTCTCGGCGGCAGCGGCAAGCTGAAGGAAGCGGACGGGGTGATGTTCAGCGTCATCGGAAACGAAAAACTTTCCTTCGGTGAAGTGAGCAGTATTTTTGAAGCCGCGGAGAAGTTCGCCAATCCCGAGGCGTCCCTGGTGATCTCCGCCGGTGCGGAGCCGGGATTCGGGGAGCGGATCCAGGTGATGGCGCTGACGGTGAAATTCCTTGCCCCGGTGCCTTCTCCGGCGGCCCGGGAGCTCTTCGATCCGGCGGGGGAGGGCGGTCTTTTCGCCGCCTCCGGCGCCGCCGCCCGGTCCCGGAGCGGCAAAAAGAGCAAAACCGGCGGTGCGATCCAGCCGCCGCTGCCCCTGGAACCGGTTTCGAGGGGGATTTTCATCAAAACCGCACAAAGCATCTACAACGGCGCGGATCTGGACATTCCGACCTGGCAGCGCCGTGAAATTCATATCGACAAGGGAGAATAAGATGAAAGGGTTCGGGAATTTGCCGTTCGGGGCCGTCATGCTGACGGTTTTGTGCTGTGTCGGCGGATGCACCTCCGCCAAAGGAATATGGCGGAGCGAAATCATGGACGAGCGCCCGGTCAGCATGGAAGAGGTGCTCCAGCTGAAAATCGACGACCGCATCTACACCGCCAACAATCTCTGGGTGGTGAAGGAAGGGCTGCTCTCGGCGGACAATCCGGTGGGAGGGGAGAATTTTCTGCCCATCGGCACTGAGATCACACCGGTGGCGGCGTCGGTGCGGGGCTTGGATTTCACCGATGCCGACGGCCGTCTCTGGCATCTGGAATTCAACGCCGCGAAGATGCAGATGGCGATTGAGGACTACATCCTCCGGACATTTTCCACCACTTCGCCCGAGGAAAAACTTTCCGAGTGCGCTCCGGAGATCGCCGACGCCATCCGTTCCGGACGGATCATTCCCGGCATGAGCCGGGATGAGGTCATCATGTGCTGCGGCATCCCTTCACCGGTTCGGACTCCGGCGCAGACCAACGGCATCTGGATCTACAACACCCTCACTCCGGGACACAGTCTCCGGGTGATATTCCGCGGCAGCACGGTCCGGGAAGCCGCTTATCTGGACAAGTAAGATGAGTTTTGACGCGGAGAGACTGGCGGCGGCTGCCGACGGTTACTGGTGGCTGGGGCGGAAATACGCCGGGGAAGCCGTACCGGTGACCGACAGCCGCGGAGATCTGCACGGCAAGGTATTCTTCGCGATTCGCGGCGAACGCTTCGACGGACACGATTTTCTGCTCGAAGCGGGACAACGGGGCGCGGCCGCCGTGGTCGCCGACTCGGTGGAAACCCGGCGGTGCGCCGAAGCGGCCGCGGCCGGGATCCCGGTGATGCTGGTGCCCGACACTTTGCGGGCTTACCAGCGGGCGGGGCAGGTGTGGCGGGAAAACTTTCCGAAACTTACCGCGGCCGCCGTCACCGGGAGCGTCGGAAAAACCGCGGTAAAGGAGATGCTGAGGGCGATTTTCACCGCCGCCTCTTCTCCGGAAGAGGTGCTGGCGACTTCCGGCAATACCAACAATCAGATCGGAGTGCCGCTCAATCTCCTGCGTCTGGAGGAGCGTCACCGTTTCGCCGTCGTCGAGATGGGGACCAATCATCACGGAGAAATCGCCGCGCTCGCGCCGCTGGCCGGAGCATCGGTGAGTGTCGTAACCGCCATTGCGGCGTGTCATCTGGAGCATCTCGGCGATCTGGAGGGAGTGGCCTTTGAAAAGGGACATATTTTTTCCGGTTCGCCGGAGGATTCGGCTGCGGTGATCCCGGCCGGAGCGCCGGGGGAGGCGATTCTGCGCCGCGCCGCCGGAGCGCGCCGGGTGCTGACCTTCGGGAGAGCCGGGAGCGGCGCCGACATGGAGCTGCTTGCGGCCGAGGCGACGTTTCTGACCCCCGGCCGGGTGGCCATGAGAAGCCGCGAGGGAGTGACGATCGAATTGGAATGGCGGCTGCCCGGCGAGTATCTTGCTCTGGACGCCTGCGCGGCCGCCCAGGCCGCTCTGCTCCTGGGGATTCCCGGAGAAACGATCGCCGCCGGACTGGCCGGCACGGTGCTGCCGGGGATGCGGGCCAGGGTCATCCGGAGGGGTTCCTGCGTCTGGGTGCTCGACGCTTATAACGCCAATCCCGCCAGCATGGAGGCGCTGATCGTCAATATGGCCGGTTCGGACCGGCAGGGACGGCGGCTGATCATGGTCCTCGGCGACATGCTGGAGCTGGGCAGCGGCAGTTCGGAGGCGCATCGGCAGGTGCTGCGTCTGGTGCGGGAGCGGCTGCCGGAGTGCGAATTGCTGCTGGTGGGCGAAGCCTTTGCCGCGGCCCAGGCGGAAGAGCGGGTCCCTGCGGCGGAGTGCTTCGCCGCGGCCGCGGAAGTGAAATCCCGGCTTGCAGCGGCGTCGGACGCGGTGATCGCGCTGAAGGCTTCCCACAGCATCGGACTGGAAAAAGCTCTGCCCGCGGATCTGACCGATGCGCTTCAGTGAACTTACAGGCCGTATGGCCGCACTGGGGGTGACGGCGATCCCGACAATGCCGCCGGCCGGTTCGGCGGACGCCGACCCGGAGATCACGATGGTGACGCCGGATTCGCGAAAAGCGGTTCCGGGGGCGCTTTTCTGCGCCATTTCCGGCAGTCGGCGCGACGGACGGGAATATATCCCGATGGCGGTGGCGGCCGGAGCCTCCGCGGTGCTGTGCGGACAGGCGCCCGCGGAAAAGCCGCCGGTGCCTGTGCTGGAAACCGACGACGATTATCTGGCGATGGCGGTGGCGGCGGAGATCATCGCGGGCGATCCGGGACGGGATATGGACATGTACGCTGTGACCGGCACCAACGGCAAGACCACCACGGTATATGCCCTGCGGGCTCTGGACGCGGATGCTTCGCATTGCGGGATCTTTTCAACGGTGGCGGTGGGAAGAGGGGATGATTTCCGGGCGGCGGAACACACCACTCCGGATGCGGTGAGTTTTTTCGGGGAGCTGGCGGAAATGGCCGCCGCCGGATGCCGCCGGATCTATTTTGAAGCCTCCAGTCACGCGCTGAGTCAGCACCGCATGGGAAAAATCAAACTCAGAAGCGCCGTTTTCACCAATCTCACCCAGGATCATCTGGATTACCATAAGGACATGGAGAGTTACTATTCGGCCAAAAAGCGTCTCTTCACCGATTATCTGGCCGACGGGGGGAGGGCGGTGATCAACGCCTCCGATCCGTGGGGAGCCCGGCTGGCCCGGGAATTGCGGGAGGAGCGCCCCGGCGTGGAAATCGCCGATTACGGGAGCCGGTGCGGCGCCGGGGATTTCATGATCCTGCCCCCCGGAGAGGACGGCGGATGCGTTTTCATGCTGAGAGGCCGGAAATACCGGAGCAATCTCATCGGGGATTACAACGCATACAATCTGGCGGGGGCGATTCTGGCCTCGGATTGCGGCGGGAGTGTCGAATCTATTGAGGTGAAAGTCCCGGGCAGGCTGGAGATGTTCCGGCGCGCCGACGGAGCGAGATTGTTTGTCGATTTCGCCCATACCGACGACGCGCTGCGGCGGGTGCTGGCGGTACTGCGGCGAATCTGCCGCGGGCGGCTGATCGCGGTTTTCGGCGCCGGAGGGGACCGGGACCGTACCAAGCGTCCGAAGATGGGACGGGCGGTCTGCGAGGGCGCGGACGCGGCCGTCGTCACCAGCGACAACCCCCGGAGCGAAGATCCGATGGCGATCATCGGAGAGATCCTCTCCGGCATGGATCAGAAAAGCGGCTGCGGGATCATCACCGAGCCGGACCGCCGGGAAGCGATCCGAAAAGCCTGCGCCATGGCCGGAGCGGAGGACGTCATCCTGATCGCGGGAAAAGGTCACGAAGCCGCGCAGGAGATCAACGGTGTGGTTTTCCCGTTTTCCGACGCGGCGGAGGCTGCCGGGAACGGCTTCAGCGCCGCGGGGCCGGCGGAGGGGGCCAACCGGCGTCGTTGCCTCTGACTCTGCCCCGGATCAGCGAGGGCGGCGGCGGAGCCTCCATGTTGACGGGAGTGGAGAGGAGGCGCTCGAACTCATGCTCCATCAGGGCGTCGATTTCCTCCGGAGTGACGGCTTTATTCTCGCTCTTAAGGCGCTCGAGGCGCTTTTCCAGCCGGGCGATCTGGATGGCGAGCTGAGAGCGGTTGGCCGTGTAATCCTCGCGCATCCGGCGGATGATTTCGGTTTTCAGCCCCGGCTTCAGCTCGTCGGGGACGATGCGGTAGGCCTGGAGGAGGATCATGATCTCGTAACGCCGTTTCTGCAGTTCGGGATTGGCGTGCTCCTCCATGCGCTGCCGGGAAACCTCCGGCGCGGCGCCGTTTTCGGCGGGCGCTTCGGCGGCGAGGGAGAGGGTTGCGGCGCCGAGGAGCGCTCCGCAGGCGAGAAGAGAAATTTTGCCTGAGTGTTTCATTACATATCCTCCATTATCAACGGGTTATAAACATCTATGCGCCATGAGGCCGCGGAGATGGCATTGCCGAATTCGGTCAATTCGTCGCTCCGGTCCCAGCTGAGGGATATGGTATCCACCTCCGCAAGAGGATCGGAGGAGGATTCCGCAACGGAGTACGAGACGAGACCGGAGGCGGTATTGACGGCGGGAGCAGGTCCGACGGGTCCGGAGAGGGCGAGCACCCCGACGACGGCGACGCTGGCGGCGACCCCGGCGGCGATGCCGGAACCGATGAGGCGGAACCTCCGCCTGGTGCGGGCGGCGGCGGAACTCAGGAGCGTTTGGAGCTCCGGCGGCTCAACGCCGGATGAATCGGGAAGGGCCATGAGTTCATCATGGATCCTTTGAAAATTCCTGCAGGCATCGCAGACGGCGATGTGGGCGGATTCCTGCTCGCCGAGATTGCCCGTGAGAATTTTTTCTTCAATATCCTGACATTTCATATTCTGCCTCCGGCTTTTCTGATTGCCGCTGCTGTCCGCAAAATCCGGTCTTTCATAGAGAAAGACGCTTCCCGAAAGATAAAATTGCTCAAACTTTTCATAAAATTACCGATTGGCTGCTTGTCATTCGATGCCGGCAAGTTCGCTGCGCAGAAACCTGACCGCCTTGTGCATCCGGCCGAGCGCGGTATTGAGAGGACAGGACTGGATGCGGGCGATCTCCTTGAAATCGACGCCCTTTCGCCTCAGCTCCACCACCTCCAGCTGTTCGGGCGGGAGTTTGGCGATCGCCTCCTCCAGCTTGCGCAGACGGTATTCCTCATACTCCTCGGAGCGCTCTTCCCGATCCTCCATGACGGGATCCGGCAGTTCGCCGTCCGGGGTTTCGGCGCCGATTTTCCGACGGGTGGCGACGCTGCGGAAGTGTCCGATGGCCAGATTGTGGGCGATGCTGAATCCCCAGGATGAGAAGCGTTCGGGATCGCGGCAGTCCGGGAGCTTTTTGATGATTCGGATCCAGAGTTCCTGAAAGACGTCGTCGGCGCTCATGCGGTCGTTGCCCAGCATCCGGCACAAATAACCGTAAAAAGGCTTTTTGTAGCGGGCGAACAACTCCGACAGAGCGGCCTGACTGCCGTTCCGCCTGTACTCTTCGATCAGCTCCGCGTCGCGGGGGGAAGCCGCCTGGGTCTCATTGTTTTCATTCATTTCAGTCATGATGCGCCCGGTTTTTTCAAGATTGTCACGGTCGGTGATATTTCCCGCCGGAATTGATGTCGAGGGCGCGGAAAAGCTGTTCAAAGAGCAGCATTCTGGCCACTTCGTGAGGGAAGGTCAGCCGCGAAAGGCTCCACACCATCCCGGAAGCGGATTTCACCTCTTCCGTCAGACCGTCGGCGCCGCCGACAACGAAGTTGACCCTGGTATCGACGGCGGCGAGCCGCTTCGCCAGCTCCATGCTGGAAATCTCCTCGCCGTCCTCGCTGAGGACGATCACGCGCTCTCTGCCGCAGGAGGAGAGACGGCGCATGATTTCATGACATTCGGCATCCCTGCGGGAATCCTTCAGCTCCACGACTTCGCACTTGGCCCGCCCGGAGAGGCGGGTCAGATATTCCTCGGCCTTGGCCTTGAGGGCCGGATCCTTCATCCTCCCCACCAGAATGAAGCGGAAAAGCATCCGGTCAGACATTTTTCAGCGCCCAGTTGACCGCGTCCATGGCGGTGGCCGAATAGGCGACGCCGATGGATTCGGCGAATGTCTCGTCCACCGCCGCGCCGCCCACGACGATTTTCACATCTCCGAGACCGGAAGCGCGCACGGCTTCCACGGTTTCCTGCATCCGGGGCATGGTGGTGGTCATCAGCGCCGAAAGCCCCAGCAGCCGGGAGCCGCTCTCCCGCAGGCACTGCACCACCGTCTCCGCCGCCACATCCTTGCCCAGGTCGATCACGTCGAATCCGTAGTTGCGCAGGAGCAGGGCCGCGATATTCTTGCCGATGTCGTGAATGTCATCCTTTACCGTGGCGATGACGAATTTCGGCTTTGCGCTTTTGCCGTCCTCCGCCGCGGCCATGGCTTCGCTCAGTACGTCCGCTCCGGCGCGCATGGCGTCCGCGCTCATGATCAGCTGAGGCAGAAAGAGTTTCCCGCTGCCGAAACGCTCGCCGACCTCGCGGATGGCCGGGATCATGACTCCGTCCAGCAGTTCCCCCGGCTGTTCTCCGGAGGCCAGAAGTTCTCCGACCAGCCGCACGGCATCCTCGGAAGTTCCCTCGAGAATGGCGTGAAACAGGGCTTCGCGGCCGGTGGCCGGCGGCGCGGCGGCGACGCGTCCCGTAGCCTTTTCATCGGCGTCTCCGGCGCGGTCGGCGCAGTCGGAGAGGTAAGCCTTCAACTTGTCGTCGCGGCCGAGGAGGGCGTCGGCGGCCAGCCGGGCCAGACGCAAACCGGGGAGGGAGGGATTCAGAATGGCGGTGTCGAGGCCGCGGGCGGCGGCCATGGTCAGCATGGCCGCGTTAAGCCGCTCGCGCTCCGGCATCCCGAAGCTGACGTTGGAGAGTCCCAGCAGCACATGGCATCCGAATTCTCCTGCGGCCCACTCCACGGTTTCCAGCGTGGCGCCCGGCGCTCCCGGATCGGCGGAAACAGTCATGGTGAGCGCGTCGATGATGATGTCCTCTTTGGCATATCCGCACTCTTCGGCGGCGGCGAAGATCTCACGGATGCAGGCGGCCCGTCCGGCGGCATCGGCGGGGATGCCGGATTCGGCCACCGGGAGGACGATGATCATGGCGCCGTATTTGGCGGCGGCGCGCAGGGTGGCGGTGATGCGCTCCTTTTCGGCGGTGACGGAATTCACCAGCGCCCGGCCCGGATATTTCCGCAGAGCGGCCTCGGTGACTTCCGGAGAGCCCGAGTCGATGCAGAGCGGCAGCCGGGAGACCCCGGAAACCGCGTCGATGGCCTGCAGCATCATGGTCTTTTCGTCAATGCCGGAGAGGCCCATATTGATGTCGAGGATGTGGGCGCCGGCTTTTTCCTGCTCCCGGGCGAAGCGCCGGACGGTGTCGAAGCTGCCCTGACGCAGTTCGGCCTGAAGCGCTTTTTTGCCGGTGGGATTGATGCGTTCGCCGATGACGGTGATGGGGGCTCCCTTGCGCCAGACATGCCAATCTCCGGCGCTGGAAACCGCCGACAGCGCCCGCCGTCGGGGAGGCAGGGGACGGACGCCGGAGAGGGCGCGGGAGAGCGCCGCGATGTGTTCCGGACTGGTGCCGCAGCAGCCTCCCGCGATATTGACGCCGGCCTCGGCGAGTTTGAGGGCGTTGGCGCCGAATTCTTCCGGCGTCATGGAAAATACGGTGGCTCCGCGGACGAGTTTCGGCATCCCGGCGTTGGGTTTGGCCGCCAGGGGGATGACGGCGTACTCCTTAAGCCGGGAAATGATCGGAAGCATGGCCTCGGGCCCGCAGGAACAGTTGCAGCCGAAGGCGTCGGCGCGGAGCGCCTGGGCGGTGATGAGACACGCTTCGGGGGGATTGCCGGAGAGAGTGAGGCCGCCGGGCTCGAAGGTCATGGTCAGCATGACCGGCAGATCGGGGGCGATTTCCCGGACGGCCAGCAGAGCGGCCCGGGCTTCGGAAAAGTCGATCATGGTCTCGATGACGATGCCGTCGGCTCCTCCGGCAACAAGGGCGGCGGCCTGACGTCGGAAGATTTCCACCGCCCGCTCCAGTTCCAGCGGACCGGCGGGGGCGAAGATCATGCCGGTGGGGGCCATGTCGCCGAAGATCAGGGCCCGGTCTCCGGCGTTGGCCTTGGCCATTTCCACCAGGCGGCGGTTCAGGTCATCGGTTTCGTCCTCCAGTCCGTATTCGGCGAGTTTGGCCTCGTTGGCGCCGAAGGTGGGGGCGTAGAGGATATTGCTGCCGGCGGCGATATAGGCGTTATGGATGTCGGAAATGCAGGAGAAATTTTCGGAGGCCCATTTTTCCGGGCACACGCCCCGGGGCATGCCGCGCCTGATCATCTCGGTGCCGGTGGCTCCGTCCAGGATCACGATGCCGGAATCGCATAAACTTCGGAACTCTTTTCTGTTCATGGTATCACCTCGCTATTTCAAAACCGCCGGTCAGGGCTGTGGCGCTTTTTTCCGGGGTCATGAAATTCACTTTGTTGACCCGGATCCCCAGAAGTTCTCCGGCGTTCAGTTCACGGATCACCGTCGGCTGGCAGGAGAGGGAAAAATCTCCGTATCCGGGGGAGATCCGGGCTCTTTTCAGGGATATGCCCTGCCGGGAAAGCGTGCTGACCAGACTCCGGTGCAGGCTGGACAGGGCCTCCTCGACGCCTTCGCCGGCCACGGCGTCGCAAAAGGTTCCCCGGGCCGCGTCGCCGGAAGCGAAGATCTCTCCGACCCATGCCGTGATCCCCGGTCCGGCGGTCACCGCCATGAGCACCCCCCATTCGCAGCCGTCCAGGATCCTCGTGACCAGTCCGCCGCCGAAACCGATGCCCTCTCCGGTCAATTCCGCGGACCGGAAAAGCCGCCAGACGCCGTTGAAGTCGCAATGCTCCAGCGCTTCCCCGTACCACCGGTCCCGAAACCCGGAAATCCCACTGTCCGGGGCGGCTCCCAGTCTCCGCATCACCGCTTCCCGGGAGGGGGCCCCGGGCAGCCCGGAAATTTTTATGCTTTTGAAGTTCATCACTCCGCAGCTCCGAAAATCTCGTCCATGGTCACGCTCCGAAACCTGTAATTGCGGCGCATCTCCTCCGGGATGCTCTCCGTTTCGCCCACCAGGAGCAGGACCGCGTCCCGGTCCCGGTGTTCGATATTGAGGTAATTGTCGAAATCATCGGCGCCGAGACCGGGGAGGGTGCGGAAGATTTCGCCGCGGAGATTTTCAAAGACGCCCCGGTCGCGGTTGGCCAGATACATGTCGAAGATCCCTTCGCGGGAGGGGTTGCGGGTGGCCAGTATGCTCTGATAACGGTTTCTGGCCATTTCGAATTCGGCCTCGGAAACGGAAAAGCTCCGGTCGAATTCGCCGACGGCCTCCACCGCCTCCGGCACTTTGTCGTTCTGGCAGTCGACCCGGGTGGCGATCAGCGACTCCTGCCAGGCGAATTCCGGCTTCATCACATAACTGCCCGCCACGTAGCCGAGGGCCCGGGCTTCCCGCAGAATATTGTAGGCGGCGCGGTTGCCGAGATCGTTGTAGATGTCCTGAAAAGGCAGCAGACTTACGGAAAACGGCAGTCCGCGGCGCAGCCGGATCACCCGGCACTGGGCCCCGGGGAAATTCACATGAAACATCTCGTCCCCGGCGACATCCCGGTACCGGTAGCGGATGTTTTCGGGGGCCGCCGCCGGGGCCTTCACCGGCAGGGCTCCGGCCAGTTCCCGGGCCGCGGTTTCGGCATCGGGGCCGCCGTAGAGACAGATGGTAAAGGGGAGGTCGAGCAATTCTCCGGGCACGGCCGCAAGTTCCCGGCCGGTGAGGGCTTCGAGTCCGGCGCGGGTGATGCGGCCGGTGCGGGGATTTTCCGGACCGTAAACGGCGTAACTGCACAGGGCGTCGCTCACGGCGTCCGCCCGGGTCCGTTCGTTGCGGCGCTCGTCCAGAATCTTGCCGATCACCACGGCGAGGACCCCGTCATCCGGGACGGGCTCCTGCATCATGGTGCTCAAAAGAGCGACGGCGCCGCTGAAATTGCGGTTCAGGCCGTCCACCTTGATGCTGAGTCTCTCCGGTTCGACGGAGACGGAAAAACGGCAGCCGATCTTAAACCATTCCAGTTTTACGGCATCGTTGTCCATGCCGCCCGCGCCGAATTTCTGCCAGCAGCTCATGGCCGCGCCGAGCCGCTGATCGGCCAGCGTGCCGAAATCCCAGCACAGCCGCAGGGAGAAACGGTCGGCCTCCCGGTCCGGGAGGCGCAGGAGCGTTCTGCCCCCGGCCATGGAAATTTTTTCAAAGAGATTGTCGAATTCCGGGAATTCCGGCTCCGGGGCGGCCGCGGAGGCAAGACCGGTGAAGTACTTCCGGTATGCGCTCTCCCGGTCGGAATTCAGAGGCACGGGAGTGACTTCCGGTTTCGGCACCCGCACCGTTTCCGGGGCGCCGTCCACCTGAATTTTGTTGATCACGGCGGGGGTTTTCCCGGAAATCTCCCGTTCGGCAAATATCCGGAAAGCCTCCGGAGTGATGTCGCGGACCCTCTCGTACACCTCCAGGAGGTCGGCGACGGTGCGATGCTGATTTTCGGCTCCCAGGAGCAGTCTGGAGGCGGACGAAGGATTTTCCATGCTCAGCAAGGTATCGTAGCGGAGGTTGTCGGCGATGGCTCCGGGGAGCCATTCCGGATAGGATTCGGCAATGACGTCGCGGAGCTCCCGCTCGAGAAGCCGCCCCGCCTCGTCAAGGGAACCGCCGGAGCAGGGCACGGCGTAGCAGACGAAGACAATGGCGTCCCGCAGATTGGTGACGAAGCTCCCGGCCTCCAGCAGCGCTCCGGAGCGGGAGAGCTTCTCCAGGCGTCCGATTTCCCGGTAGCAGAGCCGGGCGTCCAGAAAGGTGATCATGGCCATATTTTCGTCGGTATTGGGCAGCCGCCATGCCCGCACGGTCATCGCTTCGGAGGGGCCGGCGATCTCACGGGTTTCGCCCCGGACGAATTCGGGCAGGGGAGGGCGCTCCGGCAGGTGTCTCTCCGAGGGCGGCAGCGCGGGCGTCAGGGTTTTCTCGGCCAGAGCGGCCACGTCGTCGTAATCCGTGTCTCCGACCACGATCAGGATCATGTTTTCCGGGGTGTAGGCGTCCGCATAGAACTTTTCCAGTGCTTTCAGCGACGGATTTTTAAGATCCTCGGGCGTGCCGATGACGAATCTGCCGTAGGGATGTGTCCCGAAAAGCGCCTCCATGCAGGCGCTCTGCATCCTGCCGATATCGTTATCCTGGAAACGGTTGAACTCCTCGTAGACCGTCTCCAGCTCGGTATGAAATCTTCGGAAGACCGGGTTGGAAAACCGCTCCGCCTCCAGAATGAAGAGTTTTTCCAGCTCGTTCACCGGCACTTCGCAGTGATATTCGGTGACGTCGTAGGAGGTGGAGGCGTTGACGCCGGCGGCTCCGATGGATTGCAGCAGGACCGAATATTCATCCGCCGCGGAATACTCCGCCGCCGCGACGGAGAGACGGTCGATCTCGGCATAGATTTCCCTGCGCCGCTCCTCGTCGCCGGTCGCCCGGAGGGTTTCGTAGAGGGCGGCGATTTCATCCAGGATCGGCTTTTCCTTTTCGTAATTCAGCGCTCCGATTTTTCCGGTGCCCTTAAAGAGCAGATGCTCCAGGTAATGCGCCAGACCGGTGGCGTTTCCGGGTTCATCGACGCTTCCGGCGTTTACCGCGACGGTGACAAACGCCCGGGGCGCCGTATCGTCGCGGGCGACGATCAGAGTCATGCCGTTGGAGAGTTTTCCACGCCGGAACCGTGACGCCGCAACGAGATTTTCATCCGCGCCGGAGGCGTATCCCGGAGCGGAGGCGATCAGAAAAGTCATGATTGCCAGAACCCTTTTCCATTTTGATGTATTGCCGTTCACAGATCTCCCCCGTTTCCGTCATGAGCCGGTGACTTCGCGCCAGCATTTGAAGTGGGTTTTCACCACCCGGGCCAATTTTTCCGCTCCGGAGGCGGTCAGGATTTCCCGCGCCGCGGCCAGAACCGCCCCGGAGGCTCCCCGGGGCAGGGGATGCCCGATCTCTTCGGAAAGCCTGGCCATGCCATGGACAAAGGCGTCCCGGGCCAGAATACTGGCCGCGGCTACGGCCACATCGCTCTCGGCGCGGACCATCTGTTCAAGTTTTACGGCGCGGCCCCGGGTCATGAGGGCGGAGCGGATGAGATGCTCGGAACCGAATTTGTCCGAAATCATCCGCGGACAACGGGGATTGGCTGTCAAAAGATTTTCGATTACCCGGGCATGTCCCCAGGCGAGAAGACGGTTGAGATTGCCGATTTTCTCATAAAGACGGTTGTAGGTCTCCGGCATCAGCACCAGGATGTTGAAGCCTCCGGGCACGGCCTCGCGGATCGCGGCAGCGATGCGGGCGATCTCCCGGTCGCTTTTGATGAGTTTGGAGTCCCGGCATCCGGCGGCGGCGAGCTTCCCGGCGGACTCCGCGTCCACGCAGACTCCGGCCACCGCGAGCGGCCCGAAAAAATCGCCTTTGCCGGATTCGTCGATCCCGCCGTGAGGCGTGACCGGCGGAGGACCGCCGGGCTGCCGCTCCGCGGCGGAAAGATCGCCGTACCCGTATCCGAAGGTGCGCAGGATCTCCGGCTCCAGAGTATAAAGGACGAATTCGTCGGTGCCCGCGCCCTGAACCGTCAGCTTGCCGCTCCGGTAGGAGACCACGGAGGTCTTTTCGCCGGAGGCGCGCCAGTGCGCGTAGGGAGCGTCGGCGAATTGCCAGCCGCGGGTTTCCAGCAGCTCCCGCAGTTTTTCCCTTTGGGAATCGTTTACGATACAGACGTGTGAATTTCCCATTGTCCGATCATTTGCCGGTGAATTTCAGCCAGCTGTTGATGAAAAGGTCGATATCGCCGTCCAGGACCCCGGCGGTGTTGCTGGTTTCCACCCCGGTGCGGAGATCCTTGACCATCTGATAGGGCTGCAGGACGTAGCTGCGGATCTGACTGCCCCAGCC
>JAZMZH010000202.1:0-7275 GCA_045585875.1 Victivallaceae bacterium | reverse complement strand
GAGTGGCGGGCTGGTCGATGGCCGCCGGTCAGCGTCAGGGGGACCTGTGGTTCGGCAATCTGGGGACGGGGGACGAGATCGCCGGGATCGCGGACTTCGACAACGACGGCACCGACGACATCCTGATCCGGAACACGGCTGCCGAGACCCTGACCGCGTGGCTGGTGCAGTCGGGTTCCGTGACCGGCACCCTGGCCATCGCCTGAAATCGCGGCGATCCGAGGCGCGTACCCGACGCGGCTGTGAGGATGCATTGCGGAGTACGGATGAGTACGGAGAGGGTTGCGCCGTCTCCGGGCGTCAGGGGCGATTCCGGTGTCACGCAGGCAAGGGGCCGATCGCAGGGGTTGTGCGCGATCTCGGGCCGCTGCTGTCTGCATACGGTGCTGTGAGCGACGCTCCGCCGTTCCCTGCCTGCGGGGCTTATCCGGCCTATGCGGCCTATTCCGCCCCACAGCGTCGGGTGTGCGCATCCGGGGGCGGGGAATTCTTTTTTGAAAACCGCGGAATCTGCACCGTGGAACCGGTGTCGGACGCGGAATTCATCGCGTCGGAAATTGTCCCGGTCCGCCTGAAGCCGGGTTACAACATCCTGACGGCGAAGTGCGTGTTCGGACAGGTCCCCATGCAGTACCGGCGGGGCTGGGGCGCGACGGCCAAAGCATTTTACTGCGAGACGGGGCAACGATCCGACGCCGACGGCGCTCAAGCCCTTTCTGCCGGAGAAGCTGCGGCTCAGACCGGCATGATATAATTTAAAGATATACCAAGTATAAAAAAATAGTATTTGCCTTTTCTCGTCCCCGGTATATATTTCCTCCATTATAACTTTATAGAATGGATAAACCGTGGACACCTGCCTGGAAGTCAACTGGAGGAAAAATCTGCTGGCGGTCTGGATATCGCAGTTTCTCGCCATGGCCGGATTCTGCTGCTGCATGCCCTTCATCCCCCTGCTGCTGAAAGACAACCTCCATATCCTGGACGATCAGACCCGCGGAGTGTGCGTTTCCGTATACTACCTCGCCGGGATGGCTTCCTTCACCATATCATGCGCGGTCTGGGGCGTGCTCTCCGACCGCCTGGGACGCAAACTCATGCTCCTGCGGGCCAGCTACGCGGCGGCGCTCTTTTATCCGCTGCTGGCCTTTGCGCCGGATTTCCGCGTGCTGGTGCTGATCCGGTTTGTCTGCTCCTTCTTCTCCGGGACGGTGAATCCCGCCCAGACCCTGCTGGTTACCAACACTCCTCCGGAAAAACACGGCTTCGTGCTCGGGACGCTCAGCACCGCGATATGGAGCGGCAATATGACCGGCTATATGTCGGGAGGATTGATCGTCCATTACTTCGGCTACACCGCGGCCTTCGCCTTTTGCGGCGGACTCTACCTGATCAGCGGTCTGCTGGTGCACATCTTCGCGGAAGAGCGCTTCATCAGGCCCGAAAAACCCCGGACAAAACCCTCCCGGACGCCGCTGCGGCAGCTGCTGCTGCCGGGCACACTGCGGCTGCTGATTCTTTTTCTCGTGCTGGGGGTCGCCCGCCGCATCGAGGAACCTTTTGTGGCCATGCAGGTGGAGCTGGTGCACGGCAGCGGCGACGCGGCCTTTTTCACCGGGATCGTCAGCGCGGCGGCGGCTCTGGGCGGCATGATCTCCGGCATTATGATCGGGAGGATGTGCGACCGCATTGCGCCGCAGAAACTGGCGGTGCCGGTCATAGTCTTCAGTGCGGCCGCCACAGTCATGCAGGCCTGTTCGGTCAACATCGGCATGTTCATCGCCGCCCGTTTTCTGGCCTACGCCGCCGCCGGAGGGATGCAGCCGATCCTGCAGGTGATGCTGACCCGGATCGTGCCCCAGTCGGCCCGGGGCGGTTATCTGGGCTGGTCGGCCAGTTTCAACACTGCCGGAGGCATCGTCTGCTCCTTTCTCAGCGGTGCAGTGGTCTATTTCGCCGGGGTAAGGGAAATCTTTCTGGCGGCGGCGCTGCTCTGGATGGCGATGCTGCCCATCCTGAGACCGGCCCTGAAAAACAACACCGCCGGCGGCGGAGAGAATTCCGGCGGCACGGTCCGCGCATCGGAGCGCGCCGCCTGATGAAACCGGAAACGCGGAGAAATCATGCCTCCGCAACCCTGTTTCCCGCTTGAAAAAACCCCGACCGCGTATATATTAATAGGATACGTTCGCGGAGAGCGGCGCGGCGGAGCTTCCGCGCGCTCCGGGAACGTGAATTTTTTACGGATAGGAAGCGGCGGCAAACCATATGAAAAAGCAATTCTGCCTGCGGATGGCCCTGGCGGTGTCCGTGGCCGTTTATTTTTTCGCCAATTTTCAGAAAGTCGTGATGCCGGGACCGATTTTCGACGCACTGATGACGGATTTCGGCGCCGGCGCCGGGATCGTGGCCGGTCTCGGCGCGTCCTTCATGTATTCCTACGCGGCGGTGCAGCTCCTCGCCGGTCCGCTGGCGGACCGCTACGGCCCCGGCAAACTGATGCTGTGCGGCTGTCTGATCCTCTGCGCGGGGGCCGCCATCACGCCTTTCACCCGCTCCATGCCGTTTCTCTATATGGGACGCATCATGACCTCCGTCGGCGCCGGGACGATCATCATCTGCCTGATCGTCGAAATCGTCCGGGTCTGTCCGAAGTCTTATCAGACGGTGCTCGGCGTCTGTATGATGATCGGCTATATGGGCGGATTCGCCGGGGGCGCACCCTACATCCGGATGGTCGGATGGATCGGCTGGCGGACGACGCTGGCGGCCGCGGCGGCGCTCATGCTGCTGCTGTATGTCCTCTGGTTTTTATTCTACCGGAAAGGCGGCGGATTTTCCTCCCCGGAGCAGCCGGCCCCCCGAGGCGGCAAGATCATTGACTTCGGCACATTCGCCGAAGTCCTGCGCAACCCGATGAACCGCTGGTTTCTCGTCAGCAACGGAGCGCAGTTCGGCGTATTTTTCGTGCTCCAGACGGTCATCGGGCAGAAGTTTCTTCAGGATTTCTGTCTGCTCGGTCCGACGGCCGCGGGCGCGGTCATCTCCCTTTTCATCGTCGTCGCGGCCGTGGCCGGAATTCTGTGGACGGGGATGAACCGGCTTCTGGGGGACCGGCCGGTCCTGGTGATCCAGATCACCGCGGCGGCGGAATGGTTCGCGATCGCGACGCTGGCGGTCATGGTGCTTTGCGGAATCCGCTCTGCCGTGCCGGCGGCCGCGGCGTTTCTGCTGCTCGCTCTGGCGGCCAACCGGACCCCCACCATCACCGAGATTCTGCGGATGTGGAATCCGGAGAATATCTTCGCCTCATCCTTCAGTCTTTCCAACGCCGTATGTTTTCTGATGCCGGGGCTGCTCAGCAACGCGGTGGGCTGGATCATGGGATGCTTTGAACCGACGGAAACAGCCGCCGGTCAGATGATTTACGGTCGGGAAACCTACCTGTGGATCTTTTTGCTGCTCCTGCTGATCGGGACGATTTCCTTTCTGACTTCGCTGCTGCTGCGGCCCAAGGCGGCTCCCGCGGCGAATCCGGCGGTTCCCGCGACAAATCCGACCGGGATCGGAAGCGTGTCCGGGCGCGCCTGATCACCTGATTTTTCGGCGAATTATTTTCCGAAGGACTTGACAAAGTCCCTGTCGGAGATTATTTTAAAAGACCCGCCGATTCAGAGCCCCCGGTGGATATAAGGAAGATTATGAGCGTAAACATCCCTCCCTGCCGGGGGGTGTCCCGGTTTTTTTCATGGCGCTGGATGGATCCGGAATTCGCCGGAGACTGGGGCCTGCTCTCCGGCAATGATTCCGGCTCCGGCGAAACCATCTGGCAGACCCGGCATAAGGAGGTCCGCCTGCTGACGGTGCCGTCGGCGAACGGCGCATACCGGATCGCGGTGAAAAATTATCACGAAAAACGACTCCTGCGCTATCTCTGCCGCCCGTCGCTGGCCCTCCGGGAGGCGATGGGATTTCGGGTGGCGGAGGCGCTGGGCATCCCGACGGTGCGGGTGCTTGCCTTCGGAGAAACCCGCCGCATGGGCATCCTCACCGACGCATTTTTCGTCACCCGGTTTGCCGAGAATACCCGGACGCTGAACTGCTTTGAGGAACTGCCGGAGGAGCACGACCGGCTGATGCGCCTGCTCCGGGAAAATATCGCCCGGATCGGCCGCCTCCACGCGGCAGGCTGGACCCACGGCGGCGCCCACTCCCGCAACTTCCTCTGGCGGGAGACGCCCGACGGCGGCCTGGAATCCATCTGGCTGGATCTGGCCACGGTGCGCCCCATGCCCCGGCGGGGACCGGATTGGCCGGCCGTCCTCACCGATCTCTCCGACATGGTGGAGTATTTCCGGCTGACCGGAGAGGACCTGAAAGATCTGACCGGGGAATACCGGCGGTATCACGACATCCCGGTGGAGCTGAGGCAGCTCCCGGAGGGCGGCAGAAAATTCTCCGCCGCGTTTCGAATATAAGCCGCTGCGGATGGATTGCCCGAAAACGGCTTGCCTGCGGATTGTTTCCCGCCGTCGGCGGCAAGTTGTGCCCGAAACGTGTTGAAAAATCCGGGTTCAGGGTGTATATTACCGCAATACCGATTCGCAAAGGAGACCGGTCATGAATCTTATGAATGTCTTTCAGGTCCTGGGCGGGCTGGCGATCTTCATTTTCGGCATGAAACTCATGAGCGACGGGCTGCACCGGGTAGCCGGAGAGCGGATGCGCTCCATTCTGCGGATGTTTTCCGCCAACCGTTTCGTGGCCGTGGGCACCGGAGCGGTGGTCACCGGCGTGATCCAGTGCTCCGGAGCCAGCACCGTGATGGTGGTGGGTTTCGTAAACGCCGGACTGCTCTCCCTGGGCCAGGCCATCGGCCTGATTCTCGGCGCCCACATCGGCACCACGGTAACCGCCCAGCTGGTGGCCTTTGACCTCAACTGGATTATCATGCCCGCCATCATCATCGGCCTGATCTTCAGCTTCTTCCCCAACCGCAGAATCTCCAACTGGAGCGAAACCATCCTCGGTCTCGGATTCCTCTTCCTCGGCATGATGACGATGAGCAAGGAACTCCAGATACTCTCCCACTGCGAATCCTTTGTCCGCGCCCTGGGCGCCGTCAACTGTCAGCCGGTGAACGGGGTGATGCCTCTTCTGCCCATGCTGGGGGCGCTCTTCATCGGCGCCTTTGCCACATTCGCCATGCAGAGCAGTTCCGCCTGCACCGGCGTATTGGTGGCCATGGGTTCGGCGGGACTGCTGGACATTCACACCGCCCTGTTGCTGGTGATGGGGGCCAACATCGGCACCACCCTCACCGCCCAGCTGGCGGCGATCACCGCCAACCGCATCGCCAAGCAGGCGGCGCTGGCCAACACCCTCTCCAACACCATCGGAGCTCTGATCATCATGGCGACCTTTTGGATCACCTGGCACGGCGAACCGATCTTTTTGCTGTTGGTGGAATGGGTTTCCATGGGGGCCGGGATTCCCCGGCAGATCGCCAACGCCCACACGGTTTTCAATGTCTGCACCACGATCATGTGGCTGCCTTTCGTGGACTTGCTGGCCCGGATTTGCGAACGTCTGCTGCCGGTGGAGGAGACGGAGGTGATCTACGAGCGCCTGGAGCCCCATCTGCTGAACACTCCCTCGATCGCCCTGACCCAGACGGCCAGCGCCCTGCGCAAGATGCTCAAGAAATCCTGGAAAATGATCGACTGCGCCCTGAGTGTCTATAACCGCAACGACGAGCGAAATCAGACCATGGAGAAGCAGCTGGCGCAGCGGGAAGCGGATGTCGATTCCCGTCAGAAGGCCATCACCGAATACCTCTCCAAACTGATGCTGCGGCCCCTGACCGCCAAGGAGTCCGAACAGATCCCCATGCTCCTGCACTGCACCAACGACGCGGAACGGATCGGCGACCATGCCGAGATCATCCACGGCACCGTGACCCGGCTGCTGGAGCAGGAGCTGCGCTTCAGCCCCGAAGCCGAGGCCGAATACGACCGGCTTCACGACACTCTTTCCGATCTGGCCTTTGCCACAGTGAAGATGCTGGAGGATCCCACCTCCGAGCGCCGGATCGAAGCCGTCAGGATCCAGGAACGCATGCAGATGATGCTGGACCGTTCGGAAACCGAACACTTTTCCAGGATCAGCAACGGCGAGTGCAAACCACAGGTGGGTATCCTCTTCCTGGAACTGGTGGAGGAAATGCGGAAAATCTCCCGGCATCTGGAAAACATTCACGAGCGCGCCGCCATGTTTTACGGAAAATTCCCGCCCCGGCAGGGCGCTGCGGCGCCGACGCCGCCCCGGGAGCCGCAGACGCCGCCGGGAGCACCGTTCGAAGCATCCTCCGGAGCCTCGGGCAACGCCTGAAGTCCGGCGGACCGCCGAACGCCGGAGGCGGATCGACCCCGGAGCCTCCGAAACAATCTCAGAAGCCGAATTCCGGCTGGACGATTCCCAGACCGTCGTCTTCGGAGGCGGCGATTTTTCCGCTGTTCTTCTCCTTTTTCCCGTCCTCGTGTCCGGAGGATCTCCTCCGGCCCTTTCGCGCCGGCCCGGCCGCGGCCGCCTCGGCGGCCTCGGGGATCAGATACTCCGATGCCTCGGGGGCGGCTTTCGACGCTTTCGCGCCGGATTCGGCGGCCGTCTCGGGGGGGGCCTCCGGCGCAACTTCGGGCTCCGGTTCCGGCTCAGGCGCAGGCTTCAATTCCGCAACCGCCTCCGGGACATCGGGCTCCGGCTCGGGTTCGGATTTCGGCTCGGGCTCCGGCTCGGGTTCGGATTTCGGCTCGGCCTCCGTGACTTCGGGTTCCGGCTCCGGCTCGGGAATGGGCTCCGGCTCGGGTTCGGATTTCGGCTCGGGTTCCGCGACTTCGGGTTCCGGCTCCTGCTCGGGAGCGGGCTCCGGGACCTCGGGTGCCGCGGCGGTTTCCGGAGTTTCGGAGGTCGGTGCGGCGGCGGCTTCGTCAGAAGCCTCCTCCGGGTCGGATTCGACATCCTCCTCCGGGACGGACGCGTAAGCGGCCAGCTCCTCCGGCTCCAGATAGCGGAGGTGGGTGATCTTTTTCACTTCATGCCCGCCGGAAATAAGCACGCCCCGGGCCCGGGAGGAGCGCAGAGGCAGCTCCATGAGATTCAGCTCCGCCGGTTCGGTTTTTTCGCTGCCCCGTTTCGTCGCCACGGCCAGTTCGTAGACCGCGTCCGCCCGGGGGGTGAAGAGCTCCAGCCGACTGCCCGGCGGGAAAAGTTCGTACT
>JAZMZH010000201.1:0-11280 GCA_045585875.1 Victivallaceae bacterium | reverse complement strand
GGCTCACAGAACGACATGGCTACGATCCGACTTCCCGCACCGGCATCGCCCACACCCGCTGGGCCACCCACGGCGCGCCGCTGGAGCGAAACGCCCACCCCCATCTGGACGCCTCCGGCCGGATCGCCGTAGTCCACAACGGCATCATCGAAAACCACCTCGCCCTGCGTTCCCGCCTGGAAGCCCGGGGCCGCCGCTTCCGTTCCGACACCGACAGCGAAGTCATCCCCCATCTGATCGCCGAATTCTACCGCGGCGACCCGGTGAGCGCCGTCGCGGAGGCTCTCCGCCTCCTCTCCGGCACCTGGGGGATCTGCGTGCTCTTCAAAGACCATCCGGAGATGCTTATCGCCGCCCGTTCCGGCAGTCCGGTGATCGTGGGCATCGGCCGGTCGGGCAATATGGCCGCCAGCGACGTCACCGCCGTCATCGCCCGCACCCGGGAGGTGATCTACCTGAACGACGGCGAAATGGCCGTGATCACCGCCGGAAAAGTCGAGTTGAGAACCCTGGCCAACGTGCCTTTCGAGCGGGAAGTTTCCCACGTCGGCTGGGATGCCGACGCAGTGAGCAAGGGCGGATTTGAACACTACATGCTGAAAGAGATTCACGAACAGCCCGCGGCCATCGCCAACACCATCCGCGGCCGCCTCGTCCCCGAGGAGGGCACCGCCAAACTCTCCGGTCTCGACCTGAGTTTCCGGGAAATCGCCGACATCAGCCGGGTGGTGATCCCGGCCTGCGGCAGCAGCATGCACTCCGGGCTCATCGGCGAATATTACTTCGAGGAGATCGCGGGCATCCCCGCCGAAGTCCAGCAGGCGGCGGAATTCCGCTACCGCAACCCCATCATCGAACCCAACACCCTGGTGCTGCCCATCAGTCAGTCCGGCGAAACCGCCGACACCCTGGCCGCGGTACGGGAAGCCGTCCGCAAGGGCGCCGTGGTGGCGGCCATTTCCAACGTCACCGGCTCCACCATCGCCCGGGAGTGCGGCAGGGGCGTCTATCTTCACGCCGGACCGGAAATCAGTGTCGCCTCCACCAAAGGCTTCACCTGCCAGGTGACCGCTCTGTGGCTCATGGCGCTCCTTTTCGCTCGCTGCCGGCGCCTGGGCTGCGGCGACGGACGGATTCTGGCCGGGGAAATCGCCCGTCTCCCCGAACTGGCCGAAGCAGTGCTGGCGGAGTTTCCGGCGATCGAAGCTCTGGCGGAAAAATATTCCGGTTACGGAGATTTCTTTTACATCGGCCGGGGGTTTCTCTACCCGGCGGCGCTGGAGGGAGCCCTGAAGCTGAAGGAGATCAGCTACGTCCATGCAGAGGGCTGTCACGCCGCGGAACTCAAGCACGGTCCCCTGGCGCTGCTGAACGAAAAGGCTCCGGTGATCGCCCTGGCCAACGCCGTGCCCGGTCAGGACAAGCTCCTCGGCAACATGGAGGAGTGCCGCGCCCGGCATTCGCCGGTGATCGCGGTGGCGACCAGGGGGGATCATGCCCCGGAATCCTGCGCCGACGACATCATCCGGGTCCCGGAATGTTCGCGGTACGCGGCCCCGGTGGTCACGGTGATCGCGCTTCAGATATTCGCCTACTGCTTCGCCCGGGCCCGGGGCTGCGAAATCGACCAGCCCAGGAATCTCGCCAAAAGCGTCACCGTGGAATAAAACGGCAGCAACATCCTCTTACAATCCGAAACAGGGCAGAAGCGCGCGGACGAAGATCTCCATGCCCTCCCGGTTCGGATGATTGATGGCGTTCATCATCAGCCGGTTGTAAGGGATGCCGCAATACTGGAGCTGTCCGTAGAGCCGGGAGGTGTCGGCGAGGGCGATCTCGTGCGCCTCGGCGAATTCCCGGAGAAAGGCGACGAACGGCCGGGGATCATGCTCCAGCTCCCGCCCCCGCTGGGCGGAGAGCCCCATCCAGTCCGGACGGCAGAAGTGAGGCGTGAGGATGATCCACTCCCGGCCGCGTTTCCGGAATTCGGCGAGGGCCCGGGGGTAGATTTCCCGCCAGACCGCGGGGTCCTGTCCGGCATCGTTGATGAATTCGCTGATCACCAGATCGGCGTCCGCACCGGCCACGGTCTCGAGGAAGTTGTGAATGTCTCCGGAGGGGGCGTCGAAAAACGCCGATGCGGCCCGGCCGCCCCAGCCGTTGGTGACGACCTGGATCTCCGCCCCGGGAAAGGCTTTCCGCAAAGCCGTGCGGAGCAGGTTCTGCCACCGGTTCCGCTTCGGCATGTAATTGCACTCGGTGACGCTGTCGCCCCAGGCGAGGATGCGGAGTTTTTCGCCGTTGCGCAGTTTGGCGATGCTCCGGGGGATGCGCCGGGGCATCCGGGCGTCCCGGTAGACCGGCAGTTCGGTATTGATGACCGGGAAGAGATTTTCCTCCCGGAGGCGGTCGGTCTGAGCGTCGGTGTAAAGATTCAGCACCCGGATCTCTCCGGGGCCGGCAGCGGGAATCTCCTGACAGGCGGGAGCGGGCGTCCCCTCGGCCAGGCGGAAAACGCCTGCGGAATTCTGGAAAATGCTGTCGATCCGGGGGAGGATGCAGAGGCAGCCGACCCGGACCGAAGCGTCGGCGCCGATGGCTCCGCCCTCCACGCGGCCGATCCGGCCCCAGCGCGGTTCTAAAAGATAATCCTCCGGGGTCCGGAGCAATTCCCCCTTCAGGGTGCGGACGCGGACGGTGTTCGGAGCGACGGCGTCGGGGAGGGAACACTCGCAGGCACGGACGGCGGAGAGAGCGACTCCGGGATTCCAGACTCCGGCCTCATAGACCGGGAGGCGGCGGTATTTCTCATCGACGACGCGGATGAGCGAAGGGGGGCTGATCCGGATCTCGCATCCGTCGATGGCGACGGTCCAGTCGCCGGTGATCCTGACGCTCTTCATGCCGGGCGGGATTTTTCCGGCGCGCTTCATTCCTTGCTCCATATCTTGATGTTGAGCCTCAACTCGATGATCGGGGCCAGACAGACCGCCAGCTCGTGGATCAGGCGGCGGAGGGCGAATTCCGGATTTTTCGGCGCGGGCTCGAAGAAATCCCGCACCCCGGTCTTGATGGCGATATGGACCCGGGAATCCGCAAAGGCGAAAAACATGTCGCTGCGGAAAAGACCGCGCAGCTCCAGCATCCTGCGCATCATGGCGGGGGAGAGAATGTAGCGGGTTTCGATCTCGTCCCGGCCGTAGACGGCGAAATATTTTTCAAATTCCGGGTCCTCCATCTTCATCAGCCGTCCGGAGCGCGCCACATTCATCTTTTGGAGGAAGTTTCCCACCAGCGAGCCGAAACTGCGCTCGGCCACGTCCGGCACCACCAGCAGGTCGAACCGGAAATTTTTGTGAAAATCGGCGATCATGTAGATGCCCTTGAATATGGTGGTGTAGTAGGTGCGGGTCTGCCCCTTGCTGGTGGTGGTGTGCCTCTTTTCGGCGTTGACCTCGGAGAAGCCCAGCTCCACCCCGCGGAAGGAGCCCTTGAAGTAATCCTCCCCCCGGTAGCGGTCCGGATAGGGGAAAAGCCCGGAGGCGTGAAACTTGCTGCACGGGATGCAGCCCCCGGGGGAGTACTTCATCTCCGGAGCCATGACCTGAAGCACCGCGGGCACGACCGCGTTTTTGAATTCGGCCACCGCCATCCGGTGGAGGGTGTGCCAGCGGAAGACCCCGGCGATCCCGGCGATCACCGCCCCGGCCAGTGCGGCGAGGGAGGTCATTTCCGACCGGCAGAGATAAAGGACGAGGACGACCGCACCGACAATGGCGGCGGCGATGGCGAACACCTGGCCGCCGCCGCGGACCGCCAGACGCAGTTTCTGCTGCACGTCGTCGACGCGATCGCCGCACCGGGACCAGACTTCGGCGAAAACTTCATCCTCGTTGATGGTTTCCAGCTCTTCCATGATTCTTTCCCTCCGTCATGAGATGAATGCGCACGGCCTCCGAAATCGACAGGGCCCCGAAATCGACGAGGCCCCGCAAATGAGCGGGGCCCCGCGATCGGCGCGGCCCCGCGCCGTTTCTTCCGAGAGGATTATTCGTCGTCCGAATCGTCCTTGACCACCATGCCGTTGTCCTCTTCGGCATTGGTGTTGGTCGCGGCGTCCTCACGCAGCGAGCGGAAGAGCCGGATCAGGTCGCGCACCGTGCCCCAGGTGAACCAGACGGTGGTCACCGCGGCCACGAGAATGCTCAGGGGCAGCGTATAGTAGATCCAGAGATTGACCCAGGTGCGTTCGCTCCACCGCCAGGCGACCGGCATGTTCCAGACCGCCTGCACCAGGAAGAAGAGGAATCCGTAAGCCGTCCAGATGACCACGCTCCAGGCGATGATCCGGTCGCCCTTGGAGTATTCGGGGGTGATGCCGACGATGGCCTTCCAGTTGAAGCGCTTTTTCTGCGCGGCCTCCAGCACGTCCTTGTCGGAGTCGGCGGCCACGAAGTGCTCCATATTGTACTTGCCGCGGTGGAGCATCTTCTCAAGATTGAAGGGCCGGCGGCAGGTCAGGAGGGAGAGCACCACATAGACCAGCAGGGCCGCCACCATGCCGATGAAGTAGATTTCCTGGCTGGTGATGGGGAACTTGCGGGTGAACACCTCCGCGTCGGTCTCCCAGGAGGCAAAGGGCAGAACCTCTCCGAGGGATTCCAGCGCGAGCCGGAACTTCTCCAGCCCGTCGGGCACCCGATCATTGAGGTAGGCGTAAACGGTGCTCCATTTGTTATTCAGCCCGAAACCCAGCAGGGCGAAAAAGAGGCCCACGATCATGGCGCCGAAGGCTCCGGCGGTGGTGCCTTTCCGCCAGTACAGTCCGCCGATCATACAGGCGCCGGCGCCGCCCAGATAGATGGTGCCGGTCAGGGCGAAGAACTGGAGGATATAGTCGCTCTGGCTGAAGTAGAAGCTGAAGAACCATGCGAAAACCGCCACGAAGAGGATGGCGCATCGGAGCATGGTGATCTGAGCCTTCTGCGAAATGGGCCGCCGGTACACCGGCAGGATCACGTCCTGCACCAGGATCGTGCCCCAGCTGTGCAGGTAGGTGGTGTCGGTGGAGATCATGAGAAAGAGCATCATCGCCAGCATGACGCCGGTCAGACCGACGGGGATGATCTCGCGCAGCGCCACCGGGACCAGCATCTGCTCGCCGATGGTTTCGCGGGTGTTGATGATTTCCTTTTGCTCAATGGCGCTCATGCCCTCGGTCATGGGAAATTCGGCGGCGACCATTTCCTGGATGTCGCTGTGGACCGTTTCCGCCCGGGCGGCGTAGTGCTTGGAATGGAGGTAGGTGTACGCGCCGATGCAGAGGAGGGTGAGCGTGAGATAGGTGAAGCCGCTGCGCCAGCTGCCGAGGACGCCGGCCATTTTCTGCTCATGGGGACTGCTGGCGGAGCAGAGGTAGCCCTGACTGCCCAGCCATGCGTTGCGGTTGTAGATGGCGCCGAAGACGCCGACGAAGATGTAGAAGAGATTGAAGCCCTTCAGCTTGTCCACGTTGAAGGGATTGAAGTAGCTCATGCCGTCGGGACGGGAGAGCACCGCCTCCTGGACGTCGGTGATGCTGAAGATCACCATCAGCGCAATGGCGATGGCGGCGTAGCCGAAGTAGGCGAAAACGCCCTGGCAGGCGTCGGTGATGATCGTGGTCAGCTGGCCGCCGGTGAGCACGATGAAGAGGGCGATGGCGAGGAAGAGCGCCATCAGGAGCCCGAAGGTGCTGAAATTCACCCCGAAGATGTCGCAATGCACCGGCAGGTGACAGAAGTACATCACGAAGCGGGCGCTGACCGCCGGAAAGAGCGCGTAGTTCAGCAGTCCGGAGGTGAAGGCGAGAAACCCTGCGAACACCCGAAACGAGCGGTTGTAGCGGATCTCGTAAAACTGGGCCATGGTCAGCACCCGGGTCTCCCGGTAACGGTAGGTCACAAACCCGGTCAGGGTCATGACGAGAAAGACCAGGGTGGCGAGATTCTGCCAGAAGCCGAGGGCGTAGCCGCTCTTGTAGTTCATCTCAAAGGTCGCGACGACGCTGATGAGTCCCATGCCCGCGGTGCCGTCGGCCACGGTCAGCAGATAGCGTCCGGCCTTGCGTCCGGCGGCGAGGAAGTCCGCGACGCCGTTGATGTACTTTTGCGCAGTGATACCGATGACGAGCAGCGCCGCCACCGGGATCAACACCATGCACCAATCAATCCAATGCATTTTTCTCTCTTTCCTTTTGATATGGTATCCTGACTGAAATCAGCAAAGGGGGCGGAAACGCTGTATCGGCTGAAGCGCAGTCCGATACACCGTTTGAGAGGCCCGGTATTTCCGGTAATATAGGCCGAAAACGCGGGATTTGCAAACCCGGGAGGCGAGATTTCACCGTTTTTTTCGGGAAAATTTCATAAATAAAAAAAACCGGTCCTGCGCTTCCCCCGCCGCGGCGGCCCTTCGAGCCGGTGTTCGGGAAACTCCTCAGCTCCGCGGAGGACTCTGCCGGAGATATTCCAGCACTTCGCCGAAGTCCGCGGCGACGAGGCCCACCCGCTTGTCCGCGACGCCGCAGCCCATGAGCAGCTCCCCGTCCGGACGCAGGACCCCGGAACAACTGAAGAGACAGGGGATGGTGAATTCCCCCTCCAGCTCCCAGGGCTGATCGGCGAAGAGCAGCCGCTCCGGCGGACGCCGGATGATTTCGGGGAGCCCCGAGGGACGTTCACGCAGCAGCATGAAGCTCTGGGTGTAGCCCACCCGGTCGTCCTGTTTCCCGTGATAGGGCAGCAGCCATTCCCCGGGGCTCAGCTCGACCGGCGCCCAGCTGACGCCGATGCGGTTGGCTTCCCAGGGGTATTCCGGCACGGCGAAAACATGCTCCTCCGCCCTGCCGTTGAAGAAATCCTCCGGCCGGTCCCCCAGCGCCATGAATATGGAGGGGGCCGTCAGATCCCGTCCCTGAGGATAGTTCCAGGGGGTTTTCGGCCGGTGGACGCAGACGATCCGCTCCCGGCCGCCGATGCGGAGACGGCGGGGGAAGAGGACCACGTCCCGGTCGTCGCTCAATTCCGGATCGTGGAGCGGGGCGACGAGTTGAAAAGCGCGGTCGTAATCGCCGGAGCGGAGGGCGGAGAGATCCGCCCGGTAGAGCAGGGTGACGGTGCGGTTTTCCCGGACCGCCCGGCCGAGGGCGTCCCCCTCCCGCAGCACCCAGTCCGGGAGGCACTGTTCCGGGTCGTCGTGATCCCAGTAGGGTCCCGGGGGGAAGGCCCGGCAGGCGACGGTGAGGTAAAGGCCGCCCTCGAAGGGGAAGAGCCGGGGGTCCTCGATGCAGCCGTTGGCGAAGTCGAAGACCCGGCCGTCCCGGAGGCTGCGGGCGAGGAAGCGCTCCCGGTCGTATTCCAGGCGGGGGGCCATGGCCGGGCGGGAGAGGTCGAATTCCCAGGTTTCACCGCCGTCCCGGCTGATCCCGAAGCCCAGGAAGATCGGGTACGGATCGGGTTTGCCGGAGATCCGGGCCTGCGGCCAGGCCCCGGTGGCCCGGAAGAGCATGAAGATGGTTTCGGGGTCGTCGGGATCGGCGGCCATGGCGGGATTCAGCACCATTTTGTGCGCCCAGGGACAGGAGGCCTGAGGCTCCAGGATCTTGCGCTTGCGGAAGTTCAGCATGATGAGTACCGGCGGGGTTAAGGGTTTCCGTATCTGTTGTGCGTCAATGGATTTCCAGCATCAGGGCCGAGAGGGCGGGCAGATGCAATGAGGAAGCGTTTCCGATTTCCCGGACGCTGCCGTGCATGTCGCGGACGAAAACCTTTTTCCCGGCGGGAACGGTGATCTCAACCTCCCGGTCGCTCATGTGGTAATTGGTCAGAAACTGCGCCTTTCCGCCGCCCGGTGACATCCATGAACTTGAAAGGATGTCTTCCACGGCTATGCCGCCGTCGACGATCTGGGACGGTATTGTGAACGTACCGATTTCCGTCTCCAGCAGCGGAGCGAGCATCCTGCCGTAAACGAGGTAGTCCCGTCCCTCATGGGTGCGCCAGTAGTTGAGATTGCGGATCAGCGTCTTGATGGAATCCTGATCCGGCGCGGTCTCATGCCACTTCATCACCCAGCACCAGTGGATGGCGCCGTGATCCTTGAGGATCGCGCCGAGCATGTCGCCGGAGTTGAAGCTGTACGCCGTGCGGTAGAGCAGATTTTCCGGCGAATGGAGCAGGTCGATGCACCAGGTCAGCCCGTTCTGATTTCCCATGAAGTTGTTGATGTACTCGTGAAACACATAGCTGTACGCGGGCACGGGACGCGCCCCGGTCCAGAAGCTGTTGACGTTGCGCAGGTCGCTGAACTGCATATACTTGATGTAGGGCTGCGCGGCGGCGGCCTCGCATCCGATCAGCATCTTGCTCTTCCGGGCGGCGAGGGACTCCTCCACTCTCCGGCAGAGGCGCTTCATCGCCTCGGTCTGCCAGACTCCGGGCATGCGGGGGTGTCCGTGCGCGGGGGAGTAGCAGAGATGGGCCGAGCCGCCGAGATTCTGATCGAAGTACTGGCTGTAATCCATGCCGAAGTCGGCGAGTTTCATGATCTCGTCGTGGACGGTGTTCTGCGTCCAGTCGCGCCAGATGCAGGAGTCGAACCCCATCCGCTGGCCGACGCCTTTGGGGCCGTTGCAGATAAATCCGGCGATGTCGCCGTCTGGGCCGCAGCTCATTTCGGCGCGGAGATTTTCCCGTTCGCACTGTTCCTCCCGGGAATAGTCGATGATGGAGCTGGTCTGCGTCCACGCGGTGCCGGAACAGTAAACGCCGAGGAGGTGTTTCCGGGCGTGAAGCGCGTCCCGCAGTTCCGCAAGGGCCTCCTCGCCGCCGAAGGGCGGCCAGACATACGGCGGAGCCCAGGGGGCGGTCCCCTCCCAGTGCATGAGCAGCACCATCACGGTGCTGTCGAACTCTTTCGCAAGACGTTCCGCATGAGGCAGAATATTTATGTAGGGGAAATATTCGTTGCCGGACATGTCTCCTTTGTCATCGCCATCGCCGCGCACCGGGATGAAGAGCATCACCGGCGACCGGGCGAACCACTCCGGCATACGACTGCTCTCCGCGAGTTTGGCGGGAAGACCGGGATCGGTTTCAGCCCATTGCCGGTAAATCTCGGCCGCGCCGTGCCAGTCTCCGTGGAAACCGGCGAGGACGTATTCAAAGGGCGAAACGTAATGCCCGGGAGCGTCCTGCCCGCAGAAAGTCTGAAGCGAGAAGCGCACGCTGTCGCCGTCCGGCAGATACTCCAGCTCGACGGCCTTGGTACAGTGAGTCGCGTCGTGAGCGGCGAAGTAGAGCCCCGCACGGTCGTTGTAATAGGCCAGCATCTGGAGCTGGGCCCCGCCCGGATAGTAACCGTTGGAGCCGGTATTGGGGAACCCCATTACCTTGTAGCGAAACCATTTGCTGTCATAACGCCGTCGGGGATCGCTGATAAGCATCCCCTCGTTCATACCGTGAAGGATGAAGCCCTCGCCGTTTTCGGTGTCGGCGAGGTTGCCCGGTACGACGACCTGAGGACCGTCGACCCACTCCAGCGCCCACTGTTTCTCAAGGGGGTTCAAGATGTCGAACGACCAGAAAAATTTTTCTTCAGCGGTGCGGATCCGGACCTTGCAGACGAAACCGGATGCGTCCTTCAGACCGGAAAAGGTCATAACACCCCGGTTCGGCTCCAGTTCGGGAAAAAATAAGGTGAAGTCATTTGCGCTGACGACGCGCATCCGCCCCTCCGCGTCACGCAGAGCGATGGTGAAAAGCGCCTTCGCATCGCGCAAAAGTTCCTCACCGTCGAAGATAAAAGACTCCATGCGCCCGTCGGAGGCGCTGATTTTCAGTACCGATCTTCCGCTGTCCGTTGAGATAATAAAACTCATTTCCTGCCTTTGCCTTTGGTAGTGTCCGAAGTTATGCGCACATTTGATTCTGATTGATTACAGACTCAATCCTTGCGCGAGGCATAGCCGGAGCAAATTCGGACCGGCCTATAGCTCCTGAGGAGCAGTGGCCGAATTTGCGGAGGCGGCCCCCATTCTTTTCATACTATACACCCGTTTCATAGAGTTTGCAAGTGTTCATATACTGCCTCGTTCCCCATTTTGTCGTCGAGATATGTCTCAACCTCGCACCGACCAGCATCATGGCGGAGTGCCCGTCTGGAAAACTGCCGACGACGCGCGTTCGCCGACGGATTTCTTTCATGATCCGCTCCAAGCCGTTATTGGTCCGCAGACGACTCCAATGTTCGTAGGGAAAGTCCATATAAGACAAAGTGTCCTCCACGCTCTTTTCCACAAACTCCGCGACATTTCCCAGCCTCATTTTACGGAGTTTTGCCGCTACCAGCACGGCTTTCTCGCGCGCGGCTTCCTTATCTTCCTGCGCGTGGATTGCCTTCAGCATGGCAGAAACCTCTCGAACATGCTTCCATGGGCATGCGGTGAAAGCATTGCGATACCAGTGCACCACACAGCGCTGCCATTTCGCTTCCGGAAAGAAATCTCCGATGATCTCGTAAAGCCCCAGACATTTATCCGAGATGATCAGCTTCACTCCCTTCAACCCGCGCTCCTTCAGATAGCGTAGAAAATTACTCCAGGACTCTTTGTCCTCTCGGCTTCCTTCCGCAACTCCGAGGATTTCCCGATATCCCTCTTCGTTGACCCCGACAGCGACAAGCACTGCAACGTTTTGGACCTCTCCGCCCCAACTTCGCTTCAGATATATGCCGTCAACAAAAACATATGGGTGTTCTCCATGGATCGGCTGCATGCGCCATTCTTCGATTTTGCCGTAAATCTTTTGATTGAGGTCGCTGACGGTACTCGGACTGACCTTTGCTCCCCACAGCGCTTCGGTGATGTCTTCCACGCGGCGTACTGATACTCCGGCAAGGTACATTTCAATCAGCGCTTCTTCAACGGAACTCTGCTTGGTCTGATAGCGTTTGATGATCTCTGTTTCGAAGGGCAGACTTCGAAGCCGGGGAACTTTCAATTCGACCTCGCCGGCCTTTGTGAGAAGTTTCCGACGATAGCTTCCCGCCCGCGTATCCAAGCGATCCGGCGTCCGTTGATAGCGTCCCGCATGGCAGATCGCATCCGCTTCTGCATTCAGCAGGGAATTCAATGTCTCCTCGACGGACTGCCGCACCAACCCGTCAAGATGGTCGCGGATCCCTTTTTCGTCGATTTTGATCGCATCGGAGATTGCTTTTTTCGTTTCTTGCACTACATTT
>JAZMZH010000200.1:0-15105 GCA_045585875.1 Victivallaceae bacterium | reverse complement strand
TCGATGGCCGCCGCGGGCGGCTGCCCCTCGTAAAGCACCCGGTAAACCTGTTCGATGATGGGAGTATCCACCCCGGCGCGGCGGGCCAGTTCCAGAGCTCCGCGGCAGGTGCGGACGCCCTCGGCCACCACCATGCCCATTTCGGCGGTGATCTCCTCCAGGGACCGGCCGCGGCCCAGCTCCTCCCCCACATGGCGGTTGCGGCTGTGGCGGCTGGTGCAGGTGACGATGAGATCCCCGACTCCGGCCAGACCTGCAAATGTTTCGCTGCGCCCGCCCAGCGCCGCCCCCAGGCGGCCCATTTCGGCGATGCCCCTGGTCATCAGCGCCGCCTTGGGATTGTCCCCCAGCTCCATGCCGTCGATGACGCCGGCGGCGATGGCCATGACGTTTTTAAGCGCGCCGCCCAGCTCCAGACCCACCACGTCGTCGGAGGTGTAGACCCGGAAAAATCGGTTGATGAATGTATCCCGAACCTTTTCCGCCACCGCCGGCACCGCCGAAGCCACCGTCACCGCCGTGGGCTTGCGCCGGGAAACCTCCTCGGCGTGGCTCGGCCCGGACAGGGTCGCGTAGTTGGGGACCTCCCCCCACTCCTGAGCGACGATTTCGCCGATCCTGAGCCAGGTGCCGTCCTCGATGCCTTTGGCGATGTCCAGGACGATGCGGTCCGGCCGGGCGGCAAAGACATCCTTGAATTTCCGGAGCACCCCGCGGAGAAACTGGGTCGGCGTGGCCAGCACCCAAAGCTCCGCGTCGGCGGCGTCGCCCGCCTCGGAGGTGAATTTCACGGCGTCCGGATATCGCACCCCGGGCAGGAAACGGCTGTTGACCCGTTCGCGTCTGAGCTGCTCGATGTAATCGGGGAAGGCTCCCCAAATCAGAACCTCGTGGCCGTTCATGGCCAGATTCATCGCCAGGGCGCTGCCCCAGGCGCCGTCTCCAAGGATCGCTGTTTTCATTTCCTCTCCTCCGCATGCCCGGCATGTCCGCCGAAACGGTTCTCGGTGCCGGCGATCAGCCTCCTGATATTGGAAGCGTGCCGGACAACGGCCAGCACGGCGATCACGCCGAGAAAACCGATCGTCACCGCGGAAAGCCGCTCCCCGAAATCAAGCAGATTGCAGCCCCAGGCCAGAAACGGCAGCGCCGCCGCCGCCAGAATACTGCCCAGGGAAACATATCCGCTGAGCTTGAATACCGCGACCCATATCGCAAAAGCCCCCGCCAGCGGCAGAGGCGCCAGGGCGAACACCCCTCCCGCCGCCGTGGCGATGCCTTTGCCTCCCCGGGATTTCAGGAAACAGGTGAACATGTGCCCGGCCACCACGGCAGCCAGCACCGCCAGCGGCAGCACCCCGAAGCCGTCGGTCAGCCGTCCGGAGACGATCAGGAACTTCACCGCCCCCACCGGCAGAAAACCTTTGATAAAATCCAGCAGGAAGCACAGGCGGCCCCACCACGGTCCGATCACCCGCAGCACGTTGGTGGCTCCGATGTTTCCGGAACCGTATCGGCGGATGTCCTTGCCGTTGGCCCGGCCGATGATGTATCCGAAGGGCACCGACCCCATGAGGTATCCCGCGCCACAGCACAGGACGTAAATCAAAATCGTCTCCCGCATCGACATAATATTTCGCACAGCCTTTCCGGTTTTCGCTGGATTTTTTCGCAATCCGGTATAAATTAACCCGGAAACAGGAATTTTTCAAGTCAGGAAGGAGCACTATTCCGGTGAAAACAGCGGATTTGATGGTTGCGGCCAGCGAAACCTGCGCCGACATCTGGTATCTGTCGGGGTTCAAAGCCCCGGATGATTTCATCTATTACTCCTGCGACGGACATGCCGACATCGTCCTCTCTCCGCTGGAGTTCGACCGGGCCAAAGCCCAGGTCCCGGACCGGGTGCGGGTCCACGACTTCCGGGAATTCGTCAGCGACACCTCCCGGCTCCCGGCGCTGCTCAACGCCATCGGACGGAGAGAAGGCGTCACCTGCTGGCGGGTCCCGGCCTCTTTTCCGGTCAAAATCGCCGACGGCCTGCGCCGGGACGGGTTTCAGATCAAGGTCTGCGAAGGAGCTTTCGCTCCGCAGCGGGCGGTCAAAACCGAAGAGGAAATCGCCGCCGTCCGGGCGGCCAACGACATCGCCCAGGCGGCCATGCGCCGGGCCTGGAGCATACTCGCCGGGAGCGGCCGGGATTCCGGCGGACGGCTGACCTATCAGGGAGCTCCCCTCACCAGCGAGATCCTCCGCCGCGCCATCGAAGTCGAGTGCGCCGGACACGGCGCCACCGCCTCCGGCACCATCGCCGCGGGGGGCGTCCAGGGAGCGCAGCCCCACAACACCGGCTCCGGCGTGCTCATGGCGGACACCCCCATCGTCATCGACATCTTTCCCAGAGACAACGACACCGGATACTGGGGCGACCTGACCCGCACCGTGGTCCGGGGCCGGGCTCCGGAGATCGTGAAAAAAGCTTTCGACGCAGTGAAAAGCGCCCGGGACGCCGCCATCGCCGGAATCGCCCCCGGCGTCTCCGGAAAACTCCTTCATGAAAAGGCCGCCGCCATGCTGGCCGGGGCCGGATTTCCCACCGGAAAGGACGCCATGGGCCGGACCGTTGGCTTCTTCCACGGCCTCGGTCACGGCGTGGGCATGGAGATCCACGAGGCGCCGCGCCTTTCGCCGGGCAGCGACCGCCCCCTCGAGGCCGGAAACGTGGTGACGGTGGAGCCGGGAGTGTACCATCCCGACTGGGGCGGCATGAGACTGGAGGACCTGATCGTGGTGACCGAAGACGGGGCATGGGACCTCACCGAGATCGAAACCGTTTTGGAAATACCGTTTTAACAACAGGAAATGGGGCGGCATCGCCCCGATCAAAAGGAGTCTTGCAATGAGTGAATGTTCCGGGAACTGTTCCAGCTGTTCCTCCAAAGAGAAGAGCGACGACTGTCTCCTCGCCGCCCGCATGGGCGCCGTAAAACACAAGATCGTGGTCATGTCCGGCAAAGGCGGCGTCGGCAAAAGCACCGTGGCGGTGAATCTGGCAAGATTTCTGGCCGATTCCGGCAAAAAAGTCGGCCTGCTGGACGTGGACCTTCACGGTCCCAGCATCCCGGAAATGCTCGGCGCCGGAGACGCGGCCGTGGAGACGGAGGACGGCGAATTCATCCCGGTGAACGTTGACGGCATGGTCTTCATGTCCGTGGGGCTGGTGCTGGAGCAGGCGGACACCCCGGTCATCTGGCGAGGTCCCATGAAGATCGCGGTGATCAAACAGCTCCTCTCCGAGGTCCGATGGGGCGAACTGGACTGCCTGATCGTGGACTGTCCCCCCGGCACCGGCGACGAACCCCTCTCGGTCTGCCAGATGATCCCCGACGCCGACGGCGCGGTGATCGTGACCACGCCGCAGCGGATCGCGGCCGACGATGTGGCCAAATCCATCAATTTCTGCAATCAGCTGGGTTTCAAGATCCTGGGCATCGTGGAAAATATGTCCGGATTCGTCTGTCCCAAGTGCGGCGAGGTCACCGAAATCTTCTCCGGCGCCGCCGGAAAAGAACTCTCCGAACGCTACGGCATCGAACTCCTGGGCAAACTCCCCATCGATCCCCGCGTCTGCTCCGGCGGAGATGCCGGAGAGCCTTTCGCTTCGGGAGAGGATTCCCCGGTCCGGCGGGCCTTTGCCGGAATCGGCGGCCGGATCCTGGAACTCATCCGGTAACTGCGGCAATCCGACCGGGACGGAGCAGGAAACGGCTTCCCGCCGACGGCTTGCGGAGCGGGCATGCGCCCTACTGGGTGCTGCTGCGGGAATCGATCTCGGTCTGGGCCACCGCGTGAGCCTCCAGACGCCGCCGCAGTTTCCTGCCGAACCAGTTACGCTCCGGAAGCGGCGGCGGCTGGCCGTCCTCCGGCAGTCGGCCGAGCATCCGGGAGCAGGCCAGAAATCCGATCAACCCGGCCAGCAGATCGGCGATCAGCCGGGCCATGAACAGCCATCTCCAGGAGTGAAAGGCCAGCGCCAGAAACGAAAACGGCACCATAAGGCCGATGATCCGCAGGGCGTTGAGCCACGCCGCGGCAGCCGGACGGCTGCACCCGGTGTAGAAAAATCCCGAAAAACGGTGGATCTCCGTCATGGCGAACCCCCAGGGGATGATGTGCATGCACACCACCATCACCGACTGCACCTCGGGATCGGAGGAGAAGATCCGGACCAGCAGCGGCGCGAAGAAACAGTAGACCAGCGCCATGCAGCTGAGAAAGCAGAAGGCGAACCCCATGGCGATCTTCTGACATTTGCGGATGCGCGAGTAGAGCCGCGCTCCGTAATTCTGCCCGATCATGGGCAGCAGCGTAATCCCCAGCGCCATGGGAAACACAAAGGCCACCATCTCCAGCCGCCCCCCCGCCGCCGTCGCCGCCATCACCACGTCGCCGAAGGTCCCGGTGATCCAGGTGATTACCGCGCTGCCCGCCGGCATCATCAGCATCCCCAGGGTGGACGGCACCGCGAAGTGAATTTCCTTGCCCAGCACCAGACGCAGTTCCCGCCACGGGATGGGCTGAAATTTCAGCAGCTTATGATGCCTCCACAGGATGCTCATGATCGTCAGCGCGCTCACCGCCTGGGAGATCACCGTGGCCAGCGCCGCCCCCCGGATGCCCATGGCCGGCAGCCCGAAACGTCCGAAAATCAGCAGCGGGTCCAGCAGGACGTTGATCACCATGCCGAGGATGGTCATGGAGCTGGCCAGCTTGGAATCCCCGATGGAAATGAGGATGCTGTTGCCGCCCATGGACAGCGCCGCGGTGATGCATCCGAAGTACCAGATATCCATATACCCGGTGACCTGCTCAAGGGTCTCTCCCGAAGCTCCGAAGGCGGCGAAGAGCATGTGACAGGTGGCGATTCCCACGGAACCGATGACCAGCGCGATAAACGCCAGCAGAAATACGCCGCCGGAGATCAGCCGGGAGGCTTTGCGCCGACGCTCCTCTCCCACCGCCTGAGCCGAGGTCGTGACCACGCCGATGCCCACTCCGTGAAACAAACACCCCATGAGCATGATGACCGGAAAGGTGAACCCCATTGCCGCCAGAGGCGACGCCCCCGGCATCCTGCCGACGAAATAGGTGTCGGCGATATTGTATCCGGACATGGCCAGCGTGCCCGCCAGCATGGCGCACGCGGTTTTGAACATGGTCAGCCCGATGGGGCCGGAGGTGTATGCCGCCTGACGCTTTTTCTTCATGGTCACATGGCGTCCGGAGTGCCGATGGTCAGCGACTTGAGTCCGTCGGAGAGCACTTCACGTACCGCGGAGATCAGACGCAGACGGCTCCTGCGCAGTCCGGGATTTTCGGCGTTGAGCACCGGACATTCCCGGTAGAAGCGGTTGAAAGCCTTGGCCAGCTCCAGCAGATAGGAGACCATCACCGAGCAATCCAGTTTGCGGGCGGCCTCGACAATGGTCTGAGGATAAAACCCCAGCTCGATGCCGAGACGCTTTTCCGCCGGCGAAGTCAGCAGGCTCCAGTCCGCCTCCCCGCTCATCAGTTCCTCCCCGGCCCGGTCGACGATCGACTTGATCCGGGCGGCGGCATACTGCACATACGCTCCGGTGTCCCCGTCGAAACGGATGCTCGCGGCGGGATCGAACATGATGGTGGTCTTGCTGTTGAACTTCAGCAGCATGAACTTCAGCGCGCCGAGACCGATCATCTCCGCACGGTTCCGCAATTCGGGGTCGTCGGGGTCGGCCCCCTCCGGCAGACGCTCCCGGCACGCGGCCAGAGCCAGATCGCTCATTTCGTCAAAGAGGTCGTCGGCATCGACCACGGTGCCCTCGCGGCTCTTCATTTTGCCCGAGGGCAGATTGACCATGCCGTAGGAGAGGTGATGCAGATCGTCGGCCCATCTGTAGCCGAGACGGCGCAGAATGTCGAAAAGTATTTTGAAGTGCAGATTCTGCTCGTCCCCCACCACCCACATCTGGGTGTCGGGATGCCAGTCCTCGTACTTCTTCACCGTGGTGCCGATATCCTGGGTGATATAGACGCTGGTCTTGTCGGAACGGAGCACGACCTTGACGCCGAGCTTGCCGCAGTCGGCGCACACCGCCCCGTCCTCACGCTCGAAAAACACCCCCCGGGCAAGCCCGTCGGCGATCAGATCCTTGCCCAGCAGATAGGTTTCGCTCTCCAGATAGGTGTGGGCGAACTCCACCCCGTAGCGCCGGTAGGTGGCGGCAAACCCTTCGAACACCCACGAATTCATCTTTTTCCAGAGTTCACGCACCTCCGGGTCGCCGGCCTCCCACCGGCGCAGCATCTCCTGAGCCTCCTGCCCGAGATCGGTCTCCAGAAAAAGTTCATCCGCGTCCTTGTCCGCCAGTTCGGGCCGGAGCCGCTTCAGCTCGGTCACCTCCTCGGCCAGATGACGCGCGAATTCCACATAATATTTTCCCACCAGATGGTCGCCCTTGATGCCCGAACTCTCCGGCGTCTCCCCATTGCCCCACAGCCGGTAGGCCAGCATGGACTTGCAGATGTGGATCCCCCGGTCGTTGACCAGATTGATGGGGATGGTGTCGTGCCCGGCCCGCCGCAGCAGCGCCGTCAGCGCCATGCCGATGGTGTTGTTCCGGACATGGCCGAGATGCTGGGGTTTGTTGGTGTTGGGCGCAGAATATTCGATCAGAATCCGTTTGCGCTCGCGCTCCGGCACCCGCCCCTCGGCGGGGTCGAGGCTCCGGACCGCCGCGTCCCGGAAAAGCGCCTCCGGCTTCAGCGTGAGATTGAGAAACGCCTTTACCGTGACCGCGCGCTCCACGTCCGGATGTCCGGCGGCCATGGCGGCGATGCGCCCGGCCAGTTCCGCAGGATTGACGCCGAACCGCCCGGCGAAACGGAATACATTCACCACCAGCTCGCCGTCCATGCCTTCGGGGCAGCGCTCGGGGATGATCTCCCAGCCGTCGGGCAGCGACGCCCCCGGGAACTCCTGCTTCAGCCGGGATTCAATATCTCTGATGATCTGAAAAACCATAACAGCCTTCACCCCGTCACAACGAGGTCTTTACCACTCTGGCGACGGTGCCGGTCGCCGATTCCATGACATACTCTCCGTAATTGGCCGGGATCAGCACCGTCCTCCCGACCTCGACCTCCATGACCGTGCCTCCCGACGGACGGGAGATGCCGATCGCCTCCGTCACCGGAGTCAGCAGGTGAAAACTTTCGCCCGTGGTCTGAAACGGCCAGGGATTCACGATATGCAGATCATCGACGGTGAAGAAACGGCAGTGCCGCACAAGGGGGAACTTCCGGTTGTGCCGCACCTCGCCGGAAACCCCGGGCACCCTGGGATTGGTGCGGTTCCGGAAGTCGATCGAGGCCAGCGCCTTTTCGACATGCAGCTCCCGGGACCTGCCCTGAGCGTCCACCCGGCCCCAGTCGCTGACCCGGTAGGTGGTGTCGGAATTCTGCTGAATCTCCAGGATCAGATTCCCGCCGCCGATGGCGTGCAGCGTCCCCGCGGGGATGAAATACGCGTCGCCGGGTTCGGAAACGTTAACCTGCAAAAGCTTTTCCACATCCCCGGAACCGAGATTCTCAACCAGCTGCTGACGGGTGGCCCGCGGACTCATCCCCGCGATGATCGTGCCCTCCGGACGGCAGCGCATGATGTACCACATCTCCGTCTTGGGCTCGGCCCCGCCGCCGAGGCGCGCGCAGGCTTCCTCGTCGGGGTGCACCTGGAGGCTGAGACGATCCCCGGCGTCCAGCAGTTTCACCAGCAGCGGAAATCTTCCGCCGCACCAGCGGCTGCCCAGCAGATGTTCGCGGTAGCGCTCCACCATGGCGGTCAGAGTCACTCCGGCCATGGGACCGTTTTCAATCCGGCTGGAAACATCCTCCCGGTCCACCAGTTCCCAGGATTCGCCCACCGGCTCTCCGAGATCGGGCACCTGCCGGTGCAGAGTTTCACTCATGAGCGTGCCGCCCCACATGCGCCCCACATACACAGGTTCGAAAAGCATAGGATAAAGCGCATCCGCCGACAGGAAGTTACAGCTCATTGCCATCTCCTTTGTACATTTCACATATTTTCAGCAGTTGTTCCGGGATCCGGCAGGGTCTGCGGCCGGTGTCCACGCACGCCAGGGTGACGCCCCCGGAAACCAGCATTTCTCCGCCCCGCCACACCTGTCCGGCGATCTCCAGCCGCACGCCGCGGGCCCGGATGACGGCGCTTTTCAGCGTCAGCAGATCGTCGTATCCGGCGCTGGACCGGTAATTGCAGTGCGCCTCAACCACCGGCAGCAGCACTCCCATCTTCTCCAATTCGCTGTACGGGAAACCCGCCGAACGCATCATCTCGGTGCGGGAACGCTCGAAATACACGAAATAGTTGGCGTAATAGACCACACCCATCTGATCGGTGTCCGCATAAGGGACACGATAGGAAATCTCATGCCACGACATCCGCACCGATCCTTTCCGCAACATACCGCACCGCGGTCTCGATATCCATCTCCGAAGTGTCCACCATCACCGCGTCCGGCGCGGCTTTCAAGGGCGCCACGGCTCGGCTCGAATCAAATTCGTCGCGCCTGGCGATCTCCGCGGCGACGCTTTCGATGGTGGCTCCGTCGGGCACTTCCCCGGCCTGCGCCAGCCGGCGCCGGGCCCGCTCCAGCGGCGAAGCGAACAGGTAAAACTTGTAACGCGCATCGGGGAAAACCGCCGTGCCGATGTCGCGCCCCTCCATCACCACCCAGCCTCCGGCCGCGATGGTGTGCTCGATCTCCAGCACGAAATCCCGCACCGCGCCCTCGGCGGCGATCCGGCTGGCCGCCGAAGCCGTCTCCGGCAGCCTGAGCTCGTCCGCCGGCACCGGGCATCCGTCAACGGCGAAATCAAATCCTCCCGGATGCCGCGTCCAGGTGATCCGGCCCCGCAGTCCGTCGAGAAAGCCCGGCCAGTCCGCCCGGGCTTTTTCCAGCCCGAAACGGATGCTCTCCCGGGCGATCATCCGAAAAATGCTCCCGGTGTTCAGCACCGGTATCCCGAAACGCGCAGCGACCCGGCTGGCCACCGTACTCTTGCCGGAGGCTGCCGGGCCGTCGATCGCTATCACAGCAGAACTCATGTCAGCGCTCAGCCGTTTCGTCCATGCAGACGCCCGCTCTTCAAAAAGCCGTCGTAGTTGCGCATGGTGAGATGGGACTCCATCTGACGCATGGTATCCAGAGTCACACCCACCATGATCAGCAGGCTCGTGCCGCCGAAGAATTGCCCGATCAGGGACGGGATATTGAATATCTGAGTGAGAATCATGGGGAAAAGCGCCAGCGCGGTCAGAAAGATCGCCCCGCCGAACGTCACCCTGGTCATGGAATCATCCAGAAACTGCGAAGTGGGTTCTCCGGGCCGGATGCCGGGGATGTAGGCTCCCTCGCGCTTGAGATTCTCCGCGATCTGAATCGGATTGAACTGGGTCGAAACCCAGAAAAAGGAAAATCCGATGATGAGCAGACCGTAGAGGATGGTGTAGCCGCTCTGACCGTAGCTGAAGGAGGTGGCGAGCCAGCTCCATCCCTTCCAGCTCATGCGGCCGGCGCACCAGCTGAAAACCACATTCGGCACGATCATGATGGCCCCGGCGAAGATGATGGGCATGACGTTGGCGAAGTTCACCTTAAGCGGCAGATAGGTGCTGCCTCCCCGCACCTGTCCGCCCACGCTCTTGCGGGCGATCTGGATCGGCACGCGCCGGTATCCGAGAGACAGCAGCACCGTGGCGGCGGTCACCGCGAAAAAGATGATGATCAGCAGCAGCATCTTCACCAGATTGATATTGGTGTCGGTCTGATCCAGCACCATGCGCACCAGGGAAATGATCGCATCGGGCATCCGGGCGATGATGTTGATGGTGATGATGATGCTGGCGCCGTTGCCGATGCCGCGCTCGGTGATCTGTTCACCGAGCCACATGATCACCATCGTGGTGGCCACCAGCACCAGCACCGTCACGAAGACAAAAGCCGCCTCGCTGCCCACGAAAAGCGATCCTTTGGGAGTCGGCAGCCCGATCCGCGAGGGATTCACCATGGTAAGCGCCGCGGCCATGCCCTGAAAAAGACAGACGGCGATGGTGAGATAACGGGTGTACTGGTTGATTTTGGCCCGGCCGGATTCGCCCTCGCGCTGGATCTTCTCCAGCGACGGCACCACCGGCACCAGCAGCTGCATGATGATCGACGCCGTGATGTAGGGCATGATGCCCAGGGTGCCGATGGCGAATTTCTCCAGCGCTCCGCCGGAAAACATGTCGAAGAAGTTCATCAGCGTGCCGCCCGCGGTGGAGCCGGAGAGACCGGTCAGATACTCGCGCAGAGCGGCCGGATCGACCCCGGGACAGGGGATCGTCGCCGCGATCCGGACCAGCACGACAATGCCGGCGGTGAACAACACCCGGTCCCGCAATTCTTTCACTTTAAAAACGTTGACGAACGCCTTCAGCATCGGAAGCACCCTTTCCTTATAACACAGCAAGCACTGGCGTTTCCGGCGTTTTGCGCCGGAAACGCCGATCCTTTATTAACCGATCACCTCGCACTTCCCGCCCGCGGCCTCAATTTTGGCTTTCGCCGCGGCGGAAAATTTCTCGGCCTTGACGACAAGGGCCTTGGTGATTTCACCGTTGGCGAGCACCTTGAGCATCAGATCCTTTTTGCCGAAAAGACCTTTGGAGCGGAGCACATCGGCATCGACGGTCTCACCGGCTTCAAAGTTGTCCTCCAGAACCGAGAGATTCACCAGCTGGTAAAAGATATGATCCGGGCTGTTGAATCCGCGCTTGGGCAAGCGCCGGAAGAAAGGAGTCTGACCGCCCTCGAAGAAAGGACGGATCGTAGTGCCGGTACGGGATTTCTGCCCCTTTTCGCCGCGCCCGGCGGTTTTGCCGAGTCCGGAAGAATCGCCGCGGCCGACCCGCTTGCGGGGTCTTTTGGAGCCGGGGGTAGGTCCGATTTCGTGAAGTTTCATGATATGCAGTCCTTCCAGATTTAGAGTTTTTCAATGCCGCGCTTGGCCAGAATCGCCTCCCTGGACGACAGCGAGGTGATCGCCTTGAATGTGGCCTTGGCCACATTTCCGGCATTGGAAGCCCCCAGGCTCTTGGCCAGCACGTCCTTGACGCCGGCAAGCTCGAGGATGGAACGCATCGCGCCGCCGGCGATCAGACCGGTACCGGAGCAGGCGGGACGGAGCAGAATCCGGGCGCCGCCGAACTTGACCTCGATCTGGTGGGGGATCGTCGTCCCCATCAGAGGCACGTCGAACATGTTGCGGCGGGCCGCCTCGCCGCCCTTGCGGATGGCATCGGAAACTTCATTGGCCTTGCCGTAACCATAGCCGACCCGGCCGTTACGGTTGCCGACTACCACAAAAGCGCCGAAGCTGAAATTTTTACCGCCCTTGACGACCTTGGTGGAGCGGGTGATCGCGATCACGCTCTCCTCCATGTCGCTCTTGACGACTTCCTCGGCTCTCACATTATCTTTTTTAGCCATGATTTGTCGCTCTTTCACTTAGAACTTCAGACCGCAGGCACGAGCGGCTTCGGCAATCGCCTTGACACGACCGTGATACTTGAACCCGGAACGATCGAAAACAACCTCTTCGATGTTCCCCGCCTTCGCCTTTTCAGCAGCGAGCTTGCCGAGAAGCGCCGCGCCCTCCATGTTGGGCTTGGCATTCTGAGCCTTGAACTCCGGAGAGAGGGTGCTGGCCTGCGCCAGGGTCACTCCGTTGACATCGTCGATGAACTGGCAGTAAATATGGTTGGCGGTCACGCTGACGCAGAAGCGCGGACGGCTCTGGGTGCCGGAAACCACCTTGCGGATACGCTTGTGACGGCGGATGCGCCTGGTTTTATTATCAATCATTTTTCATCCTTTCAGGAAGCCGCGGCATCAGCCGACGGACTTGCCTTCCTTGATAATAACATGTTCATCGGCATAGCGCACGCCCTTGCCCTTATAGGGTTCCGGCTTGCGGAAGCGGCGGATGCGGGCGGCGGTCTCGCCGACCAGCTGCTTGTCGGCGCCCTCGACGGTGATCTTGGTGTTGTCGGCCACCTTGACCGTGATCCCCGCCGGCACGTCAAAGACGATGGGGTGGGAGTATCCGAGGTTCAGGATGAGCTTCTGACCGGCGATCTGGGCACGGTACCCGGTACCGATGATGGTGAGCTCCTTGCGGAATCCGGTGGTGACACCGATCACCATATTGTTGATGAGGCTGCGGGCGAGGCCGTGCATGGCGCCGGCGTCGGACGCTTTTTCGTCCTTGACGGTAACCACGACCTTGGAGTCCTCAACCGCACAGGCAACATGGGGCGGCAACGCAAGAGAAAGTTTGCTCTTGCCCTCTACCGAAACCACATCGTCGGCAACCTTCACGGTTACGCCAGCCGGGATCGGAATATGCTGTTTTCCAATTCGAGACATAATTGTTTACTCCAAAAATAACTTTTACCAGACAAAGCAGAGGATTTCTCCGCCCACATTTTCAGCCTTGGCCTGCTTCCCGGAAATGATGCCGTTGGGAGTGGACAATATGACAGTGCCCAATCCGCCCAGCACTCTGGGGATGTCCTTGCAGCCGCAGTAGGCGCGGCACGAGGGCTTGCTGACGCGCTTGATGCCCTCGATGACAGGCTTGCCGTCGCAGTACTTCAGCGAGATGGCGAGCTTGCGCTCGGCGGCCTTTTCGCCGGAAACCTTGAAGTCGGCGATATAGCCCTCCTGCTTGAGCACGGAAGCGATGGCGGCTTTGATGTTGGACGCCGGCATCTCCAGATCCGCGAGACCGGCGTTGCCGGCGTTACGGATGCGGGTCAGCATATCGGCGATGGGATCTTGCATACTCATAATCACTGATCCTTTCGATTACCAGCTGGCCTTGGTCACGCCGGGGATGCGGCCGGAAGACGCAAGTTCACGGAAGCAGATGCGGCAGAGCTGAAACTTACGGATGTAAGCTCTCGCACGACCGCAGGCTTTGCACCTGGTATAATTGCGGACGGGGAACTTCTTGCTGCCCCGGGCGCTTTTCACGATCAAACTGGTTTTGGCCATAACGATAACTCCTTATTCCGCGAAGGGAACTTCCATCATCTTCAACAGCTCCCGGGCATGCTCGTCGCAGACCGCGGTGGTCACCATGGTGATGTTGACCCCCAGGGGATACTTGAGCTTGTCGGGATCGACCTCGGTGAAAACGGAAACATCCGGCACACCGACGGAATAGTTGCCGCGGCCGTCAAACCCCCTGGGAGAGATCCCCCGGAAGTCACGGTTATGGGGCATGGCGTTGTGGACGAAACGGTCCAGGAACTCGTACATGCGGGAACCTCTGAGGGTGACCATGATGCCGTTGGGCATCCCGACGCGGAGTTTGAAGTTGGACACGTTTTTGCGCGCTTTGGTGATGACGGCACACTGACCGGCCATGGCGGTTATGACTTTTTTGGCCTCGGCAAAGGCATCGCGCTCGACACTGGAACTGAGTCCGGTGGAGATCACGATTTTTTCGAGTTTCGGTATCTGCATGACGTTCTTCAGACCGAGCTTGGTCTGAAGCGCGGAGCGAACCTCCTCGAGATATTTTTTCTTCATGTCAGGCATAATAACAACCTTTCAAGCGCTTATTCGCTTTTGACCTTGGTGACATTGGAAACGTGCACCGAAACCGAACGCTCAATCATGCCGCCCGGGGTCTGGGCGCTGCGCCGGGATTTCTTCACGGTGCGCATACCGATGCGTTTCCGCTTCTCCTCCGAAAGATCGGAGAAAGAGAGCACCACACGGTCGTTTTTGGTAAGCACGGCGGCGATGGTGGCTTCCTCGCCCTTCCAGCTTCCGGAATTGACGACGACCTTGTCGCCTTTTTTGACATGGTAGGAATTCATCAGAGCACCTCCGGGGCCAGCGAAATGATTTTCATGAAATCTTTTTCGCGGAGTTCACGGGCAACCGGTCCGAAAATACGGGTGCCGACGGGGTTTTTCTGTCCGTCAATAAGGACAGCCGCATTATCATCGAAACGAAGATATGAGCCGTCGGGACGACGGATCTTGGCTTTGGTACGAACGATAACAGCCTTGACGACCTGACCTTTTTTGACAGTACCGTCGGGAATAGCTTCCTTGACGGCAGCGGTAACGATGTCGCCGACATGTGCAATGGTCTTCTGCTGACCGAGAACGGTCATGACACAGATAGATTTTGCGCCGGAGTTATCTGCTACATCCAGTCTGCTCTGCATTTGAATCATTTTGCATTTCTCCCGGATTAGTTTTCAACTGCACGGCTGATGATTTCGACGAGACGCCAGCACTTGTTTTTGCTCAAGGGGCGGGTTTCGACGATGCGAACAGTATCGCCTTTTTTGGCTTCGTTCTTTTCATCATGGGCAGTAAATTTTTTTCTGACTTTAACAATCTTCTTATAAAGAGGATGCGGAGTACGACGGTCGACGCGGACGACGATAGTTTTGTCCTGAATATCGCTGACAACTACTCCGATACGCTCCTTGCGATTGCCACGTGTAATTTCAATATCACTCATTTTAGCACCTGACTAATCTTATGCCTTGGCGGCACGGTTGGTTTGTTCAGAATAGATGCGTGCGATATCGCGGCGCACCTGGCGGACTCTGGCACTCTTTTCCAACTGACCGGTACGGCTCTGAATGCTCAGATTGAGCTTTTCACGACGGAGCTCTGCGAGCTGGCTGACCAGCTCAGCATCGGTCATTTCACGAACTTCTTTCATTTTCATAGTAATAAAGTACCTTAATCTTGTCTGGTCAAGAACTTACAGCGCAAGCAAAGCTTGTTGGCTGCGCGGCTCATTGCTTCACGGGCAGCAGTTTCACTGCAACCGGAAACTTCAAAGAGAACACGGCCGGGTTTAACCGGTGCGACCCAACCTTCGACGTTACCTTTTCCCTTACCCAAAGTCGGAGGCCAAGCGGTCTTAGGAAGACAAGAGAAGAACACAACTCCTTGGCTCACAG
>JAZMZH010000199.1:0-10364 GCA_045585875.1 Victivallaceae bacterium | reverse complement strand
ATGGGCACCGGACCGGCGCCGATCTTGGTGGATTCCCAGGGCATGCAGGTCTTCATCACCAGCCGGTGTTCGCCCCAGTATTTCAGGTCGGGACTGCTGCTCACGAAGATGTCGCCGAAAGGGGTGTGCCCCTTGTCGCTGGGACGGCTGAGCATCATGTATTTGCCGTTGATCCGGCGCGGGAAGAGCACTCCGTTGCGGTTGAAGGGCAGAAAGGCGTTTTCCAGTTGATGAAATGTCTTGAAATCCGCGGTTCCGGCGATGCCGATGGTGGGATAATTCGCGTAGGCGTTGCACCAGGTTATCAGGTATTCGCCGTCGATTTTGCAGACCCGGGGGTCGTATGCGTATTGAAATTCGCCGATCCCCGCCGGTCTCGAAGCGAATTCCAGCGGCCGGGGTTCGATCCGCCAGTCCAGCGCGTCGTCGCTGAACCCGACATGCATCCGCATTTCACGCCTGCGGTTGTCGCAGCGGAACACCCCCGCGAAGCCGTCGCCGAAGGGGATCACGGCGCTGTTGAAAATACTGTTGCACTCCGGAACCGCGTCGCTGGTGATCAGCGGATTTTTGCTGTAACGCCACACGGTCTCCGTACACCCGGCCGGACGATCCTCCCACGGGATGTTCGGCAAGGCTTCTCCGATGATTCTGGCCATTTTTCTCCTGAATTGTTTTTTTCGTCTTATTCCCGCCGTGCGGATCTTTTCCGAAAAAGAAACGGCGGGAATTCCTGCCCTGCGACAGGATATCCCCATCGCCGCCAGACGGCGGCGATGGGGGACATCGGCCGGTGAAGCTTAAAAAGCCGCCGTGTCCCAAACGCAGATGAATCCGCTGTAAGGACGGAAGAGAGCCAGGTCTGCACCCATACGCGGAGACTTCCCGTGATCCCCGACATGGCCGTCGACATAGAGGATGTTGATCTTGTCGCTGTGGCGGTAGGTCTCGGGAGTGCTGATGCTCCAGGCGCCGCCGTCAATGTATTTCGCAAGGTTGCCCGAATAGGAACCGTTGCCGGTGCTGGGATCGCCAGTCGTGGAGTGATTGGCCATCGTGGAGCCGCTGCCGTCACTCAAGCTGCTGTCATTCTTATCCGCAACCCACAGCACGCCGGTGGGATTGGTCACCCGGGTGATCTGCATTGTCCCGTCGGCGCTGACCGTAGGCGAAGCGCCGTAACACCAGGTGATGAGCTGGGCGCTGGGGCACATGAATATCTTGGCGTTCCACCATTTGTCGCTGGTGTCCGAAGAATCCGGCCTCGTGACCATGCCGAGCATGTAGGCCGTCTGATCGCACCAGCCGGGAACGGTGGCGCTCCACAAAGTGCGGGGAGCGTAGTCGTCGTTGGTAGTGGTGTACATGGCCAGACCCAGTCCGATCTGCTTCAGATTGCTGGTGCATTTGATCTTCTGGGCGGCGGCGCGGGCCTTGCTCAAAGCCGGCAGCAGCATACTGGCGAGGATGGCGATGATGGCGATCACGACGAGCAATTCTATCAAAGTAAAAACCTTTTTCATCTTTCAAACCTTTCGTTGCTTTTTCCGTCCCTCTTTTGTTTTTCCGGGACATTTTTCAACACACAAAACGAAACTCTCCGAAACCAATCCCCATTACTTGCCTGACACCTCCTTTGGTCGGGTTAATCTTTTCGGCCCCTCATTTTTCATCCGCACCTCCTTTGTTGAAACCCGTTTCTCAACGCGGCGAATTATCTTACGTAAGATTAATATGGCATAACTTTTTCATAAGTCAAGCGAAATATTAAAAAAATTTTGATTTTTTAAATACGTGCCGGGAAATCAGCAAAAAAAAGTTGATTTTTCACGATAACGGTGATAGTTTAAAGAACTTGAACAAAAGGCGGCAATGCCCGGAGCGCCGCCTGCCGCGGGGGGAATCATGGGACGGACAGCGAGCGATATAAGCATCTTCACGATAGCCAGGGAGATGGGGATTTCCATCGCCACTGTTTCCAGGGTCATGAACAATAAAACCGGAGTCAGCGAGGCCACCCGGCTCCGGGTGCTCGAGGTGTTGCGGAAAAATAAATTCAAGCCCAATTACCCTCAGCGGCAGAAGCCCAAGATAGCGATCATCATTTCCAGCATGCAGTGGATCGACTATTATTCCGCGCAGGTGCTGACCGGCATTTACGAGTATCTGCACGAAGCTGACTTCGCCTCCGCGACCCTGACCTGCAATCCGGAAAAAAACGAATCCCTGCTGAAAAACGTCCGGGAGCAGCAGTGTTCGGGGATCATAATCCTGGATCCCGAATCATTCCGTCATCAGATGGCGGAGCTTGAAAAGTGCAAACTGCCGATCATGCTCATCGACGGTCAGTCGTCGCTGCCGCAGATCGGCTTTATCGACAACGACGCCCATTCGGCCGGCGAAATCATCACCAGGCATCTGCTTGACCTCGGACACCGCAGAATCGGGTTCATCACCCGCTGGGAGGAGAAATTCAACCACATCCAGCGCTGCAACGGTTACCGCGACACCATGCTGGCGGCGGGGATAGAGCCGCAGCCCGGATGGTTCAAAGCATGGCGTCACGAAACCAACTGCAGCGGATGCGAGAGCGGCAAGATCCTTTTCCGGGAGATCATGACGGAATCTCCCGAGCTCACCGCCCTGATCGCCGTAAACGAAGACGTGGCCATCGGAGCAATCAACGAGGCCATAGTCTCCGGGCTCAAAGTTCCCGGGGACATCTCCATCGCCGGGTTTGACAACAGCGCATATTCGGCGTGCTTCATCCCGAAACTGACCACGATCAGCCATCCGACCAGGGAAGCCGGCCAAAAAGCCGCAAAAGCCATTGTCGCTTTTCTGCAAAACGAACACTCCGGCAGGCTCCTGCAGGAGATCCAGCCGACTTATCTTATTCCGGGCGGCTCCACCGGTCCCGTCCCCCCCTCTCCGGCGGCCCCCCGCCGCCGGAGGCGCATGAGCTGAGAAGCGCCGGGATTTTCAGCGGCATGGCGGACGGCTTCACGCTTCACGGCCGAGCCGACTTATCGGTAGCGGAGCACCACCATCTGATGACAGACAAAGGACGGCACCGTCAGCTCAACGCGTCCGTCGGCGACGGTGAAGGGCAGCGCCTCCCCGGACGGCTCCAGGGTGACGGAGCGTACCGCCCGTGAAACCCGCAGGCTCACATGGACCGCCGGACAGGGATTCAGGTCTTCGATGATCTCCATCACGGGCCGCCCGTATTCGTGACCGTCACGGGTGCAGACGCCGCCGCGGAGTATGGTGTTGGCATAAAGCAGATGCAGTATCCCGCGATTTTCCGCCTCCTGATTCATGAAGGTGACCCGGCCCTGGGACGGCATGTCGCAGCATATCTGAATATCCTCCCCGGCCAGGGCGGAGATCGCCCGGCCGATGAACTGACGGAGCGCCACGCTGCCGAAGCCCCGGTAGACCGAAAAGACTTCATGGGCGAAATAGAGCACCTGACCGGTCAGGGTCCCGGCGGCGAATCCCGACCCCTCGAGCCGGTACGGCGTATGCTGATGACTGCAGAAGTGATCCCAGGCGCGTTGAAAATACGGATCGTACACCTCGCCCAGAGTCTTGACGCCGGGCGCGGCCTTGATCCGGCGCGAAGCGCTGTAAACCACGAAAGGCGTGGTGATGTCTTCGGGAGCGTATGCCTCCGCACACCGGATATAGGAGGGGTTCAGGACATTCTCCCCCATGTAATCGGCGCCGATGTCCACGACGAACTCGTCGGCGTCGGCCTTCATGCCGGAAGTGCCGGAGAGTACGACTTTTCCGCCCCGGGCGATGAAGCCGTTGACCACCGCGGCGTTTTCCGGGGTCAGCCGGACCCGGTCGGGGAGTACCAGCATCCGATAGCGGGAGAGATCCATGTCCGGGCGCACATAATCGAAGGGCAGATGAAGCTCCTGAAGCACCCGGGAGGCGCCGATGTCCCCGGCATTGTCCAGCCCCCAGGCATCCAGAGGATCGGTGATGGTCCCCTCGACGCCCATCAGGGCGATCTCGGAACCGGAGGTGACGCGGTCGCACCAGGCTTCCTTCTGTTCCACTCCCCGATAGGCTTCGCCGATGATCCGGTAGGTGGAGGCATCCAGTCTGCCGGAGGGATGGAGCTGGTCGCCGATGCTGCACTTGGAGCCGTTGGCGATCATGGCGGCGCACTCGTAGCGCAGGGCGTTGGCGCTCTTGAAGCCGCCGAACTCGCCCCAGGTGGTGTGAAACTTGCCGGTCATGCCCAGAAATTCCATGCCCAGATTGCGGCAAAAAGCCGCCGACATGGGATAGTGATCGTAGCCCCAGCCGCCGGTGGGCAGGGATTCCAGCTCCAGATGGGAAAACCAGGGCAGAATCTCCCGGTCCCACTTGGGAATGTTGCCGGAATTGTGAAAGATCGGCATATCCGGCGCGACTTCGTGAATGGCCTCCACCGTGCGCCTGTAATAATTCAGCAGCACCTTGCGGGCGAAGCGCTTGCTGTCGTCGAGATTCTCCGGATCATATCCCTGTTCGCGCATGTCCCGCAGGCACTTGGGACAGCAGCACGGCCCCTGGGAAATGATGTCGATGAAAATGCCGTCGGCGTCGCGGAAAAGCGTGGCCGTCTCCCGGAGCAGATCGCAGAGGAAATCCATATAATCGGTGTTGAAGCACAGCTTGTGAAAGAATGCGCCAAACGGCTCGGAATACGGGAAGCCCTTTTCATCGCACGCCTGCCACTCGGGATGCGCTTCCCGGATCATTTCGTTGAACCCGCCCGAAACGTAGACCGGCACCCTTATGCCAGCCTCGTGACAGGCATCAACTTGAGCGCGAAGCAGATCGAACTTCAGATTGGGATGCATCCTGCCGACTTTGGTGGGATGGTAGCTCCAGCCGTGATGGCAGCAGGAGAAGCAGGTGATGGAGTCCACCCGGGCTTCAAGGAGGGTCTCCTGCCATTCCTTTTTATTGAATTTCTCACCGATGCCGGAGATGAGGGGAGAGGTGTGAAAATCAAGATGAACCTGTCTGAAACGCATTGGAGTATCCTTTCGTTATCCGCCGCCATCAGCAGGGTAAGCGGCTCCGGTTGTTACTTTACATCCCGCCGCCCTCAAAGCAAAGCCGCCGGGCATGAAGATATTGGCCGAATTTATGAATATTTCTGCATTTGCTGTCAGATTACTGATTTAGCGCCATCTCGCCCTCAACAGATCATGATGGATAATATAGCACGGCTATGCAAGGTTTTACACCACGGGCTTTCAAAATTACAAAAAAACTGAAGTGTTGAAAGCGAAATTGACTTTCCTGCCTGCCCGACTTATCCGGGGCGTCATTATGACTTACGACACTGCTTTGTTCAAGCGATTTTCTGCGGCTTTATGCAAATTCAAAGTTGACTGAAAAAAATATACGGATGCGGACAGGTATGTCTGTACTGCCGGCAAGGTCTGATAATTCCATAATTTTTTCCAGTTGCTTCCCCTCCATTTCCTATATCATCTTATTCAAGCGAAAAACCGCAGTGCGGGCAGAAACTCGGCCTTGAACGTATGTCAAACCTCTTATTGCATTTCGGGCACTTGAATCCCAGCGACTTTACGATTAAAAAGATACAGCCAAGAATGCTTACCCCTGCAAAGATGAATAAAGCAGCAATTGACTGTTTAAAGTGGGCGGCAAGCGTCACAAAAATAACCAGGAAGACAACCCAACATATCAACATGATATAAAAGCCCCTGTAACGTCGCTTCATTGAGGATTTTCGTTTCATTTTTCAACTCCACAAATTCTTTTCCGCTTGTTTAATTTTCAACAAAATATAATACATAAACAGCACATTGCAACTGCCGCCGGGGCTTTTTTCACCACAGATCACGAAGCCGGAAGAGGTCGCGGGTTACGAAATTGTCCAACTGCTCGAACGGCTTCGTGGGATTAATTCGGAGCTTGCAGCCCTCCTTCGCCCTGCGGGCTATGGAGGGCATCCTTCGCCGCGCTTCGCGCATTTTTGCTCCGCAAAAAAAACTACGGACGGCAATCCTGACGGCTTGCCTTCCGGATCTTAGGATTGATTCGGAGCTTGCGGTCATCCTTCGCCCTGCGGGCTATGGAGGGCATCATTCGCCGCGCTTCGCGCATTTTTGCTCCGCAAAAAAACTACGGACGGCAATCCTGACGGCTTGCCATCCGTAGCCTTGGCGAAGGATGGTGGAGTATTCCCGCTTAACGAAAACTCCCCTAATCCTGCAGTAATCAAAATCAGCAATAACACCAGAAAAATCCAAGGTATTTTGAAATAACTCGCTGGACTTTCCGGTCATATGGTGGCAATATATAACCCGCCTGCCACAACGCCCATGCCGCACAGCATCGGAATCCCGCGCCGACCGGGCAATGTCGGCAATGTTGCTTCACGTGCAATTTTCCTTAGGTTTTATGTGACAGTAAAGGCAAAAAACAATTACCTTCAAATTACAGATTAAACCCCAAGCACGATTTCATAGTCCAGCAGACGACGGCGTTCCTGCCAGTCCGGCATGATAATGGTCAACATCTCATAGAAGTTTTTGTCATGCCTCGAGTAGAGAAAATGCAAAAGTTCATGGAGAATGACATATTCCACGCAGGCTACCGGGGCTTTATACAGGTAATAATTCAGATTTATCACATGATACCTGCGGCTGCAGCTTCCCCAAAGGGTCTGCATCTTTTTGACCCGCAGATCCGGCATGGGAACACCGTATTTTTGGACAACAGGGTACATCTTTTCCAGTTGTTGAAGCAAATATTGTTTTGATTTTTTCTGCCACCAGTTGGTGAACTGTCTGTCTACATCATCCTGATCGTTCGGCACAGGTGTGTAAATCAAAAGCCAACGATCGTCACGGATGATTCGCTTTCTGGCGGAAGGGATTACTTTAATCGCCAACTGCCGACCTAAAATACGAGTGGAAGTTCCCGAACGAATAAAATGCTCTTTTTCTACCGCTGTTGTTTGACTGAACGCGCTTAACTGCTTATCAATCCATGGGCGTTTTTGATTCAGAAAATCAATTATGAATCTTTTCGGTGTCCCCAGCGGAGCAGATAATTTGATCTTGGCATCGGGAAAAACTTTAAGGCGAAGTGATTTTACATCTTTGATGGAGATTTCCACCGACAAATCACCACGGCAAGTATGCAGAATGTGTTCCATAGGTCAGTACCAGCGGATGGCAATTTTTCTTGCGGCATCCAGCATTTTGTCCAACTCGTCAACATCAAGATCAAAATGGTGGTCATCGGAAAAATCCCAGATCAAATCTTCTATTGCCTGCGTCATATTTTTATGTATGGAGTTGTTATGATGCCAGTCCACCCGTGCAAGATCCCGCACAGCCTTGTTGATATCCGAGGCTAATCTCCCCATAGAATCTTCGTATTCTGGGTCTTCCTCTTTGCCATACTTTCCCAAAAAATCCACGGCAATGCCATAGAATGCCTTGGCTTGCTGGTCACTAGCAATGCATGCCGGATAGTGCTGCCCGGTGTATCCGTTTTTGAAGTCCTCGGCGAGCTGCCGCATCTTTTCCAAATAGGCGTTTTCATCGCGCTGCTGACGGTACTCGTCAAGCGTCGCCTTGATGCGCGCGGAGAATTTCTTGAACATCAGCGGGTCTTCATAGCGCTTGCCCTCGAGTTCCGCCACCAACCGGGTCTTGATATAAGCCGCTCTGGCCTTTTTGCCTTCGATCTCGGCCATTTGTTTTTCCATCGCTTCGGTGTCGTGAAGCATGACGGCTTCGGTCTTCTGCTGGACCGGCTGAGAGGTGACAAAGGTATTGAGCAGAGAGCGTATGCCGTCCTCGTATTTGGAGAAGTCGACTTTTTCCCCGTGGATGAGCATCAGGGCATGGCGCAGTTTTTGGAAGAACGTCAAGCTCTTCTTGAGCTCGTTGATCTTGTCGAACCCGATCTCCTTGTAGAGCGTGAAACTGCCCAGCGCCAGTTCCAGCAGACTGGAAAATTTTTTGAACCGCTCGTAGAATTCCTTACGCAGCTCGTCCGCATCCGGATTGTCCTCTTCCGAAAAGACGTTCTGGCAGGATTGGGAATCGTTCAGGTCCACGTTTTTGCCGTCGAATATCGCCAGCAAGTTGCGGTGCGCCTCGAAAAGCGCCTCTTTTTTGTCGGCCACGGAGGAAACGGAGTCTTCCAGATCTTCCGGATCATAGTTGTTCAGCCCGGCATCGGCGGAGTTGTACATATCCATCGCGGCGTTGAGCTTGCCGAAGATCCCGAAGTAATCGACGATCAGCCCGAAATCCTTGCCGGGATAAATCCGGTTCACGCGGGCGATCGCCTGCAGAAGCGTGTGTTCCTTGAGCGATTTGTCCACATAGAGAACCGCCAGCGGCGGCGCGTCGAAGCCGGTAAGCAGCATATCCTTGACGACGGCGATGTCCAGATCGTCGCCGCCGTTGAGATTGTCCTTCACCCAGTCTTCATAGCCCTCGTAATTCTGGCCCCACCGAGGTTCGACTTGCGTCTTGAAGAATTGGCGTATTCTGGACTTTTCCTTCGAGGACAGGACTTCCTCGTCGCCGTCGCTGGTGTTTTCTGGGCAGACCAGCGCGGCGGCGCGGATGCCGCCGATGGTGTTGATCTTCTCCGCAAGTTCGATCGCGGCGGCGCGGCTGCTGGCGGTGACCATCGCTTTGAAGCCGCGGGGCTTGCAGTAGGTCGAAAAGTGATGATGGATGTCGAGTGCGATCATGGAAAGTCGCTGCTCGGTCTGCGCCAGCGGCAGGAACCGGCTCCACTTCTTGCGCATATCCTCCTTCTGCTCGTCGGTAAGGGGCGCGATGATGCGTTGCAGATAATCGTCGATGGCCGCGCTGGAAAGATCCTGATGGACAATACGTCCTTCGTACACGAGGGGCACGATCACGCCGTCGCGGATGCCGTCGGCGAACTTGTAAGGGTTGCCGATGATGGGTCCGAATTTCTTGTATGTGGCGACCTCCTCCTTCAAGAGCGGTGTGCCGGTGAAGCCGAGTTTGACGGCATTGGGGAGCGTATCGACCATGTAGTTGTGCAGATCCTTGGTGTGCGACCGGTGACTTTCATCCACGAGCAGAATGATGTTGCTGTCAGGAATTTGCACCTTGGTCTTGGCGGCGGTCTCGAACTTGTTGATCGTGGTGGTGATGATGGTGTTTTCCGGCTTCCTCAAGAGGGCTACCAACCCCTTGCCGGTGGTGGCGTGGACAGGCGCGAGGCCGGTGCGGATGAAATTATCCCGCAACTGTTTGATCAGGTTCACCCGGTCGCAGACCAGCACGAAGCGACAGTTGCGCATGTTTTTTTCGGCGAGGATGCGCTTGGTCAGCATGACCATGGTCAGCGATTTGCCGCTGCCCTGCGTGTGCCAGATGAACCCGCCGCGGGAATCCTTGCGGTCCTCCCCGGTGATGCGGCGCATGATGTTCTCGACGCCGAAGAACTGCTGATAACGGGCGATTTTCTTTACGCCGTTGTCGTAAAAGACATAGTAGCGGATCAGCTTCAGCAGCCGTTCCGGGGAGAGCAGAGAAAGGATGGCGCGGTCCTGCTCGGCGACCGTTTTGCCTTTGATGTGCTTTCGGAGTTCGCTCTCCTGCCAGACGGCGTCTTCTTCATGCCACTTGGTGAAAAACTCCGCCGGCGTCCCGCAGGTGCCGTAGCGGACGTCATTGGGATTCATGGCGACGACCAGCTGGGCGAACTTGAAGAGCTGGGGGATATAATCGGGATGCCAGTTGCGGATATTCTGCCGAATGCCTTCCATGACATCCACGCCGGAGCGTTTGCACTCGATGACGACGAGCGGGATGCCGTTGATCATGATGAGGATGTCCGGACGGGCGTACCGGCCGTTCCCGCGTTCGACGGAAAATTCCTCCGTGACCTGCCAGATGTTTTTTTCCGGATGTTCCCAGTCGATGAAGTTCAGATCGAAGGACTGCTTGCCGCCGTCGAAGAGATGTTCCTCGTAGGAACGTCCGAGCAGAAGGGTGTCATAGATGGCCTTGGAGGCGGGCAGCAAGCCGTTCTGCAGCGGGAGGTCGAGGTCTTCGATCGCCTTGCCGATGGTGCTGTCGGCGAAGGCGGTGATTTTGCCGCGGTAAGTGAAATTCTGGGAACTCAGGAAACGCCGCAGTTCATCCCGGAAGAGCACTTTGCTCAAATGCTCGCGCTTGGCCTCCGCTTCCGCTGGAGAAACGTAAACATACCCCAGAGAACGCAAGAGATCGATCGCCCGGTCCTGCGACTCCGGCCGCTCATTGAATATCGTGTGGTCAAACATGGTCGCCCTCTTATTTTTTATATAATCC
>JAZMZH010000198.1:0-5836 GCA_045585875.1 Victivallaceae bacterium | reverse complement strand
CATGGCTACGATCCGACTTTCGGAACTCTCGGTGCGCTTCGGCAACGGCTCCGAAATATGCTGTCTCGGTCTGGACGCCGGGGAGCGCTCCGACAAAATTCTCGGCCGGGAATTTTCCACGGTGTATTTCAACGAGTGTTCGGAAATCTCCTATCCGGCGGCGGCGGTGGCCCTGACCCGGCTCGCTCAGAAGAATTCACTCGCCTGCCGCGCGTATTTTGACTGCAATCCCCCGGGGAAATCCCATTGGAGCTACCGCCTTTTCGTCGAAAAGCGCGACCCGATCACCGGCAATCCCCTGCCGAATCCCCGGCATTACGCCTCCATGGTCATGAATCCCGGCGGCAACGCGGCCAATCTCCCCGACGGCTATATCGCCCGGACCCTGGCCGGACTCAGCGAATTGCAGCGGCTGCGCTTCCTGGAGGGCCGGTGGCTGGACGACCGGGGAGGGGGCCTGTGGACTCCGGAAGTGATCGCCCGAAACCGGGTGACGGAAGCTCCGGAAATGATCCGGGTGGCGGTGGGCGTGGACCCGGCGGTTTCCGGAAATCCGGATTCGGACCGCACCGGCATCGTAACCGCCGGGATGGGCGCCGACGGACACTACTACGTCCTCTCCGACGCCAGCGTCCGGGGCGGAGTGAGCCGCTGGGTGGAAAAAGCGGTCGGAGAGTACCGGAGATTTTCCGCCGACCGGGTGGTGGGCGAGGTCAACAACGGCGGAGAACTCATCGAATTCGCCCTCCGACACTTCGAGGCGGAAATCCCTTTTCTGGCCGTGCGGGCCTCCCGGGGCAAGATCGCCCGGGCAGAACCGGTGGCGGCGCTCTACGAGAGGGGTTTGGCGCATCACGTCGGAACTTTTCCGGAGCTGGAGGAGGAGATGACCGGCTACACCGGAGAACCTTCCGAAAAAAGCCCCGACCGTCTGGACGCCCTGGTCTGGGCGATCGCCTTTCTCTCCTCCCGGCGGGGGGACGGCGGCAGCCGGGCGATCACCATCTGAAGGGGCCCGGATGTCCGTATTTCACGAATCTTTTCCGGAGAGTTCCGCCACCCGCTCCGGCAGCACCGCTTCGGCCCTCCGGCAGTATTGCGCAAGGGTTTCCAGCTCCGGCGCGTCGGGCAGGCTCCGCATTTCGTCGATGCCCTCCATGAGCAGCTTCAGGCAGGGAGCGGCGTATCGGAGATAGCGGGGCTTGCCCTTGCGGAGGGATAAAAATCCGTAGGCTCCGAGCGCCTGCATGTTTCTCTGCAGGGCTCCCAGCAGATAATCCCTTGTAAAAGTCTCCCGGCTCAGGCGGAATCCCCGCTCGTTCAAGAGACGGTGATAATATGCGCGGAGCTGCCGCCGGACTCCGGAGGAGAGCATCACATAGGGATCGCGGATGAGGCTGGCGGCGTCGTAGGTGTAAGGCCCGAAACGGGACCCCTGGAAATCCACCAGCCGCACCGTGTCGCCGCAAATCATGATGTTCTGGGACTGGTAATCCCGGTGCATGGGCGCGCAGGGCATCGTTTCCGCGGCCAGCGCGACGGCGGCGGTCTCCCGTTTCAGCGCCTCGGCGTCGGGTCCCTCGAGTTCGAGTCCGCACAGGGCGTTCAGAAAATTGGCGATGAAGTATTCCGATTCCCACAAAAGGATCTTCCGGTTGAAGATCCGGTATTCGAGATCCTCCCCGCCGACGGCCTCGCGGCCGCCCTCCTGAAAGGTCATCAGCGCCTCCAGGCTTCTGCGGTACCAGAGCAGAATGTCATCCTCGTCCGCGTCCCGGACGATGTCGTAGAGCGTCTGCCGCCCCAGGTCCTCCATGAGGACCGTGTATTCGGAAATCTCCCAGGCGAAGATCTCCGGAGTCAGCATCCCGTAGCGGGAGAAGATCCGCCCGAGGCGGATGAAGCGTTCAAAATCCCGGTCCGCGGGGCCGGAACACATGAGGATCCGGGAACCTCCGGAAATGTCGCGGACCCGGTAGAATTTCCGATCCGAACCCTGCTCCGGCAGACTGGAGAATGTGTATTCCCCGCCTCGGCCTGCGAAGATCTTCAATTCCCGCAGTCTCTTCTCCTCCCGGTGGCAGGAGAAGTCCCGTCCGAAGATCTGATCGGCCGAATATCCCTCCGGCGCGCGGGCTCCGTCCAGCAGGACGCAGTTCCGGAGGCGCGCTCCGGGACCGATTTCGCAATTCCGGCCGATGATGTTGAACCCGCTGAAGACCGTTCCCGGATCGATCCGGGAACCCTCTCCGCGGAAGACCTGTCCGTCGGCGATGCGGCTGTTGGCGGCGAAATATTCCTCAAAGGAACCGATGTCGTTCCAGAAGCACTCCTCCCCCGGGAAATAAGCCATGATCTTTTTCCCGAGCCGGAAGGCGTTCCCCCAGGCTTCTCCGAAGGAGCAGGGACGGACTTCTCCGGGCAGACATTCCCAGAAATCCCGCGAAAAGACCGAAACGCAGGCGTAGGTGTATTTTTTTCCGGAGGCCGGGTCGGCGCCGGTCATGCCGTTGATGTCGATCACCCGGCCCTCTTTGTCCGCCAGGACGCGGTTGTCCGGCCCGTCCAGCAGGGCCATGGTCAGGGCGGCCCCCGAGGCGATGTGTTGCGCCAGCATGGTTTTCAGATCAAAATCGCAGGCGGCGTCGCCGTTGTGGAGGATGAAGTATTCTCCTTCGGACAGGAGGCTTCTGGCATTGATGAGCGGGCCCGCGGTGTTCAGCAGCTCCGGTTCCGGGAAAAAGGTCACGCTGTCCCGGTACGGCGATCGGTCGACGCAGGCGACAATCTGCTCCGGCAGGTGATGAAGATTGACGGCGATCCGCTCCGCTCCGGCCTCCTTGAGACGGCGGATCACCCGGTTGACCAGCGGTTCGCCTCCCACCGGGAGCGCCGGTTTCGGAATATGCCCGGTGAGGGGCATGAGACGGCTGCCGATGCCGGCGGCCAGGACAATGGCGTTTACTTTCATAATAAGGATCCGAATGATTGTTGACTTCTGAATTTTTCCCCCGCGGCCGAGCGCCGGATTCTTCCGGCGGATCAGACCCGCGACCTGACGATCCGCAGTCTGATCCGCGGCGGATCGGGATGGACCGCCAGCGCTTCGGAGACGAAATTCTGCAAATCTTCACCTCCGGTCCCGTCGTCGCAGGGCACCAGAAGGTTGAACGTGAGCGTCCGCAGACGATCCTCCCGGATGAGGCGGACGTCGTAGACCTTGTAGCGGGGATTCAGGTCGGCGACGACGTTTTCGAGACGCCCCTGCCAGAGCCGCAATTCCGGATCGCAGGAGTCGCCGGGATCGCAGTGCAGGAGGAGATGCACCGGCATGTGTTTGCCGATTTCAACTTCGGCCCGCTCCAGCAGATCGTGCACTGCCAGAATGTCGCTGCCGGGATCGACTTCGGCGTGGGCGGTGGCGAAGTACTGATTGGGACCGTAATTGTGCATGATGATGTCGTGGACGCCCCGGATGCCCCTGCACTTGAGCACCCGCGAACGGAGCTCGTTCACCAGTTCCGGGCTCGGAGGGGTCCCCAGGAGCGGATCGGTGGTTTCGCGGAGAATCTTCACCCCTCCGACCACCACCAGGAGCGCCACCGCCACTCCGGCGCAGCCGTCAACGGGGAAGTCGACAAATTTCCCGAAGATGACCGAGAGCAGCACAACCGATGTGGCGAAGAGGTCGCTGAGGCTGTCGAAGGACGCCGCCTTAATGGTTTCCGAGGAAATGGCCCTGCCGATGAACCGGTAAAAGAAGTACAGCCATCCCTTCAGCACCATTGCCCCGATCACCAGGACGATCATCACCGTCGGCATATCCACTTTGCCGGGATGGACGATCCTCAGCGCGGATTCCTTGAGGAAATTCAGCCCCATGGCGATGACCACCACCGCCACCACCACTCCGGCGATATGCTCGACCCGGCCGTGGCCGAAAGGATGGTCCCGGTCGGCGGGTTTGGCGGAGAGCTTGAAGCCCATGAGCGTCACCACGGCGCTGCCGGCGTCCGACAGGTTGTTGACCGCGTCGGCGGCCACCGCCACGCTGCCCGAAGCAAAACCCACGGCGAATTTCAGCACCGCCAGAAATGCGTTTACGGCGATGCCGACGACGCCGCTCAGGACGCCGTAGCGTCTCCGGACCTGCGGCCGCTCCACATGCGTCCGGTCCTTTACGAATACGCGGATCAGCAGTTGTGTCATCATCGGATTTTTTCTCCCCGGGCGGAGCGGACATTCGGTACGCCGCCGGCCGCCGTGTGTCGCATAATATATCACCGCAGCGGGATTTTTGCAATGCCGTGTAATTTTTTGAAAAAAATTTTCGGGAAAAATTCGGAAAGCACTGGAAAATCTCTTCTTCGCAGTATATATTAGGCGGTAAAGCCGTTCCAAGAAAAAACAAAGGTGTTGTATGCCGTATTTCAATTACGTGGCTGTTGACAGTTCCGGCAAGGAGCTCAAGGGGAAGATTGATGCCCCGAATGAGGAAACCGTAGCCGCCGAACTTAAGAAACAGGGCTTGTTTCCCACCGCCATCACCTCGCAAAGCGCCGGGCCGTCCGTGGCCGCCCCGAAGAAACGCCGCGGAGGTTCGGGGCTCAATATATCCATCGGCGCCGCCAAGATCAAACGCAAGGAGCTGACCGTGGTCACCCGGCAGCTGGCGACTCTGCTGGAGGCCGGTCTGCCCCTGATCCGTTCTCTCCGCACGCTCGAACGTCAGGCCAAGAGCCCGATTACCCGCCGCATCCTCGGCGAAACCGCCGATTCGGTGGAAACCGGAGCGACTTTTTCGGAGGCGCTGTCTCTGAATCCCAAGACCTTCGACCGACTCTTCCTGAACATGGTCCGGGCCGGAGAGGCCGCCGGCGCCATGGAGACGATTCTCGACCGTCTGGCCCAGTTCATGGAAAAGGCCGCCAAAATTGCCGGCCGGGTCAAGAGCGCCATGATCTACCCGATCGCGGTGCTCATCATGGCCATCGGCATCACCGGATTTCTGATGGTGGTGATCGTCCCGAAATTCAAAACCATTTTCGACGAACTGCTGGCCGGACAGCCGCTCCCGGGCATCACCGAATTCGTCTTCAACGTCAGCCAGTATGTGCAGGCCAAATGGTGGGTCGTGCTCTGCTGGATAGCGGGCATCTTCATTTTCCTCAAGATCATAGGCTTCACCAAACCGGGCAAGTACGGCATCGATTATGTGAAGTACTACATGCCGCTTTTCGGCCCGATCATCTCGAAGACCGCCATTTCCCGCTTTTCGCGTACTCTGGGCACTCTGATGTCCTCCGGCGTCCCGGTGCTGCACTCGCTGATCATCGTCCGGGATACCGCCGGAAACGAACTGGTGGTGCGGGCAGTCCAGCGGGTCCACGACGCGGTGAAGGAGGGCGAGGGCATCGCAGCTCCTCTTGCCGCCGCCGGCATCTTCCCGCAGATGGTCATAAGCATGATCGAGGTCGGCGAGGAAACCGGCAAGATGCCGGAAATGCTCGAAAAGATCGCCGACACCTACGAGGAAGAGGTCGATAACGCCGTGGACGCCCTGACCAGCATGATCGAACCCCTGATGATCATGTTTCTGGCCGTGATCGTCGGTACGATCGTCATCGCCATGTTCGCGCCGCTGGTCAAGATCATGGAATCCCTGAGCGGTTAGCGGATGGCCGCGCTCACGCTCTTCGATGTCGGAAACACCCATACCCGCATCGCGGTCTGCGATGCGGCGGGAGGGTTGTATATCGTGAGAGTGATCCCCACCGCCGAACTGGGAAAAGGGGATGTCCCCGACGGAAAGATCGCGGTCTGTTCGGTGGTGCCG
>JAZMZH010000197.1:0-8290 GCA_045585875.1 Victivallaceae bacterium | reverse complement strand
GGCCTCCGACTTGCAGCTGGGGGAATTTGGCGGGGAGGACGGAGGGTTCGGGCTCGGTTTCGTCGAAATTCGGGGTCATGTCCACGGTGTCTTTGCCGATGTCGGCCAGCATTTCCTCGGAGATGCGTTCCAGACGGCATTCGGTGTAGCGGTAGGCCGCCGCGGAATCTCCGTCGATGCTGCCCCAGTTGCCCTGGCCGTCCACCAGGGGCACGTTCATGGAAAAGGGCTGGGTCAGCCGGGTGAGGGCGTCGTAGACCGAGGAATCGCCGTGGGGGTGAAATTTGCCGATGACCTCGCCGATGACCTTGGCGGATTTGACGTAGGGACGGCTCTTGACGAATCCGGCCCGCTTCATCGCGTAGAGGATCCTGCGGTTGACCGGTTTCAGGCCGTCCCGGACGTCGGGGATCGCCCGTCCGACGTTGACGCTGAGGGAGTATTGGAGATAGGCGGTGTGCATGATATTTTCCACACCGATCAGGAAATCGCGGTTTTCAACTTCGTTCATGGGGAAAGTCCTCGTTTCTTTTGCCGATTTTCACATTTGTTCAATATACACCGTTTCAGGGGAAATTTCCAGTCAGAACCATCATTTTTTTTAATCAGGGTTGCCTTTCAAGTTTCAAGATGATATATTATAGGCGCCATGAGATATTCAAGAGACCATCACGGAGCATTTTGGAAAATTCCGCCGCTGGCGGCGGCTGCGGCCGTCGTGTTCGCCGGATGCGGCGAGAAAACCGCGTCCGGGCATCCTCTGTGGGCCAGGGGGCGGAACGCCGAGCGGGAGGGCGACTATGCCGCCGCCGCCGAATGTTTTTCCCGCCTGGCCCGGATACGCCCGGAGGATGCGCCTCTGCATCTGAAGCTGGCGGAGCTTTACGACGAGCGGCTGGACGATCCTTTTCGGGCGGCGGAGGAGTATGCCGTGCTCCTGGAAGTCGCTCCGGACCACCCGGAGGCGGAACTTTTCCGGCGTCTGCTCCGCCGCGCCCGGCGCAAGGCCTGCGACCGGTGGATCGCCGATCTGGAGGTGCCGGGTCCGGACGCGGCCCTGCCGGGCTCCGGCGTCGATCCGGAGCGGGAACTGATCCTGCTCAGACGGGAAAACGCTCTTCTGGCGGCGGAGCTGAGGCGCGTCCGCTCTCCGGAGGCCATGCCGCCGGTGCCGGCCGCGCCGCCGATACAGGCCGCGCCGCCGGTGGAGGCGGTTCCCGCCCCGGCCGCGCCCGTTCCGGAAACGGCTGCCGCTCCGCCTCCGGCCCCTGCGGCCGAAACAGCGGAAACCCCGCGCTATTATACCGTAAAAGCCGGAGACACGCCCGAAAAAATTTCCCGGGCGGTCTACGGCACCGGCCGCTACGCCGGAGCCATCCTGGAAGCCAACCGGGAGACAGTCCGGTCGGCCCGCGAACTGCGGATCGGCCAGAGACTGATCCTGCCGGAGATCAACGAATAAAGACCAATGCCCATGGAGGTGAAAATGAATACGAGAATCTGTCTGCTGGCCCTGACCGCCGCCCTTGCCGGAGGCGGTTGCGGAGGAGTGTTCAATCCCCCGAAACAGAAGCCCATCGCATACTACACGCTGCCCGGCAGCGGGGACGACGGCGTTTCGGGGGCGGGATTTGACATCGACGGCATCGCCAACGATTCCGGCGCCGGGCCCCGGATGCGGTACACGTCGGTTTCCGGCGAAGTCATTCAGGACGAATACCGCTGCTGGGCCGATTCGCCCGAGCAGATGGTGGCCAATATCCTGCGGAGCGATTTCCAGGGCGGGGCGGCGCGGCTCCGGGCCAATCTCTTCTGCTGGGAGATCCGGCCGGTCGAGCAAAAGGTGCGCATGGGCGTCGAGTGGCACTGGCGGGGCGACAGGGATTCCCGGCGCGCCGTATACATCGCGGACACGGCGGACAGGACCCCGGAGGAGTTCGCCGCCGCCTTTCGTCAATGCGTGGCGCAGTGGGAGAAGGAACTGGCCGCGGAAGCGGCCGCCATGGAGGAGCATGATGAAAAGTGATTTCACTCTGACCGACGCCGGGGTCATGGTGCTGACCCTGGACGGCAAGCTCGATACCTCCACCAGTCCGGGGGTCGAAAAGGAGATCGGAGAAAATTTTTCCCGTTCCCTCCGCTGGCTGGTGGACATGGCCAAAGTCGATTACGTCTCCAGCGCCGGGCTGCGGGTGCTGCTCCAGTTGGCCAAAAGACTGCAGACGGTCGACGGCAAACTCGCCATCTCCTCCCTGAACGGCGATGTGCTGGAGGTCTTCGAGATCTCCGGTTTTTCGCTGATTTTCGACATCTACGACCGTAACGAAGAGGCGCTCAATGCCCTCGGGTGAGCTGCAATGTGCGGCATAGCCGGCAGCATCGGCATCGCGGCCGACGCCGACTGGGCGCGGCTGTGCGACCATCTCCTCGCCCGGAGGGGACCGGACGGAGGCGGCTGGTGGAGCGGCGCTCTCGCCGTGCCGCGGCTCCGGACGGAAGAGCTTCCGGCCGGATTTCCTCCCGGGGAGCGGCTTTTCATCCTGCACCGGCGTCTGGCGGTCATCGACCCGGCGGGCGGCGCCCAGCCTTTCGTCGGGGAGCGGGCGGGAGGCCGGGTGGTGCTGGCGGTCAACGGCGAAATCTACAACTGCCGTGAATTGCGGCGCGAACTGGAGGCCCTCGGTCATCGTTTCGCCACCTCCTCGGACAGCGAGGTGATCCTGCACGGGTACGAAGCGTGGGAGAGCGGAGTTTTCGCCCGGCTGGACGGCATGTTCGCCTGCGCGATTTATGATGAGGCCGCGGAAAAACTGGTTCTGGCCCGGGATCCTTTCGGGAAAAAACCTTTGTACTTCGCCCGGGTTTCCGGGGGGCTGGTCTTTGCCAGCACGCTGCCCGCGGTGCTGGCCCATCCCGGAGCCGACCGGAGCATCAGTCCGCGGGATCTGGTGGATTTCATGGAGCTCTGGTATGTCCCCGGACGCCGCACCGGATACAAGGGGATCGAAAAACTTCCGCCGGGACACTTCGCCGAATATTCGCTGCGGGAGAACACTCTTGCCGAAACCCGGTATTTTCAGCTGGATTTCTCCCGCAAGCACAAACTCGGCGGGGAGGAGGAGCGGCGGGAATTCCTCCGGCTGCTGGAGGCGGCCTGCCGCAAACGGCTGCTGTCGGATGTGCCCCTGGGGTGTTTCCTCTCGGGCGGGGTGGATTCGCTGGCGGTGACCGCGCTGGTGCTGGCTTCCGGGGCGGAAAATCTGGAGATCGCCAGCATCGGGTTTGAAGACGGGAGCTACAACGAGCTTCCCGCCGTGCACGAATCCCTCCGGGCGCTGCGCAAAGCCGGTCTGAAGAGCTTCCGCCACCGGGAGAGGATCGTCGGCGGAGCCGACTGGGAAATGCTGAAATTCCTTCTCAACGGATTCGGGGAGCCCTTCGGCGACGCCTCCCTGATGCCCACCGGGATGCTCTGCCGCTTCGCCCGGGAGAATATGACCGTCGCCCTCTCCGGGGACGGCGCCGACGAGCTTCTGGCTGGGTATGAGCGCTACCGGGTGATGGCCATGATCCAGTCCATGACCGGCCGCTGCGGAGAGCGGATGGAACCGCTTTTCCGGAGGCTGGCCGCCGTCGCCTCGGCGATGCTGCCCGGGGGGCTGGAGCGTTCGGCGGCGGGGCGGCTGCGGCGGTTTCTGCGGGCGGTTTCCCTGGGGGCCACTCCGGAGGCCTACGCCATGCTCATGGGAAAGGCTTCCGGCGCGCTGCTGGAGAAAATCGCCGGTCCCGGTCTGCGGGAAGAGCTCGGCGATTTGCGGAGGGTGAATTCCCGGGTGGCCGGCGAGCTGGCCGCCGGAGCCGGTGAACTGGCCGCGGGGGACTGGCGGGAGCGGTGGAGCCTGATCGACACGACGACTTATCTGCCCGGGGATATTCTGCCCAAGATCGACACCGCGGGCATGAGTTTCGGATTGGAGGTGCGTTCGCCGTTTCTGGATATCGGACTGGCCCGTTTCGCCGCGGCGACCCCCTGGGAACGCAAACTCAACGGGGCTTCCCGCAAGGACATATTGGTGAAATCCATGTCGCCGCGCTTTCCCTTCATGGCGGCCCGGCGGCGGAAGCGGGGGTTCGGGATCCCCATGGCCCGTTATCTTGCGGGCTGCTGGCGCGACGAGGTGGAGCGGGCGCTGGAATCCCCGGACCTTAAGGCGCTGGGATTCATCGACTCCGCCAGGGCGCGGAAGTATCTGCTCCGGCGCACCGACAAGGAGGCTTCGGACCTCAAATGGTCTCTGACCATGCTGGCGAATTTTCTGGAAAGCGTGCCGAAATGAGTCCGCTTTTCAAGCTCCATACGGAATTCCCCCCCGCCGGGGACCAGCCCGCGGCCATCGCCGAACTCTCCCGCCTGGTCGGCGGCGGGACCCGGGACATGATCCTCCGGGGCGTCACCGGTTCCGGCAAGACCTACACTCTGGCCAACGTCATCGCCCGGCAGGAGCGTCCGGTGCTGGTGCTCTCCCACAACAAGACTCTGGCCGCGCAGCTCTACGGGGAATTCAAGGGATTTTTTCCGGAAAACGCCGTGGAATACTTCATCAGTTACTACGACTACTATCTGCCGGAATCCTACATCCCGGCCACCGACACCTACATCGCCAAGGACGCCAGCATCAACGACAATCTGGAGAGACTGCGCCTCGCCGCGACTTCATCGCTCCTGGAGCGGCGGGACGTCATCGTGGTGGCCAGCGTCTCCTGCATCTACGGACTGGGTTCGCCGGAGGACTATTCGGAGATGTGCCTGCTGCTCCGCTCGGGCATGGAGATGAAGCGGGAAAAATTGCTGGAGCGGCTGGTGGAGATGCAGTTTTTCCGCAACGATACCGCTCCGGAGGCCGGACAGTTCCGTGTGCGGGGGGATTCGGTGGACATCTTTGAAGCGCGGAAACAGGACTTCATCCGCGTGACCTTCTGGGGGGACGAGATCGAGTCCCTCTCCCGGCATCATCCCGCCACCGGCAAGATCATCCATTCCGCCATCGAAACGATGATCTTCCCCTGCAAACAGTTCGTCATGCCCGCCTCCCGCATTGAAAACGCCATACCCGCCATCAAGGCCGAGCTCAAAGAACGGGTGGAATTCTTCGAAAAGGCCGGACGGCTGGTGGAGGCCCAGCGCATCTACCAGCGCGTCACCGGCGACATCGAAATGCTCCGCGAGCTGGGCTACACCGGCGGCATCGAAAATTACAGCTTTTATCTGTCCCCCCGTCCCAAGGGCTCGCGCCCCTTCTGCCTGCTGGATTATTTCCCGGAGGATTTCCTGATGATCGTGGACGAGTCCCACGTCACCATCCCCCAGATCGGCGGCATGGCCCGGGCGGACCGCAACCGCAAGGAGACGCTGGTGGAGCACGGATTCCGTCTGCCCTCCGCGCTGGAAAACCGCCCTCTGAACTTCGACGAGTTCGAGCGCCGCCGCCGTCAGACCATCTTCGTCTCCGCCACCCCCGGCATCTACGAGACCGAAACGCTCAAGGCTCCGGTGGTGGAGCAGATCATCCGTCCCACCGGCCTGCCCGACCCGGTCATCGACATGCGCCCGCTGGAGGGGCAGGTGGACGATGTCCTGGACGAGATCCGCAGCTGCGTCGCCAGAGGGCAGAGGGTCCTGGTCACCACTCTGACCAAGAAGAACGCCGAACGGCTCTCGGAGTATCTGAGCGAACTGGGCGTGAGGTGCACCTATCTGCACAGCGAACTTGACGCACTGGAGCGGGTCAAGGTCATCGCCAAGCTCCGGGAGGGGGACTGCGACTGCCTCGTCGGCATCAATCTGCTCCGGGAGGGCCTCGATCTGCCTGAAGTGGGTCTGGTGGCCATCCTGGATGCGGACAAGGAGGGATTTCTGCGGAGCGAGCGCAGTCTGGTGCAGGTGGCGGGCCGGGCGGCGCGCAACGTCAACGGACGGGTGATCCTCTATGCCGACGTGGTCACTCCCTCCATGGACGCTTTGCTGCGGATCACCGAAACCCACCGGAAAAAACAGCTGGAATACAATCGCCTCCATCACATCACCCCGCGGAGCGTGGTGAAGAGCAAACGCTTCGGGATCGCCGACGCGGTGGGCCAGTTCGGAGAGAAGCCGAAAAAGAAGCTGCGCAGTTCTGAAGAAATCGCCGGCCGCCTCACCGGCGACGGCGGAAAGGCGGACATCACCGGCGGCGAGATGATACTCCGCCTCGACGATGCGGAATTCGACGATCTGGTCCGTGAACTTGAGACCGAGATGATGGAAGCCGCCGGAAAGCTGGAATTCGAGCGGGCGGCGGTCCTGCGGGACCGGGTGCGTCAGCTTGAGGAAAAGCGGGGCGGGAAATGAGCGGGAGGGTGCGATTCCCCTGGAGCGACGAGGGCTTCCGGCCCGCCCGGCCGGAGATCGTCTACCGGGATCTTTACATCCATGTGCCCTTCTGCCGCCGCAAGTGCGGTTACTGCGCCTTTTATTCCGTGACCGGCGAGGAGGCTTCGCCGCGGATGCAGGAGGCGTGGCTGGAGCGGCTGGCCGGAGAAATGTGCCGCAGAAGATTCGCCAAACCGATGCGGAGCATCTATTTCGGAGGAGGCACTCCGACGCTGCCCGACACCGGTTTCCTCAAGCGGCTGCGGGGCGTTTGCGAAATGCTCCTGAAGTGGGACGAGGGCACCGAGATCACCTTTGAAGCCAACCCCGAGACCCTGGACGATGAAAAGCTGGAGTTTCTCTCCGGTTTCGCCACCCGGCTGTCGGTGGGCGTGCAGAGCTTCGACTCCGAAAGGCGCCTCCGGCTGGGCCGGGAGTGTTCCCGGGAGGCGATCGACCGGGCGCTCTCCCGGGCCGCCGGGAGTTTTCGCCACCTCAATGTGGACCTGATCTGCGGCCTGGCCGGGGACGATCCGGAACTGTGGCGGCGGGAGCTGACCCTGGCGGCGGAGGCGGGGGCCGATCATGTTTCCTGTTACGAACTCACGCCCGAAGAGCAGGCGGCGCTCCGTTTCCCGGCTCCCGACGCCGATGCCGGAGAGCGGCTGTGGCGGAGCGCCGGCGAAATTCTTTCCGGCTTCGGCATCCGCCGCTATGAAATATCCAATTACGCCCGCCCGGGCGGCGAGTGCCGGCACAATCTGGCGGTGTGGGACGGGGAGCCTTTGTGCGGCATCGGGCCGTCTGCATCGGGATTCGACGGGGTGGACCGCTGGACCGAGAGGAGCGACCTCGCGGAATGGCTCGCCCATCGTTATCCGGTCTGGGATGTGATCGCGCCGGAAAAGCGCGAGGCGGAAATCTTCGCCGTCGGGCTCCGCCGGACGGCCGGATGGGATGAGACGACGGCGGAGAAGCGGTTTTCCGCCGGTCTGCTGGCCGCCGCATCCGAGCTTAAAAATCAGTTTCCGAAGCTTTTCGCTCCCGGAAGAGGGTTCGCCCTCAGCGAAGCCGGGCTCCTCCTCTGGAATGAGATCGCCGGGAAATTGCTTTAATCCGGGGCGCTTCAGCAGACCGTGTTGACCGCTTTTCCGCCGCGCCAGGCCCGGAGATTCTCCGCCACCACGGTGAAAAGCCTTCTTCTGGCTTCCCGGGTCATCCAGGCCAGATGCGGGGTGATGAAGCAATTCTTCGCCTTGAGCAGAGGATTGTCCTCCGGCGGCGGTTCGGCGGGCAGCACGTCCAGACCCGCCGCCCCGATCTTGCCGGATTCGAGCGCCGCCGCCAGGGCGCGGGCGTCCACCAGTCCGCCCCGGGCGGTGTTGATCAGCCAGGCGCCGTCTTTGAATCCGGCCAGCGTGGCGTCATTGATCAGATTGCGGGTTTCCTCCGTCAGCGGACAGTGGAGGCTGACGATGTCCGCGCGATGACAGAGATCGGTGAAATCCGTGAGTTCGATCCCTTCCGCCGGACGGCCGGAGCGGTTGCAGCCGATGACCCGCATCCCCAGCGCCGCGCCGATGCGGGCCGCCGCTTGGGCGATGGCGCCGGCGCCCACCAGTCCCAGCACCTTGCCGTCCAGTTCGGTCTGAGGAGTCAGAGTGTAGCAGAAATCCGCCGCCGCGCTCCAGCCGCCGGAGGCGACATCCGCGGCGTGGGTCTGCACCCGGTTGGCGATGTTCAGAATATGGGCGAAGGTCAGCTGCGCCACTCCCATGGTGCTGTATCCCGGCACGTTGGTGACGGTGATGCCCAGACGGCGCGCCGCGGCGAGATCCACCGCGTCGCATCCGGAACTGCACAGACCGATGTAACGCAGAC
>JAZMZH010000196.1:0-11543 GCA_045585875.1 Victivallaceae bacterium | reverse complement strand
TCCGGCGCCATCCCCCTCCTCCATCCCTACGGCTGCTCCCAGCTGGGCGAAGACCATGAAAACACCGCCGTCACTCTGGCCGATCTGGCGCGAAACCCCAATGCCGGAGGCGTGCTGATCACGGCTCTCGGCTGCGAAAACAATACCCTGGAGAGCTTCCGGGAGCGGCTGGGCGACATATCGAAGCTCAACATCGCCTTTCTTCGGGCTCAGGATGCCGGAGACGAATTCGTTCGGGGCATGGAGCTGATTTCCCGGCTGGAGGCTTCCCGGGTCCGGGAACGCTCCGAACTGCCGGTCTCCATGCTGAAAATCGGCCTGAAGTGCGGCGGCAGCGACGGCTTTTCCGGCCTTACCGCCAACCCTCTGGTCGGACGCTTCTCCGACTGGCTGACCGCCCGATCCGGCAGCTGCGTGCTCACCGAGGTCCCGGAAATGTTCGGCGCGGAAACTCTGCTCATGAACCGATGCGTCTCCCGGGAGATTTTCGACCGTTGCGTCCGGATGATAAACGACTTCAAGCTCTATTACCGCAGTCACGGTCAGGTCATCAGCGAAAACCCCTCCCCCGGCAACCGGGAGGGCGGCATCACCACCCTGGAGGAGAAGTCCCTCGGCTGTGTCCAGAAGGGCGGCGCCTCGCCGGTCACCGCCGTGCTCGGCGCCGGAGAGCGGGTTTCCGCGCCCGGCCTCAACCTCCTGTCCGGCCCCGGAAACGACATGGTGGCCTCGACGCTGCTGGCGGCGGCGGGATGCCAGATGATCCTTTTCACCACCGGGCGGGGCACGCCTTTCGGCAGCGTGGTCCCGACGCTGAAGATCGCCAGCAACACCCTTCTGGCCGAACGCAAACCCGCCTGGATCGACTGGGACGCCATGGCGGACGGAGACGTCGAATCCTTCACGGAGCTGGTCCTCCGCACCGCCTCCGGCGAACCCGCCCGCAACGAATCCGCCGGATACCGGGAGATCGCCATCTTCAAGGACGGCGTCACTCTTTGAAAAATGCGGCCCCGGCCTTTGCAAAACGGATTCTCCGAATGTATATTAATGCCGGTACGCAAGCTTATCCGAAACACGAGGTGCTTATGACATATCATTACGAGACTTCGCCGGAGGTCTGTTCCGAGGCCTTTGACATCGACCTCGGCGACGACGGCAGAATCCGGGAGATCCGGGTCACCGGAGGATGCCCCGGCAACCTTCAGGGCATCAGTTCCCTGGTAAAAGGCATGCCGCCGGAGGAGGTCATCCCCCGTCTGGCGGGCATCCGCTGCGGCGGCAAAAGCACATCATGCCCGGATCAGCTGGCCCGGGCGCTGCAGGAAATCATCAACACCCGGAGGCGGTCATGAGAGCATGCGATCTGCGCACCGAATATCACGACCGTCCCATCGGCATGGATGAAACCTCGCCCCGGCTCACCTGGCGGATCGCGGGGGGCAGGAAACAGACGGCCTTTGAAGCGGAAATCATCCCGGAGGGCGCTTCCTCCCCCTGCTGGAGCTCCGGCGAACGCCGGGGCGACGACACATGGATCGTCTGCCCGGGGGGATTCATGCGGTCCTTCACCGCCTATTCCTGGCGGGTGCGGGTGCGGGATGAAAAAAACCGGCTCTCTCCGTGGAGCGTTTCCGGATTTGAAACCGGTTTGCTGGATTCCCCCTGGCCCGCCCGGTGGATCACCGGCGACGGCGCGGCAAGCATGCAGGCGCCGCCCCTGAATTTCCGCCGGGAGTTCACCGTCTCCGCGACGCCGGCCCGGGCGCGGCTTTACATCACCGCCCTCGGAGTCTATCGGCCGTGGATCAACGGGCGCAGAATCACCGAAAACACCCTGATGCCGGGATTCACCGCCTATCAAAAACGGGTGCAGTACCAGTGCTATGACATCACCGAAACCCTGAAACCCGGATGCTGCACCGTCGCGGTCGAGGTGGCCGAGGGCTGGTACAAGGGCGTGATCAACCGCTACTGGAACAACGGCATGACCGTCTGGGGCGACCGGTGCGCCCTGCTGGCCTTCGTGCGCCTGGAATATCCGGACGGCTCCGCGGAAACCGTCGGCACCGACGCCTCCTGGAGCTTCACCGACCATGGCCCGTACCGGCAGTCCGACATATACAACGGCGAAATCTACGATGCCCGCCTCCGGGACGATTCCTGGAAGCTCCCCGGCGGAGGCCGCGAAAGTCACTGGCTGCCCGCCGAGGAGATCATCCCGGATGTTTCCGGCACGCCCAACTACTTCGCCTTCGCCTCGGGCTTCGGCCCCGGCCGCAGGGGCGTCGTCCCGGAGATCCAGTGGAACAGCGGCGAAGCGGTGCGCGCCGCGGAAATCATGCCGGTGAAGCGCATCCGCGTCCGGCGGGACGGCCGCATCCTCTGCGACTTCGGCCAGAACATCACCGGACGGGAGCGGATCCGGATCTCCGCGCCCCGCGACCGCAGGATCGTCATCCGCCACGGGGAAATGCTGAATCCCGACGGGAGCCTCTACACCGCCAACCTCCGCTCGGCGCGGGCGGAATCCATCATCTACTGCGACGGGAGCGCCTTCGACTACGAGCCGGAATTCACCTTTTACGGATTCCGCTACCTGGAAATCACCGGCTGGGAGGGCGACCTCTCGCCGGAGGATGTAAAGGCGGCGGTCATCCACAGCGACATGCGCCGGACCGGACGCTTCCGCTGCTCCTCGAAACTGCTCAACCGCCTCTACGAAAACACCGTATGGGGGAACCGGGACAACTATCTGGACATCCCCACCGACTGCCCCCAGAGGGACGAGCGCATGGGCTGGACCGGAGACGTCCAGGTTTTCATCGACACCGCCGCCTACCACTACGACATCGCTTCGTTCTTCACCAAATGGCTGATCGACCTGGACGCCTCGGCCCACCCCGGCGGAGCATTTCCGGCGGTGGCGCCCATCGGCGTCAACAGCGTATTCAGAAACCTCGCCGCCGACCCCGGATGGTCCGACGCCGGAGTCATCTGTCCCTGGACGCTGTACACCTTTTACGGCGACCGGGAGTTTCTCGCCCGGCACTACCCGGCCATGCGCCGCCATGTGGAATCCATGCGCCGGGACGCCCCGGGCCTCATCCGCAACGTGGGGAGCTTCGGAGATCATCTGGCAGTGGAACCCACGCCCATCGACCTCATCTGCACCGCATTTTTCGCGCACAGCACCGATCTGCTGGCCCGTTCCGCACGGGTGCTGGGGAAAAGACGGGACGCGGCCGGATACCGCCGCCTCTTCGAGGAGATCCGGGAGGCGTACCGGAGGCGCTTCTACCCCGACGGCAGAAACCTCTCGGTGAAAACCCAGACCGCGGCCCTGCTCAGCCTGCGCTTTGAACTCGCACCGGAGGACGGGATTCAGAGTACGGCGGAATGGCTGGCGGAGGATGTCGTCAAAAAGCACGGCACCCACCTGTCCACGGGGTTTCTGGGCACTCCGTACATTCTGGAAGAACTCTCCCGCCACGGCTGCGGCGACACGGCCTACGCCCTGCTGAATCAGACCTCGTACCCCGGATGGCTCTACTCCGTCGTCAACGGCGCCACCACCACCTGGGAACGCTGGAACAGCTGGACCCGGGAAACCGGCTTCGGAGACATCTCCATGAACTCCTTCAACCACTACGCCTACGGCTCCGTGGCCTCCTGGTTTTACAACACCATCGCCGGGATCCGGCCCCTCGAATCCGCTCCGGGCTTCAAACTCTTCGAGATCGCCCCCCTCCCCGGCGGCGGTCTGACCTATGCCCGGGCGGAGTACGATTCTCCGGCGGGACTCATCCGCTCCGCATGGAGGCGGAATGCCGACGGCTCCGTCACCTACCGCTTCACCATACCGGCCAATACCGAAGCCCTGGTCCGGCTGCCCGGGATGCGTGAGATGCGGCTGCCCGCCGGGAAATATTCCCGCACGGTCGGAGGCGGCAAATGAAAGTCTTCCGCTACTGGAAAAAGGTCGAGGGGACGCTGAACATCCCCGGCATGCCGCCCCAGCGGGCGACGGTCTACGGCGCATCCGATCTCTCCTGGGAGGACGCCGAAGCCGACGCCGGGAAAAAACTGGAGCGCATCCGGGAGCGGATTCTCGGCGGCAGATCCCTGGTCTCCGAAAACTACACCGCCCCCATCCGCGAGGAAGTTCTCTCCTCCCCGGGGCCGGGCAACATCATCACCCGCAACCGTTACGGGGCGCAGGTGCTCAATTCCGAAACCCTTTTCTTCGCCGACGTGGACGACAGCTGCTTCCGCCGCCGCCGTCCGGGATGGCTGGGAAAACTGCTGGGGCGCCGCGAGGAATCCGTCGCCGAATTCCGCGAGCGGATCCTCGCCCGCACCCTGGAAAAACTCTCCGACCCCCTGCCGCCCAACGCCCACATCCGCGTCTACCGGACCCGGGCCGGTTACCGGGTATTGATCTCCGGAGCCGAGCTGGCCCCCGGCTCCCCGGCCGCCGCGAAACTGCTGAAAAAACTCCGTTCGGACCGGCTCTACACCATGCTCTGCGCCAGACAGCAGTGCTACCGGGCAAGGCTCTCCCCCAAACCCTCCCGCATCGGCGTGAAGACGCCCCGGCTGAACTACCCCTACGCGCCGGAATCCCTCCCGGAACTGGAAAAGTGGCTCCGGGAATACGAGGAGAAATCCGCACGCTGCGCGGTGTGCAGACTGGTGAAAACCCTGGGCGAACCGCCGCTGAAATCGGCCCGGAGCATGATTCAGGCGCACGACGCCGCCTGCCGGACCGACTCCGATCTGCCCCTCGCCTGAGTTTCGGGGGAAATATGAGGAACGCATCTGCCGCCCTTATCGGCACGGCGGCAGGCACGCAGCCCCGGAAACGACGATTCCCGGTCAGAAATTCAGGATGAGATTCAGCCGATAGCTTCCCGCCGTAGTCCGATAGCGCTCATCCAGCTCCTGCCCGCAGCTGTTGGTGCCGACGCCCCGCTGGCGGGCATCCAGACAGAGGTGCACCGCGTCGTCGGGCCGCAGATCGCAGAGATGAGGCGCGCGCCATATCTCGGAATCGCTGAAGCGGGAAACCGAAAATTCCCCGGGATTCTCAAAAACCACCGCGAATCGTTCCGGCAGATGCGGACGGCCGGAGAGCGTTACCTCCCGGACATCGCAGCGGTTGCCGCAGGCCTGGGGCATGACGTACTCTTCCCGCATCCCGTCCACCGTCGAGCGGTACCGCCCCAGAGGATACCCCTCCCGGCGGTCGATGTAATTCTCCTCCGGTCCCCGGCCGAACCACTCCACCCGGTCGAAGCCCGCCGCCAGTTCGCAGCTGAGGCCGATCCTGGGCAGGTCCGTGAGGGTCTCCGGGATCTGAAACACCGTGCCGATCCGGATCCCCGCCTCGTCGGAAAAGTCGAAAACCGTCTCCGTATGGATCATCCCGTTGCCGGAGGCGGGCCAGTATCTGCGGGTCAGGATAACCCGCTCCCCGTCCTTTTCGCAGGCGAGCACCTCCTCGCGCATCTTATCGAGACCCAGCTTCAGCCAGCGGTACGCGACCTTGTGGTTCTGGGGTATCAGCTTGAAACCGTCGTTGTCGGTGGGCGGACGGTAAAAATGCCCGCGGAAAAGATTCCGTCCCAGCACCGCTCCGTCCTTGCGGAGCAGGGTGATCTCCGCACCGCCGGAACGGAATTCCATGACCTTGTCCCGGCAGCAGGCGCGCAGCACCGATTCTCCGTCCTTTTTCACGATCTCCACCCGGCCCGGGCGCACCGGACGCGCCGGAACCGGCTTCAAAACCGTCGGGACGGCGAACTGTTCCCAGGCGACGATATGGCCGGAGGGAGCAAACCAGCAGGCGCGCTTCCGCTTGAGCATGATCCTGATATGGACCTCGCGACCGGCGCGGCCGCCGAGCTCCGGCATGGCCAGCTTCATCACGCTCCGGCTGCCGTGACGGGGCGCGATCTCCGGCACATCGGCACGGGCGCGGAAGATCCGCCGACCGTCGACGGTGACTTCGTACTCGCAGAAGCAATCCTCGAAACCGGTGAAGTAACGGAGATTCTCCAATTCGAAGATCCCGTTGGCCGGATCCAGCGCCCGGATGCGGGCGGGCTGGGCCAGTTTTTTATACTCGTGAAGCGCGGGATGAATGCGGCGGTCCGCTCCGACCAGACCGTCGCAGACGAAATTGCGGTCGTTGGGCGTGTCTCCGAAATCGCCGCCGTAGGCGAAATACTCCCTGCCGTCGGGGGTTTTGGCCGCGATCCCGTGGTCGCACCACTCCCAGATGAAGCCGCCCTGGATGCCCGGGCAGGTTTCAAAGACTTCAAAGTAGTCCCTGAGTTCGCCGTTGCTGTTGCCCATGGAGTGGCTGTATTCGCACATGACGAGCGGCCGGGGATCGGAAGCCCCGTCCAGGGACCAGTTGCGCAGCATTTTGACGGAGGGGTACATGGGGCCGAGGATGTCGCTCTCCTGAAGGTGCATGTTGGGGATGTATTTCTCCCAGTAGTCGGTTTCCCAGAGCAGCCCCTCGTAGTGGATCAGCCGGGTGGAATCGTTTTTCCTGAGCCAGGCCGCCATGGCGGAGTGATTGGGGCCGATGCCGGATTCGTTGCCCAGACTCCACACCAGCACCGAAGGGTGATTCTTATCCCGTTCAAAAAGCTGGGCCGCCCGCTCCGTGAAGGCCGGCAGCCACTGGGGGTTGCGGCACAGGTCGTGATAGTAGAAGTTCGATTCCAGATTGGCCTCGTCCCACACATAAAACCCCAGTTCGTCGCAGAGATCGTAAAACTCCTGCATGTCGGGATAGTGACTGGTGCGGATGGCGTTGATGTTGAATTGCTTCATGATCTTCAGATCGCGCCGGACATCCTCCACCGTCACCGTACGCCCGGAGACCGGGTTGTGTTCGTGCCGGTTGACGCCGGTGATGAGCACCCGCTCGCCGTTGATCAGCAGCTGCCGGTTGCCGGCCTCCACCCGGCGGAATCCCACCCGGACGCCGGAAAGGTCCCGGACTTCGCCGGAGGGCCGGTGCCGCAGGGCGACGATCAGCGTATAGAGGTGCGGAGTCTCGGCGCTCCACTTTCTGACGTTTTTTACGACGGCGGAGCCCTTGACCATCAGCCGCCGGGTATCGTTGGCGCCCCAGCCGGAGGGGGGCAGCTTCAAGCCCAGAACGAGGGGAAATCCGGCGCAGCGCCCGCCGCCCGGGGCATACAGGGTGCAGACGAATTCCCAGTCGGGGAACTTGTCCCTCGGAATATCCGGAATATCGGCGATGAGTTTGAGATCGAGCACCCCGTCCCGGTAGTCGTCGGTGAGCGTGGCGGCGGCGAAAATATCCGCCACCGACGACATGGGTTTGCCGACGCAGCGGACGCTCCGGACAATGCCGCCGTGCCACCACTCGTCCTGATCCTCGATGTAGTTGCTGTCCGACCACTTCACCACCATCACCGCCAGGGTGTTGGCTTCGTCGGGACGGATCAGGTCGGTGATGTCGAATTCACTGGCGGCCCGGGAATCCTTGGCCATGCCGACCCGGACCCCGTTTACCGCCACTGAAAAACAGCTCTCCACGCCCTCGAAACGGAGGATCGTGCGCAGTTTCCCGCTCCATTCGGCGGGGATCGTGAAACGCCTCCGGTAAAATCCGGAGGGATTGCACCGGGGCACATCGGGAGGAAGTTCGCTGTACGGATTATGCCGGTCCTCGAACGGCGCGGGATAAGGCATCAGAGTATTGGTGTAGTGCGGGCGGTCCCAGCCCTGCATGTCCCACGCGCCGGGCACCCTGATGTCATCCCAGTCGGAATCGTCGAAGTCACGGTCGAAAAATGCCCCGGGTATGCTCTCGGGATCGGTCGTATAGTGAAATTTCCAATCGCCGTCGAGGCTGATCACCTGATCCCCTTTGCCGGCGGCGGCGACTTCCCGGCGGGCCTCCTGCATATCGTTGAAATGAAAAATCGGAGCATGCGCGGGCAGCCTCCCGGCGCCCAGCACCTCACTCGATGTGTACCAGAAACGGTTTTCATTCAGCATGACCGTCATCCTCCCTGATTCTGATTGCGTCCGCACATCTGTAGATCCCGCTCTCACGGGAGAGTTCATATCGTCCGCCGCGGCAGCGGAGTTCCAGCCACGCGTCCGCGGGCGCCGGAGCGAGCTCCATGTCGCCGTCGTAAAGGCGGCAAATCCCCTCCCCGCTCCCGTAGATCCGCGGGACCAGCCGGAATACCGTGTCTTCGGCCACATGCTCCACCGGTTCCGCCCAGGGGATCACCGCGCCGTCCCGGATGAAGAGCAGAAATTCCCCGACTCCGCACTCCAGCCGGAGCCGCTGCCCTCCCCGGAAACTCCTCCCGTCGGAGTAATGATGCCATACCCCCTCCGGGAAGTAAACCTCGCGCCCCCGTTCCGGAGCCGTCACCGGGGCGAAGAGCAAGTCCCGTCCGATCAGGAACTCATCCTCCACCTCCCGCGTCCCGGGATCGTCGGTATAATCCGTCACCAAAGGCCGCACCGGCGGCACCCCCTCAAAGGCGTATTCGGCAAAGGCGGTGTAGAGGAGCGGCAGCAGCCGCATCCGCATCTTCAGCACTTCCCGGCAGAGGGCGGTGAGGGCATCGGCGGTCGGGGAGACGATCCCCTGCTTGTTCAGCTCCACGTCCACCTGCCTCCAGGGCGGCATCTTGATCATCCAGCCGTTGACCAGCGCCATGGGCGAAAAAACCACCAGCTGCAGACGGCGGATCAGTTCCTCGTCGGATTGGCACTGACGGACCTCGGGCGACCACAGCAGACCGGAAAAGGCCGCGTTGGCCAGTCCGCGGATGAAATCGTCCATCCGGTAAAGATCGCTGTAGAGGACAAAGGGCTCGGGCGCGGCCAGAGCATGGGCGTTTCGGATATTGTGCCACAGGCGGCGGCCCAGGGGAGCGGCGGCCTCGTCCATCATCTTCATGCACAGATTGCCGAAGGCGGAGTGCATCTCCTCGCCGTCCATGCCGGAGGGAAATTCGGCGTACTCCGGGAAACTCCAGGCCGAAGCGATGAAATCGGAGTTGTCGCACTCGTCGATCTTAAAGGCGTCGATCCCGCGGCTGAGGAAATTTTCGTAATGATACCGGCCGTAAACGGCGCGGGCCTCGGAGGTGGAGAAGTCCGGCACCAGCCCCTGCCACACCTCCATGTTACCCGACCGGGGACGGATCTCCCGGTAAAAGGGCGCGGCAGCGTTGACAAAGGCGTGTTCCCAGAGATTGATGCGAAATCCCATCTCCCTGAGCCCGCCGACGATTTTCTCCGGATCGGGAAACCGCTCCCGGTCCCAGACGTAGCTGCATGAATAACTCCGGCTCTGCCAGCCCGGTTCGAGCCCGAAACAGTCGCAGGGCATGTGCCCGTCGCGCAGCTCCCGGGCCAGTTTCAGCGTGGTTTCCCCGTCGTTGCCGACGTACCCGCGGTAGCAGACCCCCAGCCCCCACATGGGGGGCATGGCGCCGCCGCCGGAAAACATGATGTAGCGCCGCAGGGCCCGGCGCATGTCCGGTCCGCCGAACACATAGATGTCCACGCCGGACTCCGCCGGGATGTCGATGACCACGGACGAGGAAGCGGCGGCATCTCCGGCGGCGTACAGGCTTCCCGTGTCGTCGGAGAGCGCCCCCGCCGCATCGCCGGAACCTTCACGATCCGTGACGCCGTCGGGATGGGAGGCGCAGTAAAAGGTCGCATAGCGCAGGGTGTCGGCGAAGATCCCGTATCCCGAAGTGGAAAGGAGAAACGGCACCGGAGCGTGGGAATCTCCGGTGTCGGCAACGGGGTCGGAATTCACCCGGAGATGCTTCTTTTTGCCGGTCTGGCGAAACGAGCGCAGCTGCAGCCCCAGGCCGTAGAAATCCTCTCCGGGAGCGGCGGGCAGGGAGACCAGCGCCCCCCTCCGGGCGGTGCGGAATTTCACCCGATCGAAATCAAAGGGCAGCGGGGGATGCTTCAGATCCTCGGGACACGGCGCGGGAGGGTGATTGCGGAGCGTAATCGGAGTGAAGGCGGAGGGAGTACCGAAGCGGATGCGCCACACCCCGGGATAGACCTCCTCGAAAGCGTTTTTTTTCACCGAGAATTCCTTTGGTTCTGGAGATTTGACGACAGGGCAAAAGAGCCGGGTTGCGTTTCGTATAATATATCCTGTGAGGCGGGGAATGTCAAACCGGGCGCATCGGTTTTACCGGCTTTCAGCGGCCTCCCCGACCGTGTTTGCCCGACGGGAAAAAGAGCTTTTTTTCACGGCATGGGCAATAAACGCGCACCGCGTTGCGTCTTACCGGCAGAAACACTTCAAATGCGCCGAACCGCAGGGAGAAGCTTCATGATTCAAAAGGTTATTTTTCTGATCGCCGTTTCAGCCGTCGCCGGGGTCGGCGCGGAGAAAGGCCGAACCGTCAAGGCCGTGAAAGGCGGCTCCTGGAATTCCGCGCGGACAAGCTGCCGCACGGAGGCCAGAGAGGAGGGGCGCAACCCCGACGCAAGTTACAATACGGTGGGATTCCGGGTGGTGCGTGAAAAATGAAAACCGTCTTTTTCAAGACCTGCGCCCTGCTGGCGGCGCTCTCGCTCCCGACCTTCTCGGAAAGCGCCGACGGCATCAGGAACTTTTCCTTCCCCGAGTGTGAAATCATCTGCATCCGGGACGCCGCAATGAAAATGCCGCGAAGTCTCTTCAGGGACACGGCGGAACCCCCGTCCCGGCCGCGGGAGGAGTTTTACGAGTCCTCCGTCAACGTATTCCTCATCCGGACGGCGGAGAGGGTCATGCTGGTGGACGCCGGAAACGCCCCGGAGCGCGGTTCGCTCCGGCAGAAGCTCCGGGATGCGGGCGTCCGACCGGAGGAGATTTCGGACATATTCATAACCCACATCCACCCGGACCATGTGGGCGGACTTCTCCGGGAGGGCAAAGCCTTTTTCGCAAACGCGACCATCCACATCGCCAGGGAAGAACTTGAAGCATGGCAAACGGACACGAGCCGCCGCGCGCTGGCAGAATACCTCTCCCCGTATGAAGGGAGAATCCACGCTTTCGAGTATGGAGAAACGCTTCCCGGCGGCCTGCTGCCGGTAAAACGGAGCGGGCACACCCCGGGGCACACCATTTTCAGGATGCCGCTCCGGGAGCGGACGGAGGCGGTATTCGCGGGGGACGTCGTCCATGCGGCGGCCCTGCAATTTCCCTTCCCGACTTTCTGCGCCGGATACGACGCGGTCCCCGCCGAAGCCGCGGCCTCCCGCATCCTGACCCTGAAGATGGACGGACTCCTCTTCGGCGCGCATTTCCCGTTTCCGGGCGTCGCTCTGGGCGGAGCCGTTTCCTCCGGCGCTCCGGAACCCTCTTTTGTCTATCGGGAATACAACGGCTCCGCCGACGGGATGAAATAAGCTCCCCCCGCACGCGCCCCCCTGAAAAAGCGTGGGCCCACAATTCCAAAACACGCCCTACATAAAAAACGGGAGCCGCGAATCAAAAACGCGACCCC
>JAZMZH010000195.1:0-1686 GCA_045585875.1 Victivallaceae bacterium | reverse complement strand
AAAGCCAGCCGCAGCACCTTCGGCAGAGTATCCGCCCAGATCGAAGCGCGGACGGCATTGGTGTGCAGACGCAGAACCGCGTGCCTGCTGCCGGGAGCCCGCAGCGCCCGGACGATAAGGGCGTAGATCAGGATGAAGCTCTTCCCGGACCGGGACCCTCCGAAGAGAAGCACATAAGGCGCCGCCCCGGAGAGCAGCCGCAGCGCCCGGAGCTGATCCGGAGTTTTACGGAAAAACGTGCCCACGAAAATCCCCTCATGTTGATTCCCGGACGGGCGCGATGTCTCCCCTGAAATATTATCCTTTTGATCTTCAGCGTTTTCCGGAGGATATGACAAAAGTCACGTCCCGGATTCTCTCTTTTCCGAGATACTCGTTGATCCTGGCGGCGAGCAGATGCTTCATCCGCATCACCTCCACCCGCCAGGCCGGGTGATCCACGCCGACCGCCAGCGTCCGCCCCTGAAACCGGACCGGACGGGTATGAAGCGCCAGCGCCGGCCCCACCATCTCCTCCCAGCCGCGGGAGAGCCGATCCAGAGCGGCGGCATCCGCCCCGACCGCCCTGGTCATGATATCGTCGAGGAAGCGGCCGATGGGTTCCGGCGCGGGCGTGTGGGCGGCCATTTCGGTATCGCCGAAATCCCGGCCGTACCAATCCCGGAGGAGATACTGCCGCTGCAGCAGTTTCCACTCTTCGGAATTCACAACAGATCCGCCCCCATGAAAGTCAGGGGCAGCAGGAGGGCGTGCAGCCCCAATTTGAACGGAGCGATGGCTCCGTCCGCCACCCAGCGGCAGCCGGTGCCGAAAAATCCGAAGGGAGCTCCGATGGTGCATCCCAGCAGTCCCACCGGGAGTTTCAGCACCTCCACCACGTCGAACATGACCCGCACCAGCCCCTTGAGTCCGGTTACGAATCCCCGCTCCACATACGGCGACATGCGGTCGGCCATGCGGATGGCGAAAGGCGCGAGAATGGCCCAGGATACCGGATCGGCGGCAGCGGCCCGCGGCGCGGTGGAAAATCCGCCGAAAATCAGCACGGCGGAGAAAAAAATCATAAGCAGTCTCTTACTCATCATGATTGAGAATATATACCCGTTTCAGGCAAATTGCAAAAAAAAATTAAAGATTTTTCCGCTTCCTCCGAGCGGCGCTGTTTTTCCGCGGTATGAACGTGAGGAAATTCACTTTTCCACAAAAACCATTCATTAATTTGCATTTTCGCGAAAAATCGTTTGCATAATTCCCCTCCGTGAAGTAATTTATCAGCATCAACCCATCAACCCTGGAAGGATAAAATGAGTGGAGAACTTCTCATAACCAATGCCGTGATCGCCTCCCCCGGATATGACGCCGAAGACGCTTCCGTCCTGATCCGGGACGGCGTCATCCGTGAAATCTTCATCGGAGCCGCCGCCCGTCCCCTCTGCTCCAACGTCTGCGACGCCGGAGGAGAGACCCTGCTCCCCGGCTTCATGGACATCCACTGTCACGGACGCGCCGGGAGCGATTTCTCCGACGGCGATTACGACGGTCTGGTGAAGATGTGCCGCTCCAAGCTGGAGGAGGGTGTGACTTCGTGGCTGCCCACCACGCTGACCCTGCCGGAGGAGACTCTGGCGGCAGCGCTCCGGACCGCTGCCCGGTACACGGCGGAGGGCTCCCCGTACGCCAAGATCC
>JAZMZH010000194.1:0-7693 GCA_045585875.1 Victivallaceae bacterium | reverse complement strand
CGACACGGTGCTCAGCCGGGGAACCTTCGGCAACCTCCGCTTCACCGACAGTCAGGAGGCGACTTTCCTCTTCAACACCCACTACGAGGGCACGGTCCTGGTGGAGGGCGATCAAAAGGAACGCACCGGCCTCACTGCCTTTCAATTCGCCCTGCTGGAAATCTGCGACCCCTGTCTGTGGATCAAAGACAACAATTCTCTGGCGATGACCGACTTATACACCGAGCAAAACCATTCCCTCTACCGCTTCGAGGGCAACGGCTCCTCCCGGCGGGGACGGCTCTCCCTCGGCGCGGTCAAGGTGGAGCAGGTGCCCCGGCTCCTCATCGGCTACAAGGGCGAAATCACCTGCTGCAATCCCCAGTACTACTGCAACACCCTCAACGGCAAGAGTTATTTCAACAACGATTCCGACTGCGACATCGACTATCTGGAAATGGCGAGCTATTACTTCATCCACTCCATGCGCTGGAACGACAACGGCGGCTTCCGGGCCCGCTTCCTCGCCGTGGGCGGCGGCCCCGCCGACGACCTCACCTGTGAGGAGTTCTGCGAACGCACTTCCGACACCCCCGACGAACAGGCGATCGCCCAGGCCGGACGCTTCTTCGACGACATGCGCCGGGTCGGCGAACTGGATCTCCGGCTCAATCATCCGGGGATCGCCCGGCCGTAACCGCGAAATCATTTGCATCGGGCCCGTTCCCGCTGTATCGTAAGGGACGGCGCCGCCAGACGCCGCCGCAAGGGAGGCCGCCCGGCCTCCCCGATTCCGTCAATTAGAGAGGAGTTCTCCCATCATGTCCCGTCCATCCTTCGCCGCCGTCGATTCCGACGGATTCCCCCTGCCCGTACTGCCGGTCCCGCCGATGAATTCCGCCGACCGGCTCCGAAGCGGGGCATGGGAAAACATTCCCGCCGTCAGGGACTTCACCCGGGAGAGTTCCGGGGACTGCCTGCTGATCTTCCGCTCGGAGTGCCGGACGGCATACGACGGAGAAAACCTCTGTCTGCGCTTCACCGGATTCGACCCCGAGATCGACGGAGCCGTGATGACGCCGGAATATTCCGGGTGGTTTCTGGACGACGCCGTGGATTTCTACATCACCGGCGGGGACGGCGTGCTGCATCAGCTCGTCTTCAACGCCGCCGGAGGCCGCATCTATTTTCAGGACATGGCCCTCGGCGGAGCCATGGATCCTCCGCCGGAAATCTCCGGCAGCCGGGACGCCTCCGGCTGGACCGCCATCCTGAAACTCCCGCTGGCCGCCTTCGGACTGCGGCGGGATGAAACCCTCCGGATCAAAATCATGCGCAACGCGCCCCGGGAATTTCTCCACCACGCTTCAGGCTGGGGTGCCGACGCCGGAGGCCGCCCCGGCGTCGTGCTGAAATTCCTCGACGCGCCCATGAGCGCCGACGAGTGCCGACGCGCGGAGCTGGAACTCAACCGCGGCCGCCGGGAGCGGCTCATGCGGCTTCACGCCGATGCCCGCACCGCCGCCAAGCTCCGCGCCCTGCCCCCGGCGGCACAGGAGGCCGCCGAAGCATTCCTCGCCGGACTGACCGCCCCGGCGGAGATGCGGGAGGGAGAGGCGCAGCTCGCCCGGATCGCGGAATTCATCCGCCTCCATAAGGACGCCGCTTTTGACCGCACTCTGGTCGACTTCGGCGCGCCCTCCGGCACGATCAGGCTCCTGAACGGCACCAACGACGCCCCGCCGCTCTCCGGACGGGTCTTCCGGGACCGCAACGACGACTTCGCCGCCCTCCGCATCCCTTCCGTCCGCTTTCACGACGACGCGCTCACCAACCCCGGGATGAGGCTGGTGGACGCCACGCTCATCTTTCACCGTCCGGACGCGGACCCCTCCGACCCGGCCAATTATTACTTCACCCAGACCGACGACTACGTCGCCAACTGCCTCTCCCTGGGGAGCAGAATCATCTACCGCCTCGGGGCCAGCATCGAACACTCCCTGAAAAAATACTTCGTGAAGGCCCCCGCCGACTATGCGCAGTTCGCCGAAATATGCGCCGGCATCGTCCGCCACTACAACGCCGGATGGGCCGACGGCTTTCACTACGGCATCAATCATTGGGAAATCTGGAACGAGCCCGACCTGGGCCCCGCCATGTGGGACCGGACCCTGGAGGACTATTACGAAATGTACGCCGTCGTCGCCAAACGGCTGAAAAGCGAATTCCCCGACATCCGAATCGGCGGACCGGCCGCCACCACGATGAATCCCGCCATGATGAAAAATTTCCTGACCCGCTGCCGGGAAAAGGGAGCGCCGGTGGACTTCATCAGCTGGCACCGCTACGGCAAAAACCCCGAGGAATTCGTCAATCAGGCGAAAATCGCCGCCCTGATCGCCGCCGACTGCGGCTTCGACGACGCGGAGTTCCATCTGAACGAGTGGCACTACCTGCCCGACACCTTCACCAACCTCCGGAGCAATCCGGAGGCCAGGAAACGCCTGCTCTCATCTCCGGAGGGCGTCAACGGCATCGATTCGGCGGCCTTCAACACCACGGTGCTCACCCGATGGCAGGACACGCCGCTCACCATGTCGAACTTTTACATGACCGTGGGCAGCTGGGGGTTTTACGATCCCTACGGGGCCAAATATCCCACCTACGATTCCTTTCTGGCCTTCGCGCCCTTCGCCGACCACCGGCAGCGGGTGCGGGCGTGCTCCGGCGAAAAAGGGTTGTCCATCCTCGCGGGTCGGGACGGCGGGGACGGCGGCATGATCCTGATCTCGGCCTTCCGGATGCCGGAAAGAACCTTCACCCTGACCGTCAGGGGGCTGGGCAACGCCTCCGTCCGCGTGAATTCACTGGAGGACGGGCACGGGCTCGCGGAACACCGGGACTACACCCTCGACGGAGAGGTCATGACCCTCACGAAGCACTCCGATTCGGCGATCTTCCAGATCCTCGTCCGCGGACTCCGGGACAGCGCCGTCTGATTTGCCAAATCCCGGTTTGCGTGGTATATTGTGGGAAACCACGCCACGGGGGCCTGACATGAAACTCTTCCGCAGAGATCCGGACAAAGTCCCGGTCTTCACCGTCCGGGGCGCCATGACGGCGCCCTATCTCCTTTGCGCCGTCTATTTCATCTACGCGGCATGGCGCTACGCCTCCGTGGACGCCAACGGCGACTATTCGTCGCTCTTTTACTTCATCCACGCGCCGATTCACGAGGTGGGGCACATGTTGCTCTCCCCCTTCCCGGAGATGCTGCACGTGGCCGGAGGCACCATCTTTCAATGCCTGACGCCGGTGGCGGTGGCGATCCAATTTCTCTGCATCGGAGAATTTCCGGCGGTGGCGGTGGCGCTGGGATGGCTCGGCATGGCGCTCCTGGACACGATGGTCTACATGCGCGACGCGCCGGTGCTGGAACTGCCGCTCACGGCCCCCTTCGCCAACGGCGAGGACCTCATCCACGACTGGGAATACATCTTCGCGCACACCGGGACCCTGGACAAGGCCGAAACCTTCGCCTCGATCACGGGATTCTTCGGATACACGCTGGCGCTGGCGGCGGCGCTGTGGATTCTCTTCATGATCGTCCGGGGCTGGACGGCATTTTTCGCGGAAAAGCGCGGCCGCTGAGAGTTTCCGGCCTCCGCCGCGGCGGATTTTTTCGACTCCGGCAGTAATTTCGTTCCAAAAAAAGTCATTTTATTCATTGCGAACGCGGTCCTGACGATGTAGATTATCGCCGGAATCCGAAAAATTTCAGTGTTTCCGTCATCTTCAATCCGGAAAGGACGATTTATGGACATCAGCAGAAACTCCCGCGCCCCGCTGGCGGAACGGCCCCTGACCACGGTACGCATCTACACGATGAAATACGCCGGACTGGACACCCCGGAAAAGCAGAAGGTCCTCTTCGACAACCTGGACCGCTTCGGCGCCGTCGACGAGGTCTGGCTCTCCACTCTGGAGGGCAACAACGCCATGGCCGACCACCGGAAATTCATCGAAGATATGAAATACACCGCCGGTGAACTCCGGAAACGGGGCATCCAGGTATCCATCCAGCTCTCCAGCTGCGTGGGACATTTCGGAGCACCGCTCTGCGAGGACGGATTCCCCTGGACCGACGACGATCTCATGGTGGACTCCGAGGGGCGAAAGGTGGACGGGGTATGCTGTCTCACCGGCGAACCCTTCGCCGCCTGGAGCGGCGACGTGCTGGCCCTCTACTGCCGCGAACTGGAGATCCATGCCGCCTTTATCGACGACGACGTGCGGTTTCACAATCACGGCGCCGTCCAGGAGGGATGCTTCTGCCGCCGTTGTCTGGAGCGCTTCGCCGCCATGACCGGCCGGAAATATACCCGGGAGGAGCTGGCCCGACTGCTGAACAGCGAAAAAGACAGCCCGATCCGCCGTCAGTGGGTGGCGTTTCACACACAGGAAATCGCCCGCTTCTGCGGCGAAATCGCCCGCCGGGTCCACGCCGCCAGTCCGAACACCGTCATGGGACTCCAGACCTGCCACGCCGACGAATTCTACAACTGCTGGGACTTCTCCCCGGTCTACCGGGCCATGGCCGAAGCCACCGGACACCCGGCCCGGGTTCGGGTGGGCGGCGGAGCATGGTATGATTTCGTGCCGACCGAGCTCCTCCGCAAACCCCTGATCAGCGGCTGCGACGCCTCCGACGCCCGGGAGTGCGGCTGCGTGGATCTGGTCACCTCGGAGATGGAGTCCTGCCCGTGCACCGTCACCAACAAGAGCGCCTACTCCAGCGCCCTGGAGGCGGCGATGCATCTGGCCTACGGCTGCACCTCGGTCGCCTTTCAGAGCGGGCCCCTGTGGTACAGCGGCGAAGCGGCCATGGAGGATTTCTTCCGGCTGATCTCCCAATGGCGCGGCGTCTATGAAAAACTGGCCGAAGGCGCCCGGAAATACCGGATCGCCGGATTGAATCTGGTCTATGCGCCCGGATACATGGACGCGCCCGCGGGGGGCGGCGCCGAGTGCTGGTGGCTGCTGAATCCCAATCCACTGACTTATCTGCAATACATCGGCCTGCCGGTATTCTTCAGCAAGCGCCGTCAGGACGCTCCCGGCATCATCACCGAAAATTCCGCCATGGGCATGGACCGGGAGACCCTTGCGCGGCAGCTGAAAAACGGTCTGCTCCTCTCCGGAAACGCCTTTCTGCGCCTCTCCGAAGCGGGGCTCATGGATTTCACCGGAGTGAAGGCATCCAATCAGAACATATTCCCCTTTGTGTTTCACGAGCACGATCCCCTCAACGGCGCGGCCGCCGGGCGGGAGTCCGCCTGCACCAGCCTCGAGGGCCCCTGCGTGGGCTTCGACCTCCGGGGGTCCGGAGCGCGGGTCCTGGCGATCTACGACAAGCCCGTGCCGGGGTTCGAAACCGCCGCCTGGGCGCTGGAGGGCGAATGGGGCCGACTCGCCGTCATCGGCTATCCCGGCGAATTCACCCGCTGTCTCCACACCGCGGAGCTGGAGCTCCTGCGCAACATCGCCGACTGGCTGGGCAAGGAGCCGATGCCGCTGCGGCTCACCGGGTTTGAAACCCTCACCGTGGTCCCGGAGACGGACGACGCGGGCAGGTTCCGCATGGCGGCGATCGTCAACTGCGGCATCGCCCCGCGGGATAATATCCGTCTGGAGGTCCGCCGTCCCGCCGCCGGACGCCTCCTCTGGCTCCGCCCGGGAGAGGCTCCCGTCGAGCCGGAATTCACCCGTCAGGGGGAAACCCTGACCGTCACCCTGCCCCGAATGGACGCCTGGGGCTTCGGCCTCCTGACCGCGGAGTGATTTCGGGAAACGGGCGAAAAAAAGACCTCCGCGAAACCGACGTTTTGCGGAGGTCCCTTCGTGATTCGGAGCTCACTCCTCCAGACAGTTGTGAGCCTGGAGCATGTACCGGGTCGTTTCCAGCATGAACCTCTCGCTCTTCATTTTGAATTCCAGCGGCAGCATCCCCAGTTTATCGCACTCCGGACCCAGCGCCGTGAAGGACGGACGGTTACAGAAACAGAAGTTCCGGGGCGTCGGCAGGGAAAAAGCCTCAAGGGTGAAACAGCCCTTGAATCCGATCTCCTTCAGCCCGCAGATGACCGCGTCGTAGCAGGTGTTTCCGGCGAAGGGCGCCTGATGATCGTCCCGGCAGCCGTCGTTGTCGTGGACATGGACCGCCATCAGGCCGTCCCCCATGTCGGTAATGCAGCGGTACTGATCGACCTTCTGCACATTGGCGTGCCCCACATCCCAGCAGCAGCCGAAGAGGGGATGATTCACACGTTCCCGCAGTTCATTGAAGTCCCGCCCCTCGAACAGGAAATAGGTGGGGCAGTTGGCGCTGCAGGTGTTTTCGGTATAGATGCGCACCCCGGTCTCCTCGGCGGCGGGCAGGAGCTCCCGGTACATGGCGGCATTCACCTCCATGAATTCCTCCCGGGTGGTTTTCGGACCGCAGATGCCGTGCACCACCATGCCGGGGATCCCCAGCATGGCGCAGATCCGGAGCTGGCGGCGGAGCATGTCCATGCGGTAATCCCGATCCGGCCCGGCCTCAAAGGCGGAATCGGAGGCGTGAGCCTGCACGAAATCAACATTTGACTCCTCCCCGGCCCGGCGAATCTCATCCACCCACTTTTCCCAGCCGTCGGAGCACATCGGCGATCCCTCAAAATAAGCAAAATCCATGCTCAGGTCAATGTGGCGAAATCCGCACTCCGCCGTCAGGCGCACCGCCCGCGCCGCGTCGCCGCGCGGCACATAGTCGAAAAAATCCACCGTGGTCGTTGCGATTCTCATGATACCGATCCTTTCTGTTTCCTTCCCGCTCTGCGGAAAAGAGTAATTTCAGCGCGGCCGCCCGCGGTCCTGTCCGGAGTTCCGCGGGATGCCGGAAAACGCGCCGGACATTTTCAATGTTATTTAATATACCGCCGCCGCCGGAAGCCGCAATATATCAAACGGGCTAAAAATATACCTCCCGTGCTGAAACGGAGAGCGCCGTCCCGCGTCACCGCGCGGCGAGGATGCGCTCAATCACCGGAGCCATGGTGCGGGCGACGAAATACATGCCCAGATCGGTGGCGTGGATGCCGTCCACGGTGCACTCGGAGGGTTCCGGACCGTAAAGACCGGAACCGTCCAGGAAGTGCAGATGACGCTCCCCGGCCGCCCGGCGGCGGGCCACTTCCTCCATATGGATCCGGGTGAATTCCATCCGCTCCAGAGTAAAGGCGCATCCGGAGAGAAATTCTTCGCGCATGGGCAACCGGGAAACCAGCAGGATCGGCGTCTCCGGGTGCTTCCCACGCAGGATGTCGATGAATTGCGGCAGGGTCTTCCGCAAGCCTTCAATCCCGGCGTTGGCGTCGTAGTCCAGCACATACATCGCCGGATCGGCGATCCCGGCCAGCACTTCGGCCATCTCCGGCTCGCCCAATCCCGATCCCGAGAAACCGAAATTCAAAAAGGGACGGTTCAGCATCCGGCTCATCTGATTGGTATGCCCCATGCCGGGCCGGGAAACGCACCCGCCCTGCTGGATGGAGGTGCCGTAGACCACCACCGGACGCCGGTCCCGCCAGGGGGTCGGCGGCAGCACCTCCGCTCCGTCGGGCAGCCCGACCTCGAGCGTTTCGACGCCGCAGTAAAGGGGGAAATTCAGGATGAA
>JAZMZH010000193.1:0-7080 GCA_045585875.1 Victivallaceae bacterium | reverse complement strand
AAATGCCCGAAATAATACTTCATGCGCCTGAAATCATATTTGCTTTCCCGATTATTTCCCTTTATATTGATGACGGATGAAAAGATCCGGGGCGTTTGAGACGCACCGGACAAGTGCGGAAAAATCAATCCTCGTCGGCGGAAATCCGCCGACGAGGGGAAAACGGCAAAGGAGGTGAAAATGGAAAGTCGGAGAGTCCGAAACCGTTAACCGAAAGGAGGTGCAAGACGGCAATCGGGTTTGCTTCGGAGAGTGTGATGGAAAAGGGTTTCAAAAGAAGAAAAAAAGAACGGAAAAGCAAACGAAAGGTTTGTAAGATGAAGAAGAAATTTACCTTGATAGAATTGCTCGTCGTGATCGCGATTATCGCCATTCTCGCATCCATGCTGCTGCCCGCATTGAGCAAAGCCCGGGCGGCCGCGCAGCGGATCAAGTGCGCCAGCAATCTGAAGCAGATCGGTCTGATGCACATGTTCTACGCGCATGACTGGAATGATCACCTGATCTGCGCCGGTCCCGCGAGCTGGTACACCTGGGCGGCCAACGTCCTGGTCTACATCAACGGCTCGGCCGATGCGGACACGGCCTGGTACGGGCTGCCGGCTTCGGCCTGGAAGGCGATCCACTGTCCCTCCGCCCCCTCCAATGGGCAGTATGATTACAGCTACGGCGTGGTGACCGGCGACGGCGTGACCCAGGGCGTCGGCGTGGCCTGGTCGGGAAATCCCGGCATTCCGATCACCAAGATCGTCAATGCCTCCGACACCTTCCTCCAGGGCGATCTGCTCCAGTACAACTCCGCGTACATTGACACTTATGTATGCACCTACGCATGGTACGACAGCGACATCGTCGACAGATGCGTTGACTCGGCCCGGGCCGTCATGGGATTCCGTCATGACCGGCAGGCCAACATGTGCTACGCCGACGGTCATGTGGAGTCGATGCCCCACAGCATCAAGGGTTCCGCCAGCGCGGGCGTCTCCGACAGCTACATCCGCAAGTTCGATCCCTCGCGGTAAACGCGGATGAGGATGCGGCCCGGCGGTCTCCGCCGGGCGCATCTAACACATACCACGGCAGGCGGCAGACCTCCGGGACATCCCGGCGTCTGCCGCCTTTTGCTTTACGGAGGGCCACTCCGGTGACACGCGGGCGAGGGGCGGGGCCGTTTCGCAGGGGCTGTGCGCGGTCTCAGGCCGTCGGCTGTCAGCACTCGGCGCTGAGAGCCCCACACCGCCCGCACTGCCTGTCGGCTCACATCGCCGCCGCCGTCCGATAAGAGTGGGGATCGTCCGCAACTCTCGGACGGTAAATCTTCAGATTGCTGTATCGGACATGGGATTCAAAAACGCCGAAGCCGAAATAACCGCCCCTGCGTGTCGCGGGATCGGGGTCGGTCATATAGCATGACAGGGCGCCGTCGACAAAAATGAACTGCATGGAACCGGCGCCGCCGGAAATGATATGATAAACGGTACGAGGCCGGACGGGAGTTGTCGGCACAATGCAGCTGGGCTCAAAATCCGGACTTTTCTCAATCCCGGAGAGATTGTTCCACCATCCTCCGATACAGCCCAGGTAGCCTTCTCCCCACGGGTCCCTGTCCAGCGAAGTGCCCCACCACCAGATGATGTCATGATCGCAGTCTCCGATCAGTTCCGCATCGAACTCCATGACGATGTCGCCGGGCACAGGGGTCCTGTAAAAGATCTGGCCGTGAGCCGTCTCTCCCGCTTCCCCGCCGACAATGGCTTCGGAAGTCACCTGCCATCGGGGAGAGTGGCGTATGATGGTCCAGTCATCGGGGGAAAATGATGAAAAATCAAGCAGAAGGTTTTTTTCATCCAGCTCAATCACGTGGGAAATCAGTTTCACCGTTTTCACAGCATCTCCTTTCGAAAGTTTTTTTCACTTTCCGAAGAAACGTCAATGCGCTGCTATACTATAGCATCTTCCGGCAGCTTTTCCACCTTATATCCGCCGGGAACTTCCGAGGCCGCCGGGATGACCCGAAATAATACTTTATTTGCCCGAATCGACATTTGCTTTTGAGCCCGTTCTCCTGCATATTATGAAAAGGGCGAACGCATCTCGCTTCCGTCCCGGTATGAAAGAGGAATTTGAAATGAAACCGATGAAAAGAGCCGCCGCGGATTACGGCATCGCGGTCCGGGGCGGCACCCTGCGGGGCGTCGCCGCGACGACGGACGGACGGGGACATGACGCCGTGGTCGTCTGGCTGATGGACGATGTCAACCGCCGGGTGCTTCAGATTGACGCCGAAACCGGAGCGTGCGACGGCATCCCCGTCCCTTTCGACAACCCCGACGCGGTTTACTCGTCGCTCCGCAGCCGCTCCGGGAAATGTTATTCCCTTTTCGGAAACCACTTCGTCGAATACGATCCGGCGCGGAAGGAATTCACATTTGTCCGGAGCGTCCCCTCCCTCGCCGCCATGGCCATGGAGGAGGACGGAGAGGGACGGATCTGGGCCGCAGCCTATCCGGACTGCGCCCTGTACTCCTTTGCCCCCGCGGAACGGCGCTTCACCGATCACGGCGTGCTGAACCGGGAAAATTGGCCGCAGTATCCCCGGACCCTCGCCGCCGCGCCGGACGGCTGGCTCTACATCGGGATCGGAGAAACCGCCGGGCACCTGATCGCCTATCACCGCGAAACCGGGGAAATACGGCCGCTGCTGACGGAGGACGAGCGCATCCGGCCCGCCATGTGTCAAGTCTACGGGGACGGCGGCGGCGGGATTTACGGCGGCATCCGCGGAGACGCAGGGCCCTTTTACAAACTCTCCGGAGGCGCCAAATCCCCCTGCGGAGAGCCCGATGTGAAAATGCACTATCCCGACTACACCGGCCCGCAGGACGCCGTCCTCCGCGGCTTCCCCTCGGGGCGCACTCTGACCGGAATCGACCTCGCGGCGGGCACGCTGGAAGTGCTGGAAAAGGACGGGAAAAGCAGACGCACGGTTTCCTTCACCTTCGAAAATTACGGCGCGCCGCTGATGGGACTGGACGTCAATGCCGACGGCGTGATGGCGGGCGGCGGATTCTTCCCCTTCCGTTTCGGCACGCTGGATCCGGCCGCCGGGCGCAGGACCGATGAAGCCGCCGGTATCCAGTGCAACACCATCCTCGCCCGCGGCAAATACTTCTACATCGGCGGCTACTGCGGCGGACAGATTCTGCGTTACGACCCCTCGCGGCCCTGGACCCTGAAAAACCCGATGGAGCTCGAAGAGCCCGATTTCGATGCGAATCCGATCTTTTACGGCAAGGCCGATCCCGCGATCAACCGCCCCCACTGCCTTGCGATCACCCCGGACGGCAAAACGCTGGCCATGGGCGGCACGCCGGGGTACGGCATGACCGGAGGCGGTCTGGCGCTGCTCGACATGGATTCCGGCAGGCTCCGCGTGATCCCCCATACCGAACTGGCCGAAAACGAAGCGCCTTTCGCGCTGGCGGCTCTCTCCGATCGGCTGCTGCTGGTCGGCACGACCACCGCTCCCGGCACCGGCGGCGAACGCAAAGCGCCGGAAGCCGGTCTGCTGCTGGTGGATGCCGCCGGGGGCAGGACCGTCTGGCGCGGCAGGGTTCCGGGCGGCATCGACGCGGTTTTGAGTCTGGCCGCGCTGCCCGGCGGCGACGCCGTCGGCATCGACAGCGATCTCCGCCTCTTCCGCTTCGAACTCGCTTCGCGCCGGATCATCCCCGGAGCCTCCGTCCGCGAATTCGGCGGCCTCCCGGTCACCCAGGGGCCGCGGCTGCTGCTGCACGACAGCGACGACCTGTGGCTGCTCTTCCGGTCCGGCGTCGGGAGGGTTGATCCCGACAAGTGCGCCGTCACCGGATTCATCCCGGTCACGCCGGAGATTCAGGCCGGCGGCGCCGTCCGCGGCGGGGTACTTTATTACGGCAGTGACCGGCGCTGGCGCGGCGTTTCGCTCACCGGCGCCGCGCAATGAGAAACCGGTTTCGTTTCCAATACTCGACATACATGCACAATCAGGAGGAATCAACGTATGGCGGAGCTCAGACATGAGTCGAAGTTCAGGGACAGGTTTGTTCGCAGGAGCATAGCTCACGCCCTGCCCCGCCCCGCGTGGTGGCGGGTGCGCATCGAGGAGCTGACGGAGGATATGAAGGCCGTCCGAAAAGGACGGCTGGAGATCATCGCCAGGACGCCCGGAGATTTCCCCGTCTATGCCGTGACCTACGGCCCGGAGCCGGGGCCCCGGCGCATGGTCAACTGGCCGAGCGCCACCGGTTCGCCCCATCCCGAGGTGTATTCGGACAACGATCCCCAGGCCGTCATGATCGCGGCGGGCATCCACGGCGAAGAGACGGAGGGCATCTGCACGGTCAGCAACCTCATCTCCCTCCTTGAGAAAGGGGTGGACCACAGGGGACGCGAAAACCCGCGCCTGCTGGAGCTGTGTTCCAGATACCGGCTGATCCTGCTGCCCTGCGTGAACATGGACGGCAGGGCCGTCGCCCCCGACTGCCTCAACTCCTGCACAAAGGATGACTACGCTCCGCTGCACACGTTTCTGAAGGACGGGCGGCAGCTCAAATGGCCCGACCTGAAAGAATATTTCCCCATGCCCATGGACGAGGTCATGCAGCTGGGAACCTATTACAATGCCGACGGATACAACATCATGCTGGACTGTGCGCCGGGCTGCATCCGGACGGCGGAGGCAAGAGCCCTGCTGCAGCTTGCCGACCGGGAGCGGATCGACTGCATGATGAACCTGCACTCGGCCGACTACACCCCGCATATCGTGGCGCCCTCCTTTATGAACTATCCGGAGAACCTCAAAACCATTTTCGCCATCCGGCGCAGATGGTACGAAAAAGAGCCCGCTTCCCCGAAGGAGCTGAAGGACGAGCCGGTCCACGAGCAGAGCGATATCAACACGGCCGTCACGCTGGCCACGGGAGCGCCCGCGTTTACGGTGGAGTATGCCGCCCTGACCCCCGAACCCTTCGACAACAAGCTGGAGTGCGGCTACCGGGTGATAGAGACCACGCTGGAATACGGTCTGGAACACCGCCTGGCCTCAAGGCGTAAAATCATGGGACGTGAATAACACAAAGGATATGAAAATGATTGAAAAAGTGGATCATCCGGCCTCTCCCGAGGTCGTCGCCTGCGAGGATTACGGGGTGGGCATCCCGTCCGCCGAGCTCCGCAGCAGCGTCGCCTTTACGGATGCGGAGGGGCATCCCCGGGTCCTGGGCGTCCCCCTGGATATGGGGCGTCCCTATCTGATCATGTCGGATGCGGTTACGGGCGAAACACATCAGTATTACATGCCCGAGGGCGTGACCGGCTTCGCCTTCGGCTCCGCGTTGACCGAGGACGGAAAGTATGTCATCGGCATGTCCGAAAACCTCGTCTTCGACGTGAATTCCAGGACGTATGTCAGGGCCGGAAAAAGCTGCGGCGAGACCATTTGCGCGGGAATCGCGCCGGACGGCACGGTCTATCTCGGCGCCGCGCCGGGCGCGTACATGGTCGCGGTCGATCCCGCCGCGGGAACCTCCAGAAATCTGGGGCGGATGGACGACAGGGAGGAGTATGTGCAGAGCATCGCCGTCGACCGGGAGGGCATCGTCTATTGCGGCATCGGCACCGCCCGGGCGAATATTGTGGCTTACGACCCTGTTTCGGGCGCCCGCACCCAGCTGATGCCGGAAGAACTCAGGGATCTCACCCGGCTGATGCCGGAAGAAGTCAGGGAGCGCGGCAGCGCCTCCGTAACGGAGGGCGAGGACGGCTGCGTGTACGCTGTCTTCGGAGACTTCAGGATCAAGTGTCTGGGCGGCAAAATTATCGGGGAAAATGTCTCCTGCCCGCGCCCCGCGGGACGCCGCCAGCTCAAGTACGGGACCCATCTGCGCGACTTCGGCAACGGCATGAAGCTCCTCGAATACGACCTTACCAAAAGAAGTATGATCGTGGAGCGGCGGGACGGCGGCAGGGACGTCTTCGGCATCGACTATGTTTCGGGCGGGCTGGAGCTCACCAGCATGGCCCTCGGCGCGGAGGGAGTGCCTTATTTCTCCAGCGCCCATCCCCATCATCTCGGCAGGCTGGAGATCGGGTCGGGGAAAATCGTCGATCTGGGATTCAACGGTATCGTCGGCGGAGGCAATTTCTGCAATATGACCGCCCATGGAGACAAGCTCTACGGCTGTGAATATTCCGGCGGACGCCTGTGGGAGTATTCCTATGACCGGCCGTATGCCGTCACCCCCGACGGGGGCGCGGAGGCCGGAGGCGAAACGGTGCGCCCGGAGAACAACCCGAGGGTGCTGGGACAGTGGGAGGAACTGGTGACCCGCCCCCGCGCGATCGCCGTCACCCCCTCGGGCAGGGAAATCGTCATGAGCGGATTCGCGGGATACGGATTTGCCGGCGGCGGCATGGGGATACACAACCTGGCGACGGGCGGGAACCGGTGCATCCGGGAAATCCTCCCCGGCGAAAGCTGCATCGCCATGGATTTCATGCCGGACGGCAATCTGGCGGGCGGCACCAGCATAGACGCGCCCGGCGGAGGCCATGTGTCGGCCGGGGGAGGCAGCGTATTCATCATGGACTGGGCAAACGGCAAAGTCGTCAGGCATGCTGCGACCGGGGCTGCGAACGTAGTCGCCGTGGCGTTCTGGGAAGGGCGCATCTATGCGGCGGCGGATGACGCCCGCATGTATGTCTTCGAGCCGTCGGAACTGACCCTGGAGGATAAAATCGACATATCGGGATACGGCTGTATTGTCCGAAACGCCTTTCAGAAGACCCCGGACGGCAGGATGCTTTTCATCATGGAAAAGATGCTCTTCTCGGTGGAGCGCCGGGGATTGAAAAAACTGCTCATCCCCGACAGGAAAATCACCGGCGGCGGTCCCGTGATCGGAGACCGGCTGTATTTCATCCACGATCTCACCGGAGTCGGTTCCGTCAGGATACCGGCCCGCCGCGGGGAGCGCGCGGCAGTGCAGGAGGAGGTATGATACTCGACATTCACACGCACAATTTTTCCGGCGCCGCCGA
>JAZMZH010000192.1:0-14313 GCA_045585875.1 Victivallaceae bacterium | reverse complement strand
AAACGACAGTTTTGTTCAACAGGAGAGCGAAGATGAAAATTGCCAGAGACCACTACTTGAACGAACTTCTGCTCCGGCGGCACAACGGCATGATCAAAGTCGTCACGGGTACGAGACGTTCCGGGAAATCATACCTTCTGCTGAAACTTTTTCATGAACGGCTTGTTGCGGAAGGCGTTCCGGAAGATCACATTCTGGAGATCGCGCTGGATGACCGCCGCAACAGCAAACTGCGCGATCCCGATGCCATGCTGTCGTGGATCGACGGCAAAGTGAAAGACCGCCGGCAATATTATCTCATTCTGGATGAAGTTCAGTTTCTTGCGGAATTCTCCGAGGTGCTGAACAGTTGTCTGCATATCGGCAATCTCGATGTGTACGCCACCGGCAGCAATTCCCGTTTTCTCTCCTCCGACGTTCTGACCGAATTCCGGGGACGCGGCGACGAGATCCACATCTTCCCGCTTTCCTTTGCGGAATACCTGCCCGCATGCGGTCTGCCGGAAAGAAAAGCGCTTGACGATTATCTTCGCTATGGCGGTTTGCCGTATCTGCTTTCCTGCAGGACCGAGATGCAGAAGACGAAATATCTGGAAAATCTGTGCCGGGAAGTCTACCTGAAAGATGTCGTCGAACGCAATCATGTCCAGCATCCCGGCGAGATGGCGGAACTGCTGGTCTTCTATGCTTCCTCCGTCGGCTCGCTTTCGAGTTTGCGGAAACTTGCCGATACCTTCAAATCTGTGAAGGGCGTTTCGCTTTCCGTCAACACGGTCGGTTCCTACAGCCGTTATCTGGAAGAGGCTTTTCTGATCAGCAAGACCGTCCGTTACGATATCAAAGGACGCAAATATATTGATTCCCCGTCGAAGTATTATTTCGAGGATGTCGGGGTCAGGAACGCGCTTTTGCATTTCCGGCAGGTCGAACGAAACCATCTCATGGAAAATGTCATTTACAATGAACTCCGCCATCGCGGGTTTTCCGTGGATGTCGGGGAGGTTTGCGCATACGAAAAAAATGCGGAGGGTCATCAGGTCCGGAAGAATCTGGAAGTGGATTTCGTAGCCAATCAGGGCCATCGCAGGTATTACATCCAATCCGTCTATCAGATTCCCGATGACGCCAAGCGGGAACAGGAAACCCGTCCATTGCGCACGATCCGGGACGCATTCCGCAAAATCATCGTTACCTATGACGATATTGCCCCCTATCATAACGATGACGGATTCCTGATCCTCGGACTTGCCGAATTTCTGAAGGACCCCGGGGCGATGGAGTTGTAATGAGTTGTTGTAACATTCGAACGCTGCGGGAGGCGGTAAAAAAGCACAGATATCCCATAAGAAAACAGAGCATTAACGTGTATATTCCTGCGTGAGGAACAGCCGTTTTGAAAAAGCGTTTTTGTCAGATTTTGTTTTTCCCGTTCAGCCCTCGCCGAAGTCGAACCGCATCCGGACCACGGACAAACGGACAGGAGGATAAGTCGCCTGTTCCTCTTTCCCGACAAGCGCTATCAGGGCAGACAACCTTTTCTGACTCCCAATGACACTCTTTACAAGCGCGAAGAAACGACGAAACAATCTTTTCCATTCGCCGATCCAAGCAGTCAGACGCAACAGCAGGTATGTGAGCAGCGCAGTCCATATCTGCCATTTTATGACGTTTTCGCTGGTTCCGGGGGAATCGGCCGGTTGGAGAGTCTGCTTGATTTTCTTGAAGAAGGCCTCGATCCCCCATCTTGCGAGGGAAAGATCACAGCTTGAAGAGCGGCGTGAATTCACACGCAGTCCGGCGGCGGCCGCTTCCGGCCGCCCTTTGCGTTGAGGCGGGTCGGCATACCTCATGCGCCATCGAAACAACTCCATCCGGCGGAATAACCGTCCCGTCCTCCCGTGACGGGGTATCCATCGGATCGAATCAGCGCTCCGCTTCGGCCTGTTTCAGCTCTCCGCTCCAGTCCCGGTTCGCATCAAGCCCGGAAAGCACTTCGGGGGAGGGGAGCCAAATCTGAAAATCATCCGCATGACAGAGGCGCAGCTCTCCGCCGCGCAGCGAAAAATTCAGCACATGGCCGCCATGCTGCCGCGCCGCATCCATGAAGTGCAGATGCCACCCGGGCGCATTGACCCCGCTGACGTATCCCGGGAGCCGGAATCCCACCAGATCGCCGGAACAGTCGGGGAAATCGAAGACCGCTTCGTTTTTCGCCGCATCCGCCAGACCGACCCCGTCTCTCTCCTGACGGCCGACCGCGCGGACTTTCATGCGCCGGAAATCCCCGGTGAAGTGAATGGCCAGCGGGACATTTTCCTGCGGGCAGCATTCCGCCATATATTCTTCAAAGAGTTCGTAACTGGGGATATCAACCAGCCGGACGCTCCGCTCGACATGAAAATCGGCGACCGTGCCGAAGGGGACGGTCGCGTCATCCCCCGGCAGACGGACGCTCCCGTCGGCGCACGCCTGGTAGACCACCCCGTCGATCATCTGCATTTCACCGTCCAGACGGTCCATGGTGGCGATCGCCATGCCGCCCATTTTTTTCAGTTCGGTGACGCTGATGACGCCGCCGTAGCGCCCGCTGAGCAGAACGCTGAATAAGGATATTTGCGTAAATTTCGTTCTTGTTTTCATTTTTCGTCTCCGGATATTCCCTGGGTTTCACGCCATCGCCGCGGATCATTTCCCGGGGTCGGCTGTTGTTGAATCGTTTGCTTCCCGATCCGCCGCGGCGGTTATGAATTTTTCCCGCCGGAGGAGTTGCTGTTGTCCGGATAAACCGGATTTTTCAGAAGGTCGAAGCGGAATGCTCCGCCCACGATGTCCACCTGATTGCTGATTTCCTGATAGATGTCGCTGCATTCCTGGAAAACGCGCAGACGGAAACTCGGCAGGACCGCCAGCAGATGTTCCGTGATCTCGGACTGGACCCTTTCATAGGGGGTCCAGTTCACCTCTTTGGAGAAACAGTAGATCTCCAGCGGCACGCCGGAACTTTCGGGACCCAGTTCCCGGACGAACAGCAGCATATCGGCACGGATGTCCGGATGCTGCTCCAGATAGCGCCGCGCATAGATGCGGAAGGTGCCGAGATTGGTCAGATAACGGGTATTGAACTTCGAGCGCCCCGTGTTGTATCGGGCGATCTCGTCTTCCTTGCTCTCGAGGTAATCCTTCAGAATATCGAACCCTTTGAGCACCTCGACCTCTTCCATGCTCAAAAAGCGGACGCTGCGCTGATCGATCAGAAAGGCTTTTTTGATGAGGCGGCCGCCGGTTTTCTGCATGGCGGTGTAATTCACGAAAGGCTGGTTGACCAGACAGCAGATCGGCAGGCAGGCCAATGTCTCGTCCCAGTTGCGGACTTTCACAGTATGCAGCGTGATCTCCGTGACGATGCCGTTGGCATTTTCGGAATCCATGACGATCCAGTCGCCGAGCTCGACCAGATGATCGATATTGATCTGCACGCTGGCGACAAAGGAAAGGATCGTCTGCTGAAAAAGCAGCAGCAGAACCGCCGCGACCGCACCGAGCCCGGAAAGCAGATAAACCGGGCTTTTTTCGACCAGCAGGGAAATGAAAATAATGCCCGCGGCCGTCCACACGAAACTGATGGTGATCCGGATGAGACCGTCGATGGGGCGCTGCTCCGCATTGCGCTGCTGCTTGTACCACAGTCCGAAACTTCGGATGGCGTATGTCACAGTCAGGGCCAGCTGGGCGATCACGATTCCCCACAGCGGCTTGCAGATCAGAACCGCGACCCACTCGTGCATCCCGTCGCACCACACACTGTAGCCGACGAGCATCACCGGCAGACACCCCACGAAGGAAACGATCATCCGGCGGGTGCAAATCAGAAGCTCCGCGTTCATTTTGCAATGCCGGCGGTAAAAACGATTCAGGGCGGGCCGCAGCAGCCAATACAACAGCAGAGAAAGCAGCGCCCCGCCCGCGAACGAAGATAAAATGATGAGAATGTCGGCGAGGTAGGGATAGGGTGAAAGCTGTTGAATGTTCTCTTTGACCCAATCCGGGGTAAAATCATCGTGAATCAATTTTGTAAAATCCATAAATCCGTAATCTCCGTCTGCAATGCTTTTTATTGATCCGTTCCTTTTCGGGTGACGCCGTCGCCGTAGATGGTCTTCCAGTCATCCCGCATGGATACGGGGATCCAGCCGTATGTTTCGCACTCCCGGAGCATCCGGTCCGCCTTTTCCCTGTTGCCGTATTCGCGCACCAGGTCATCGCAGAGCAGCATGAATCCGAGGGCCTTGTATGGATTTCCGCTGATGGTGTAATTCAGCATGCTTGCGTCGCTCATGGTGTTGCCGAAGGCCAGTACCGGCTGCACGCCGATCTCGCGCACGATGACGGCGACCTTGTTCATTTGCAGGTTCTTCACCAGGTTCTCGCCGCCCAGCAGCAGCTTGTCGCCCTTTTCGAAAACATAATCCAGTCCGTCCTCTCCGCCCTGTCCGCTCGCCATGAGGGTATTGTCGGAACCGATGATCTGAGCGGGCGGCAGACGCAGCACCGCGGTCAGCGGGCGCATCGTATGACGCTCGGTGCCGCTGATCACATATACGGTAAAACCGTTCCGACGCAGAAATTCGATGACCTCGAGCATGGGGCGATAATAGGCGTCGCCGCGTTTGAGTCCGTTGAATCCGGGCTGATCCTCCGCCATGAAATTGCGGACGAAGGCGTAAAATTCCTCCGGCGTCATCCCCTGATAGGCTTCCGCGACCATGCGTTCGCGGTTTTTGTCCAGTTTCGGGAATTTGCCCTTCCGCGAAGCCTGCGCCGCCGCCAGCTGCTCGTCGGTTGGCTTGCAGGAGGGGTCTTCGAGGACGCGGTGTTCGAAAAGCTGCCAGTCGAAATAGGTGGGATCGGTCTCCAGAAACAGCGTGCCGTCGAAATCGAAGACGGCGATGCGGTTTTCGACCGGGATATAGTCGGGAGAACGCTTGTCCGTGACGGTCCGGATATAATCGGAGAGCGCGGTCTTCGCGGGGGCGGTTTCATTCCAGAGCGAAAGCGGTTCGTATGTGCAACATCCCGAAAGGATGACGACTGCCGGCGCCAGAAGAGAGCAGACGGTGACAAATAAAAAAAATCTTTTCATGTTGTTCATTCAAAGTTACGGGGCCGTTGATGAATCATTCTATAATATACATGACAAGGAGGCATTTTTCAACGGAATATTCCCCCGCTGCCCCGGAAAATCATCGCCTGCTGCAGCCGGACCGTGCATCATGACAGGAGTGCCGCCCGGGCTTCCTCCCTGAGCAGCGAAAAAAACGCGGGCCCGATGTCATCCATCCGCTCGGGGTGAAACTGCACTCCGAGCACCATCCGCGGACCGGGCATCTCGATCGCCTCGACCGTTCCGTCGAAGGCGCGCCCGGTGATCCTCATTCCCGCGCCGAGGTGTTCCGGATCGACCGCCTGGTGATGGGAACTGTTGACCGTCAGTTCCGCGCCGGGAGCCAGCCCGAGTGCGCGGGAAAAAAATCCCGCGTCCGTCACCGTCGCACCGTGGGTTGCGGAGCGGTGTTCCGGCGTGTTGCCGAGATGCTGGATCAGTTTCCCGCCGGCAGCGATGTTCAGCAGCTGGCATCCCGCGCAGATGCCGAGTACCGGCAGGTCCCGCCGAAGCGCCGCAGATGCAAAAGCGAGGTCGAAGTGCGGCCTTATCCGGTTCAGCGCAGTTTCGGGGCGGGGCGTTTCGCCGTAGAAGCGCGGGTCGTAGTCCTTGCCGCCGATCAGAAGCACTCCGTCGGCGATGTCGAGCAGCGATTCGATCAGCTCCGTTTTTTCGATCGACGGCATGAGAACCGGAACGGCGCCGGAATCGCTCACGCGGTCGGCATACTGGCTGATCAGGACTTCGCATTCGCGTTTGTTCACCACATCGACCGCCATATTGAGGAGGATCCGCGGAAGTCCGGTGTTACCGTTTACCATACGCCCGCTCCCACGCACAGTTGACCACGGTGCCGATCAGCCCGCGGTAGGGATCCTTGTCCTCCGGATGATAAAGCGCGTAGATCTGCGGGCTCCAGCTCTTGCCCGGTTTCAGTCCGGGGATGCCGTTGACCTCCATGATGCGGAGTTTCCCGTCCGCACCTTCGCGCATGTCGATCCTCACATGGTCGTCGCAGCCCAGGGCGTCGCAGGCGGCCGCGGCAAATTCCGCCGCTTCCTCGCGGTGCTCCCCTGGGAGCGAGATTTTGGTCAGGCCGACTCCGCGCAGGTCGCTGCGGAGGATCGGGTATTTCCCGTAATGTTCCGGCGGCACCGTGACCCGTCCCGGCAGGATCTCGCGGCGCGCGCCGTTTCCGATCACCATAACAGTGTATTCGCGGCCGGGAAGGTACTCTTCGACCAGAGCCGCCTGGCCGAGTTCGCGCCGGATGAACTCCACCTGCGCAGCGAGCGCTTCGGGGGTTTCGGCAACGCTCTTTTCGCTGATGCCGACCGAACGCGATTCCCCGTTGGGCTTGACGAATGCGGGGAAGAAATCGACTTCCGACGCCGGAGCAGGCGGACAGAGCACATGGCGCGGCACCCGCACCCCGTGCGCAGCGAGGATCTCATGGGTGTCGAATTTTCCGATCAGATTCTTCATCGTCTGCGCGGAAGGGCCGATATACGGTATCTTCAGTTCGTCGAGCACATCGGCGACCCAGACCGCGTCCGGCGGGATCCCGATGATGTCCTCGCGGCCGGAGAAGAAGTAGAGCGCGCTCCAGACCAGGTCGCAGGGGCCTTCCTTCAGCCGCGTTTCGAGCTCGAAGCGGTTTTCCGCCAGCACGATGCGGCAGGAGTATCCGTTGGCCGCGACCGCGTCGCGGACCGCTTCGGTGACATGCATGTTTCCCCACCCCTGGGCGTCGCCGCCCGCGCCGGTCAGAAGAACAATCGTCGGTTGTGTTTTCATGATATCGAATTCCTTTCAGCGGGATCTGCCCGCAGTGTGATATTGAAAAGAGCCGGTTCCGGTTCCGCGCGCCGCAGCGCGGCTGAGATCGCGGGGGCGGAGGTGTCGAAGTGACGGCTCATGCTTTCGCGTGCGCCGGGGAAAAATCCGATCCGCGCGTGGTAGCTGAATGTCTCCGCGCGGAACTCCCCGCCGAAATGGGTGTTCGGGTCTACGGTCTCCACCGGGATTCCGAACTCCCGCCCGAATTCCTTCTGCCAGCATTCTGCCGCAAAACCGAAATGGGTGCAGCAGAGCGCGAGCAGAAGTTTCCGAGGCCGCTCCGGAAAAAGCGCGGCACTTTCGCGGGCGTATCCGGCGATGCGTTTCCGGACATCCGGCGCGGCGGGGTCGGATTCGATCAGCGTCGCAAGCCCGGGACAACCCAGCGAACGGAGACGCTCCGGATCGATTCCCCGTGCCGTCAGCTTTGCCGGATAAAGTTCCGATCCGGCGGTCGATCTCGTGCCGAGGATCAGCATGGAGGACTCCGGTTCGCGCGTCAGCGCCGATGCCATCGCGCCGACTGCGGCATCGACAATCCCCTTGACGTGGAAACCGGGCTCGAAGCGTCTTTTCAGCCTCTCCCAGACGATGGAGAGCGTGTTGCAGGCGATGAGGCAGATTTCGGGAGAAAAGCGTGCAATCCCCTCAAGCACATTACGGAGCATCTCCTCGCGCGCGTCGTCGTCCGGCAGGATGTTGAAGCCCCGGCCCGCTTCGGGATAGGCATTGAAATAAATCAGTTCGCACGATTCGGCGCCGCTCCGCTCCGGCGCGAAAAACGAGCCGGCGATGTTCAGACCGCCGAGACCGGAATCGCAGACAACGATACGCTTCATTCCGACGCCTCGCGGGTCATGAATTCGCGGACCATTGCAAGATATTCGGCGGGCGCGTCGGCGATCGTGCCGTCGGCAATGCGCGTCATGCCGTCGATCCACTGGGTGCGGTGCTGCATGCATGCGACCCGGTTGCGGAGCATCGCGGCCCCGCGCGGCGGATCGTCACGCAGGGCGGCGGCGATCTTCTCCAGTTCGGACCGGAAGCCCTCGACGCCGTTGCAGGCGAGCACCGCATGCCACGCACGGCGCGCGGCATCCGCATCGGCAAGCGGTGCGGAAAGCTTCGCCATCGCCTCGTCGAATTCGGAGATCTCGGCGCCGCGCAGCAGCCGCACGCCCGTCTCTCCTATGCGGTAGGGGACCGGCCGGTGGACCAGCGCGCCGCCCTCTTCCACGGCAAACTCCACCAGGTAGCCGGTCTTGCGCCAGAAAAGCGTCTGCGGCTGGTAAAAGACGAAATTGCCCAAGCTGAAATACGCGGGAGTCCTGCCGAAAAATGTCATGCCCTGCGGCACATGAGGATGGTGGCCGAGGATGAGGTCCGCCCCCGCCTCGGCCCAGCAGCGGAAGGCTTCGAAGACATAGAACGACGGATACGGCTGGTATTCCAGACCGCAGTGCGCGGAAACGATGATCGCATCGCAGTTGCCCTTTGCGCGGCGGATATCCTCCGCGAGTTCCCCGACCTCCCACGGGCGCACTCCGGGCGAAGCGGCGGACGCACCGCGCATATCCTCGCCCTCGGAGATCGCGAAAAGCAGAATTTTCACTCCGTTGACTTCGATCGCGAGCGGTTCCCGCGCCTCGGCGAGGTCCGCGCCCGCGCCGACTGCGGCGATGCCGTTCCGGCGCAGGATTTCCCGGGTGGCGAAGAATCCCCTGTCGCCGCAGTCGAAGGTATGGTTGTTCGCCATTACGGCTGCATCGAATCCGCCCGCGGCCAGCGCGGCGGCGTGGTTCGGCGCCCCGGTGAAGGCGGCGCCGCTCTTGACGATGAAACCGCTGCCGGGATCAAGCGGAGACTCCAGGTTGACGACGCGGTAATCGGCTCCGCGGAGCCGCGGCAGCAGATCGCCGTAAATTGCCGCAGGGTCCGCTGCCATGATCGGCGCGAACTTCCGGATCGGCGCGAAATCGGATGCGAAAACAAAGGCCGCTTTCTTCCTGCTCATACCTTCTTCTCCTTCAATCGATCGGGATCGGACGTCCGAAACGCCCGATCTTTTCCGGCGCCGCAGCGCACCATGCGGTCTCTCCGGCAACCAACACCCGGTCGATTCCGTTCGGCGCGGCATTGCTGCCCCGGAAGTCGGCAGGGGAATCCAGCGCCGCCGGATCGAAGACAACCAGATCGGCGAAATATCCCGGCCGGACCAGTCCGCGTTCCGGGATGCGGAATATCGCCGCGGGCAGCGAGGTCATTTTTCGGACAGCCTCTCCAATTCCGCAGATCGCGCTGACGATACGGAAGAAGCGGGGGAAAGTGCCGGCCGCGCGCGGATGTCCGATGTCGCCGGGGTCGTCGAGCTGCATCGAAATCCCGTCGCTCCCCGCGCAGACCCACGGCGCGGCGAGAATGCGCTCCATATTTTCCTCCGACATGCAGCGAAAGGCGGCTGTGGTTTCGGGATTATCCATGATGAGCCGCATGCAGACGGCCTCGGCCGTCGTCCCCCCGGCTGCGGCGAGTTCGGCGATATCCCGGCCAAGCCGGGGAATGATCGTCGTCGGAAGATCGCGCGGCGAATGCTTCAACGCCCCGGTGATCTCATCCTGAAACGCGGCTGAGGCACGCAGTTTCCCGGCGATCCCGGTATCGAAACTGTAGGGCGGCGGCAGCGTCTGACCGATGCGGGTGGAACTGTAGATGTAGGGATAGCGGTCCGCGTAGAGGAAGAAGCCTTCCGTGTGCAGTTTTTCCACCTTTTCGAGCAGTGCGTCCAGCTTGTGGAAATTCTGCGGGAAGATCGTCTTGAGATGACTCAGCTGAAGTCGCCCGGATCCCGCACGGGCGATCGCGACCGCTTCGTCGACCGCTTCGAGCAGGAAGTCGCCCTCGCTGCGGAGATGCGTCGCGTAGATCTTTTCGCTCCCCTTCGTCGTTTCGGCGATCGCGGCGAGTTCGGCGGTATCGGCGAATTTTCCGGGGAAATAGGTGAGTCCGCTGCTCCATCCGGCGGCGCCGGCACTCAGGGCCTTCTCGAACAGACGCCGCATCTCCGCAAGTTCGTCTGCGGAGGGACGGTCATCGCGCGAGCCCATCACGGCGCGGCGGATCGAATTGTGCCCGCAGAGCGCCACCGTATTGGTGGAGACGGGATCTTCGCGGAGCACGGCAAAATAGCCGGCGAGGTCCCGCCAGCGCCGGCCGCCCGCCTCATCCGGCAGACAGGACGGCGAGAAGCCGCAGTTGCCGTCGACCTCGGTCGTCACCCCCTGAAGCAGTTTCGTGCGGTTGTCGGGCCACTGGAGTTTGCGGGTGTCCCCGTGGGAATGTGCATCGATGAAGCCGGGGGCGATCACCTTGCCGGAGCAGTCGACCGCTTCGGCGTTCTCCGCGCGGCATGTCCCCGGTTCGGCGACGGCGGAGATCCGCCCGCCATGGATCAGCACGTCGGCGGGACGCGGCTCCGCCCCGGACCCGTCGCAGACCATGCCGCCGTATAGAAAAAGCGATTTTGCCATTATGATTTCCTTAATTCTCCAGGTGGTCCGTGAGGTGTGCGGCAGTTAATCCTGCATCTTCTCCATTTCTTTTACGGCGCGGCCTGCGAAATGCAGACGATGCAGTTCGGCGTGAGTCTTTCCCGCCCACCATTTCGCCTTGCGTCTGGCGGCAATGTCCTGCTTGCGGCTCATTTTATCTGCGTATACGTCCCTGCTTTTTATAATATACACGGTCACGGGGCATTTTGCAATGAGAAAACCGCGCCCGCCGCAGCCGGGATGCCGCAAAAAATCGTCCGGAAGCCCGTATGCCGAAGTCAATGGCAAAAGGAGTTCCGATCCATGGCGACAGGGAGGCGATCAGGCATTGGTCGCCAGCTTCACGCCGAGCTCACAGGCTTTCCGACAGTCCTGCGGAAAGACGGTCTCATGGCGGAGCTGCTTTGCTTTGGCATCGAACCCGGCAAGGTGGTATCGGCTGTAATCCTTCACCTGCAAGGTATCGGTGGAAAGCAGCGTCTCGCAGGAACCGAAATACTGCTTCATCCAGTTCTCGTAACGCTGAAAAAGAGATTGATAGCCGAAATCCTCAAAACGAGCCTCGGGGATGTTCATCGTGAAAACCAGTCCGATCCGTTTCTTGGGGCTCAGCGGTTTGCTGTAGTCGTCGTAATTCAGATACTGGAAGAGAAAGCGCTCCAGAAAGGATCGTGCCTCGCCGGTGATTTCGCTGAAATAGATCGGACTGCCCAGAATGACGGCGTCCGCCTCGTGGACCCTGTCCAGCACGGCGGTCAGGTCGTCGCGCAGAACGCAGCGGTTCGGACGCGGCTCCTTTTGCAGTTTGCATGCGAGACAACTGACACAGCCCCGGAATTTGAGGTCGTAGAGATAGACCATCTCCGTTTCCGCTCCTGCCGAAGCCGCCCCGTCGAGCGCTTTCTTCAGCAGGGTGTCGGTATTCCAGTTCTTGCGGGGACTTCCGTTGATTGCGATTACTTTCATGATGGTCTCCTGTTCCGGTGTCAATGATGCAAAGAACAGCCTTCTTCAGCCATTGTACACGGGGCACTCTCCTGAACTTATTTTCCCCACCGCCGATCTTTTGCCGAGATCGTGCTTTCTGTGATAACTTTCATTTATATCCCCGTTTTTTATGTCAAATTTTCCTGACGAGTTCGAGAATTCTGTCGCGGGTGGCGTCTGTCTTCTGCTCGTCGATTTTGGCCGTTACGATACCGGTATCCTCTACTCCCCAATATCCGATGATGCCGCGATATTCGCCGATCGCGCCATCGTACACGCCGGGCGAATAAGAGGAGGCGAGAAGCGCGGTCTTCTTCAATTTGCCCGGTTTATTCATGTTGTAGATGCGCTGAATCGGGGCTTGAATCTGCGCCGAGAGCGTGAAGTAGTAGATCGGGGAGGCAAAAACAAGGACTTCCGCCTCCATCAGGAGCGGGTAGAGTTCCTGCATGTCATCCTTCTGGACGCACGCGCCGTTTCCCTTGCCGTGGCAGTATTCGCATGCCAGACAACCGGCAATCTTCCTGCGCGCCACATTGACAAGCGTCACTTTGTGTCCGGCCGCCTCTGCGGCCTTGCGGTACTCTTCCGCCATCCAGGCGGTGTTTCCGTTTGCTCTCGGCGAGCCCTGCAGGATGAGAATGTTCATCGGTGTTTTCCTTTCTACGCAAATCTCACTGTTTCAATATACACGGCAAGGAAGTATTTTTCAATGGGATTTCCATCGCATGCGCCGTAAAATCCGCATTTCCGCCCCGTCAGGACGCCGCAAAACCGTCCGGAAGTTCCCCAAGCCCGCTCCAGAGTTTTTTGTGCGCGCCGCCCGCCGGTTCCCGGCATCAATGCTGTTCCGTTTTGAGACTGCGGCGGGCCGCGGCGGCGAACAGTGCGCCGGAAAGATTGTGCCAGATGCTGAAAATCGCGCCCGGCAGGGCGGAGGCGATTCCGAAAAACTCTTTGGAAAGCGCGGATGCCAGACCGGAATTCTGCATGCCGACCTCAATGGCGATCGTAACGGCGATTTTCCGGTCGAAACGGAGCAGACGGGCGAAAAAGTATCCCGCGGCCAGACCCGAGACATTATGGATCACCACGGCCAGAAAGACCAGCGGTCCGCAGCTGCGCAGATTTCCCGCGTTCAGAGCCACGATGATCCCGATCACCAGCACGATCCCCGCGGAGGAAACGATCGGACAAATTTTCTCCAGCAGCTTGGAATGTTCCCGGCAGACGCGGTTGAGGAGCAGTCCCAGACTGACCGGCAGCGCCACCACCAGCAGGATGCTTTGGAACATGGCCCATGCGGGGACACGCACGGTCTCTCCCAGATAGACCGACGTAAGCAGCGGCGTCAGAACGATCCCTCCGACGGTGGAACAGGCTGTCATGGTGATCGAGAGCGCGACGTCGCCGCCCGCCAGATACGCGATGACATTCGATGCCGTTCCGCCGGCCACGGTCCCGACCATGATGACTCCGATGAGCTGCTCCTTCGGCAGCTGCAGCAGATGCGCGGTCATCCAGGCCAGCAGCGGCATCAGCAGGAACTGCAGCAGCATGCCGGCCAGAACCGCCTTCGGCCGTTTTGCCGCCGCAAGGAAATCCGCCGGCGAAAGCGTGGCGCCCATTCCCAGCATGATGACTCCCAGCATCGGAACGATCAGAAATCCCAGTGCGGCAAGCGGCTGCGGCCGGATGCAGGCGAAAACCGAAATCAATAACGCGCAAAGAGGCAAAAACCAGACGGTCCGGTTGGTCATGATGCGGACTCCTTATTCTTATGCTGCAACGGTTCCTTTTTTAGACAAACATCCGTCTAATATACACGGCAAGGAGGATTTTTTCAACATGAAATCCGCTGCAAACGGCGGAAAAAGCGTCTGAAAGCAATTCGGAATATGGAATCGGAAGCATCCGGAGCCGCCATGATCTCCCGCAATGACGGATTCCGCTCTTCATTCCACTCCATTGGGAAATCTCCCGGAGGATCGGAAGCTGAAAAGAACATGATGACGTTCCGGGAAACAAATCCTCCGGAAACCGGATATCCCATTTGACAATTTCCGAACCGTAAAATATCTTAAGACAAGGTTCAAAGAAAGGATAAAAATGAACATACTTACCATCGGAAACAGTTTTACCGACAGTCTGGGAAAATATTTTCCCGATGTGGTGCAGGCCGGAGGGGAAAAACTGAACTTGAAATTCATGAATTTCAGCGGGTGCGAACTGCAGCGTCACTGGACTTATATCCATGCGGAGATCCTCAATCCCGGGATCGGTTTTTACCGGGGAGAGCGCATGGACAAAGTCCTTTCGGAAGGCGGCTGGGACGTCGTCACGATCCAGCAGGTCAGCTATGACTCCTGGCGTGCGGAAACTTTTGAACCCTGCGCGGGATATATTGTGGAATACATCCGGAAATTTGCGCCGCATGCGGAGATCGCGGTCCAGCAGACCTGGTCATATCGAGCGGACTATCCTCAGTTCCGACCGGGTTCCGATTGGGGGATCACACAGGATGTCATGTATGAGAAACTGACTGAGAATTACAAGAATCTGGCGTCCCGTTACGGTCTCCGGATGATCCCGACCGGATATGCGGTCCAGCTGACCCGGAAGAACAGCGCCGTCCGTTTCCAGCCCTGCGCCCCGGAACTCCTCGAGCGACTGGTCTGGCCCGATCTGCCGCCGCAGGCGGGGGATGTGGTCGGAAACATTTCCTGGCGCAAGGGACCGGACGGTGAAATGCATCAGTTCCGGGATCTGATCCATCTG
>JAZMZH010000191.1:0-10456 GCA_045585875.1 Victivallaceae bacterium | reverse complement strand
TTGCTCAGGCGCACCATCTCCCGGTGAAAGGAGATCATGACGATCTGTCCGGGATCGACATGCATGGCTTTGAGCTCTCCGGCCATGGCGGCGAGCACCCGTTCGTCGTCGTTTTTCACCTCGATGAAAAAGCGTTTCCCGGGCCGGAGCAGCGCGAGCAGGTCGCGGAAAAGCGGGATCCTCTCCCCCCGGAAGCCTTCGCGGCCGCCGCTCACGTCCAGCTTCCGGAGTTCCTCCAATGTCGAATCCTCCACGATCCGGCTCTCCCCCGCCACGCGTCCGGTGTCCGAATCGTGAATACAGACCAGCTGTCCGTCCGCGGTCAGGTGAATATCCGTCTCCATGCCGTCGGCGCCGCGCTGCACCGCGAGCCGAAAAGCGGCCATGGTGTTTTCCGGAGCATCCTGAGATTCTCCGCGATGCGAAATCCATTCCATAATCCCGTCTCCTGTTTTTGATCGCTTCCCGCTCTTCCGGCGCGGGGCGCTCAGGAGCAGAAGTCGAATTGATACTGTTCCAGATGGTACTCCTGCCGCAGTTCCCGGATGGTTTCCTGCAAAGCCTCGTTGACCGGTACCCCGGAAACGCTGCGGCGGAGGAAATTCTCATACTCCTTTTCGCCGGCGGTGTAGATGCGTCCGCACCCCGGGGCCTTGCGGGAATTGCGCAGAGCCCGGAGAATTTCCCCGGCGGTACGTTTAAAATCCTCCGGGTCGATGAAGTTCGCGATGTTGATCGCGATGAAGAAGTGCCCGAGATGGTACGGCTGCCGGACCCCCTCCGGCGAAAATCCCAGCAGCCCCTTCAGGAAACTGCCGTGCTGAAGCGCCGCGCTCAGAATCTCCACCACCGTGGCGTAGCCGTAGCCCTTGTACCCGGCGGTGGCTTCGCCGAGGCCGCCCAGGGGAGTCAGAGCGGCCTTGCCCTTCACCAGGTCTTCGAGAATCTGCAGGGTGTCGGTGCGGGTTTCGCCCTTTTCGTCGATCACCCAGCCGGGAGGGAGTTCCTTGCCGGCCCGGCCGTAAACCTCGATCTTGCCCCGCTGGGAAACGCTGGTGGCGCAGTCCAGGAAAAAGGGGAACTTCTCGTCGGTGGGCATGGCGAAGGTCAGAGGATTGGTGCCCAGCATGTTTTCCACGCCGAAGGTGGGCGCGATCGAGGGCCGGGCGTTGGTGCCGCAGATGCCGATCATGTTTCTGCGGGCGGCCATCAGCGCATAGTATCCGGCGATGCCGAAATGGGTGGAATTGCGGACCACGGTCATCCCCATCCCCAGTTCGGCGGCGCGGTCGATGGCGTACTCCATCGCCTGACGGGAAGCGACCATCCCCATGCCGTCGTGGGCATCGATCACGGCGGTGGTGGGGGTCTTGCGCACCCACTCCACACGGGTCACCGGCTGCTGGATGCCGGCTTTGATCCGGTCGATGTAGATCGGCTTCAGGCGGCCGATGCCGTGGGAATCGATCCCCAGCTTGTCGGCGGTGATCAGCACTTCGGCGCAGACGGCTGCGTCCCCGGCGGGGACCCCGGCGCCGATGAGCACGTCGCGCATGAAGCTCTCCAGGGTTTCGAAGTCGATGTAAACAGTTTTATCTTCCATTTTCTCTCCGGCCTTTCCTGTTTTATGTTTCGGCGGACCGGGCCCTCCCCGGCGCGCCGTCCTACCGATATCCGGTCCGGCGGAGGCGCCTCAGGGACGCTCCGTCCCCCAGAGCTTTTGAAGTTCCCCCAGGTCCCGCACCTCCAGATCCGGCACCACCCCGGCCGCCGGGGTCGTATCCGCCCCGGGACCGTTGATCCGGCAGGTCATCGCCCCGGCATTGACCCCGACGGCGATGTCCGTGGCCAGCCGGTCGCCGATCATGAGACAGGATGCGGCGGGCACGCTTTGCCGGGCCGCCGCGGCGGCGAGCATGCCGGGGTCGGGTTTTCCGAGGACCTTCAGGCGGACTCCGGCGGCGGCCTCCAGGGCCCGGGTGATCGCCCCGCAGTCCACCAGCAGACACCGGGGTTCGTTGCCGGGGCAGAACACATCCGGGTGGGTGGCGAATCCGGGCACGCCCGCCTTGAGCAGCCAGGCGGTCCGGCAGAGTTTCTCATAGGTGAGCGAACGGTCGAAGGCCACGATCACCCCCTGCGGCGTCTCGTCGTCGATTTGAAACCCCGCCGCTTCAAAAGCCGGAAAGATCGACCGCATCCCCAGAATATGCACCCTCCGGATCTCCGGGTGATGTTTTCCGAGGTAGTCGATGCAGTATTCGGTGGAAGTGTAAAAGTGATCGCGGCGGGCGGCGATCCCCATCCGGCGGAGCTTCTCCGCGTATTCGTCCAGATTTCGGGAGGAGTTGTTGGAGAGAAAGGTGTAGCCGATGCCCCTCCTCTTCAGAAAGTCGAGAAAGGGCGGCGTGGTGGGGTAGAGTTCGCTCCCGTGATAGATCGTCCCGTCCATGTCCATGAAGACATGCCGGACGGATTTGAGAGTTTTCATTTCCGCTCCGCGTTTTCAGTTTAGTTGTTTGTTTAGTCTTAATATATACCTGACAAAACAAAAAGTCAACTGATCCGCGGCGGATTTTCGGACAAAAACAATGGATCGCGCGTGTGCGGCGCCGGAAGCGTCGTCAGCACCTGCCGTCGCTGCCGAAGAAACGGATCTTCCGCCGGATGACCTCCCGCATGGCCGCGTCGGGATTTTTCCGCAGACGCGACGGCCACGCCGCCATGTGAGGCAGCTGCCGCAATTCCTCCAGCATCGCCTGATTCCAGGCGGTGAGGAGTTCGGAATAGATATTCACCTTGCAGATCCCGTGGGAAATCGCCTCGCGCAGCTGGTCTTCGGGGGTGCCCGATCCGCCGTGGAGCACCAGCGGGACGTCGGTCACGGCGGCGATCCGATCCAGACGGCCGATGTCCAGTTTCGGCGTCCTGACGTAAACGCCGTGGGCCGTCCCGATGGAAACCGCCAGCGCGTCCACCCGGGTCCGCTCCGCAAATTCCGCCACCTTTTCCGGTTCGGTCAGCACGTCCGGGCCCGATTCGCCGCCCTCGCCGGAGCCGACCCAGCCGTTGCCCACATGGCCCAGCTCCGCCTCCACGGAGATGCCCCGGGCCCTCACCGCGTCCGCCGCCTCCCGCGAACGCCGGATGTTTTCCTCAAATGGCGAAGCCGAGGCGTCCAGCATGACCGAGGAGAACCCGATCTCCGCCGCCCGCCGCACCTCCTCCAGCGTGTTGGCGTGATCCAGGTGGATGCAGACCGGGACCGAAACCTTTTCCGCCGCCAGCGCGGCAAGCGCAAACCAGTAATCCAGCCGGTCGCCCTCCAGGTCCGGCCCCAGTGCGCCGAGGATCACCGGCGAGCGCAGGGCTTCGGCCTCTTCCGCGACGGCGCGGATCATTTCCAGATCGGACACGTCGAACATCCCGACGGCATAGTCGCCCCGGGAGGCGTCCGCAAGCATTTCCTTAAAATTGACCAGTGCCATTTTTCATCTCCTTATCAGCAGGCAGGAATGTTGAAGTGTTTCAGCAGGATCTCCTCGGCCTCCCGGTTCCAGAGGCCGCCGCGGGCTTCGCAGCACTCCGCCAGTTTCGCGAAGAGAGGATTGTCGCGCCGCGCCGCGAAATCCGCAATCGCGGTCAGAGGACAGCGGATGCCCGGATAAATGATCTTTTTCCCGCCCGGGATCGCGGGCAGGTTCAGCGTCGTGTCGATGACCGCGTCCAGGCCGCCGATGTGGGTGATCATCACTTCGGGGCGGATCCGGTTTTGCTCCATGAGCCGCAGCGCCGTCCTCAAGTCCTCAACGGTGCCGCCGGAGGTGCCGGTCACATGGGTGGAGGCGTAGTGGACGTTGTAGAAATTGAATTCGGCGGCAAACGCCCTGTCCATGGGCCCGGCGAAGAAATTCAGACACCCGTCCCGGGCGAGGACCCGGTCGGCCAGTTCCACCGCCTCCCGGACCGGAGCCATGCAGAGGATGTCGTCGTAGCCCCGGCCGCCGCTGAACTCCATCAGAGCCTCGCGGGCGTCTCCTCTTGAAGTATTGAGAAACTGCAATGCGACGCCCTCTTTCGCCGCCTCCCGGGGCGGGAAAATCCTTTCCGCCCGGGCCAGCCGCTCGGGATTGATGTCCGTGACGATGAGTTTCGCCGGTTTGCGGGGGCAGCCGTGCAGCGCGTAATCGATCGCTCCCAGCCCCATGGGGCCGGTGCCGCCGATGATCGCCATCGCGCCATGTTCGACGATGCCCATTTCGTGACTGTATTCCTCCCGTCCGCTGTGGTAAAAGGCGCGGAATCCGCCGATGATGCAGCTCATGGGTTCCGCGAGACTGCCCTTGAAAAATGCGTCGCCCGCGTAGGGCAGGATGCAGCCTTTTTCCACGATTTCGCCGGGGATGAGCACCCGCTCCGCATCCCCTCCGACCGTGCCGAAGGAGTAGCCGATGGTTTCCCAGCCCCCGGGATTCAGCACGGGCTGAACGGCGAAGCGGTCGCCGCGATGAAACTTCTCCGCCCATTTCTTTCCGGTTTTCAGGATGACGCCGCAGGATTCGTGCCCGATGATCACGGGATTTTCCGCGACGTTGTCCGGGACGCGCCGGTGGGCGGCGCCCTGTTCCGCCGTTTTATAGGTGGACATGCAGACGCTGTCCGAGACGATTTCGGCCAGGATCCCGTCATCGGGGAGCTCCGGCAATTCAAAGGTTTCCAGACGCAGATCGCGTTTCCCGTACAATCTTACCGCGGTGGTTTGCATTTTTTCCTCCCGATTCCTGTTTCGCCGGTAATATAATCACGCATCGGGGCGCAATCAATCATTTTTCCGCGGAAACAATCATTCTGCCCGTTTTCGATCATTTTTTTGATTGAAACTCCGGTAAAAGATGGTATATTAACGATGGAAGGGAGAAGACGCAGGATGAGCATCGCCGCGCGGCAGAAACAGATTCAGGAATATCTTTCCGAACACGAGACGCTGACCGTCGGGGACGCGGTCCGGCTGTTTCACGCGAGTCCGGCGACGGTCCGCAGGGATTTTTCCGACATCGCGCAAACGGGCGGCGTGACCCGCGTCCGCGGCGGGATCCGCCGAAACCGGAACCGGCAGGACGAGCTGGTGCCCTTCATCCTGCGGGAGAAGTGGTATTCCGCCGAAAAGCGTTACCTGGCATGGCGCGTCCGCGAATATCTGAAGGGGACGCGCACCCTCTTCATCGACGGCGGCACCACCACCGCCCATCTGGGAATCTTCCTCCGGGATCCGGAGCAGACGGTCATCACCAATTCCATGCCCCTCTGCAGCGTCATTTCCGAGCTCTTCCCCTCGGGGGGCGGGCCGGAGATCCGGCTCACCGGGGGCCGTTTCCACCCGGAGAGCGGGCTTTTTCTCGGTCCCCATGCGGAAGCCGCCGCGGCGGCCTACCACGCGGAGGCCGCCGTCCTCTCCGCCCGGGGCGTCACCCCCTCCGGGATCTACAACCACAACGAACTGATCGCCGGGATCAACCGCCGCATGATCGAACACTCCGACCGGGTGATCCTGATGGCGGACCACAGCAAAATCGGCGTCAGCGCCATGAACCGGGTCTGCACCTGGGACCGGATTGAGGCGCTCTTCACCGTGGAAACCGCGGAAAACCGTGCCGTGCTGCGGGAGCTTCGCGCTTCCGGCGTAAAGGTCTTCAGCGATTGCCCCCTGAAACTCTTCTGACGCTCCGAAGCGCGCGGCGCGAGACTCGCGGCGCGGAATCGCTTTTCATCGGGAAACTTGTGTATTTTTACCGTCTCCGGAATGCCGCAGTTTGTTTTTCTCCGACGGTCGGTTATATTAATCCTCCAAACCTCCGGAATGTGAGGCAAAAACAATACCAATAAGGAAAAAACCATGAAGACTTTCAGCAACGTAGAAAAAATCTGGCCCACGGGCTGCGACTTTCACTCTTCCCGGCTTCGCGAAGAGGTTCAGGCGCGCGAATACGAGGGGGCCGACGTCCCGGCGAACGTCATGGAACTGATCCGCGGACTGCACCGTTTTGAGGTCTATCCGGAGAATCTGCTTTGGGAGATGCACAAGTACCTCCAGGAACTTCCGCAGCGGGCCGATTTTCATTACGATCAGCCCTACGACCTGGAGGAGATCCGCGCTGCCCGTCCCCGTCGGGAGCGTCGGGATTTCCGCTCCGACGTGAAAGAAAGTGAGTTGCTCGACCGCATCCACGGAGGCTGGTCTCTGCGTCTGGCCGGCAACGTCCTCGGCATCCCGGTGGAGAGCATGGCGGCAAGCAGTTCGGGGGACAAGGGAATTGCCGCCGGTTCGCCCCTGCATGGACGGGCCGTCATGCGGGGTTATTTGGAGCCGCGCGGCGAATGGCCGCTGAGGGACTATTTTGAAATGACGGACCGGAGTTTGTGGCCGGAACACTATTGGCTGTCGGACCTCCCGTCCTCTTTCCGGGGAAACGTGAAGTACGCCATGTCGGATGACGACACCCGCCTGACCCTGATCAATCTGATGATCCTCGAGGAGTTCGGACCGGATTTCCAGTGGTGGCAGGTGGCGAACTTCTGGAACTGTCACCTGCCCATGCGGCAGGTCTGCACGGCGGAGCTTCAGGCGCTGCTCAACTTCAACATGAAATCAGGCATGTGGGTCTATCCTCCGGAGCATGTGACGGATTTCGCCACTCCCGAATTCACCTCCGGCTACAACAACCCCTACCGGGAATGGGTCGGCGCCGTCAACCGCGCCGACGGCTTCGGCTTCGCCTGCGCGGGGATGCCGGAAGTTGCCGCCCGCCTCGCCTGGGAGGACGCCCACTGGACCCATCGGGCCAACGGCATCTACGGCGAAATGCTCATCGCCGCAGCGGAGGCGGCCGCTTTTGTGACGCAGGACTACGATGAGATACTCGACATCGCGCTCGGAGAGATCCCCGGGAATTGCCGCCTGGCCGAGGAAGTCCGCTGGATGCGCCGGACCATGCCCGCTTTTTCGGATTTCCTCTCCTGGGCGGAGGAGATGGACAGGCGCTACAACGGGATGCACATCGTCCACGCCGTGCCCAATGTCATCGCGACGCTGTCCGCGGTGTATTTCGCCAAGGGGGACCCGGACCGGGCAATTTGCAATGCCGTGATGGCCTGCTACGACACGGACAGCGCGGCCGCCACGGCGGGAGGCATCGCAGGCATCATGGCCGGCCAACGCAATCTGAAAGGAACGCTCATCGAACCCTTAAACGACACCTTTGATAGCGAAATTTTGAATGTCCCGAAGCGGTCTTCCGTGAAAAATCTGGCCGAACGCCACCTGGCCCAATGGCGGCGCCTGGCGGAAAAGGCTTGAACGGACGCAATCACCGGACCGGATCGAGGCGCTCTTCACCGTGGAAACCGCGGAAAACCGTGCCGTGCTGCGGGAGCTTCGCGCTTCCGGCGTAAAGGTCTTCAGCGACTGCCCCCTGAAACTCTTCTGACGCTCCGGATGAGGGCGGTCAGCCATTGCCGGGGCGTTTCCGAGTAAAAACGGGCGCTTCAGTCCGGAGAGCGGAAATGACAGAATCCCCCGGCACGGGGCGGCATTGTCGGAAAAACGGATCTTTTTCAGAAACATATCGCTTTTTGTTTATTACCAATATGGCATCCTTTCAAACAAAGACAGTTGTTTTCACGAAAAGGCAGAGTATATTATCGCAAACGCAAAAATGAAACAGGAGCACGAGAAATGCCGCAAATCGATCTCGCCGGAGTCTGGTCGCTCACCTGCAGCAAGGACGGATTCCGGGCAATTCCGGCCCGGATCCCCGGTGAAAACTGCACGGCCCTGCTGGACGCCGGCCTCATCCCCGATCCCTGCATCGCCTGCAATGAAAACGAAATCCAGTGGATCCGGGATTACGACTGGAGCTGGAAGCGCAAATTTGAAGTCAGCCGGGAATTCCTGCAGCAGAAACGCATCTGGCTCAATATCGACTCCCTGGACACGGTGGGTGAGATCCGGATCAACGGGCGGACCGCCGCCCGGGGCCGCGACATGTTTCTCCGCATCCGCGAGGATGTGAAAGAGCTTCTGCACGAGGGGACCAATACCATTGAAGCGGTCATCACCGCCGTCGAAAAATACACCGCCGCGGAAGAGGAAAAAAGTTCCCTGAAAATCGGCGTCAAAGACCAGATGCGGCACATGCCGTATATCAATCTGGTGCGCAAAATCCAATGTCAGGGCGGCTGGGACTGGGGCGTCTGCGTCCCGGTCAGCGGCATGTACGGAGCGGTCCGTCTGGAGGGTTCCGAGGGCGTCCGGATCGAACACGTCTATACGGTCCAGAGCCATTCGGCGGGCGAGTGCGTCCTTAAAGTCACGGCGGAAATTGATTCCGACTTTGACGGCGTCCAGGAGGTGAAATTCACCTTTGACGGAACCGTGAACGCCGTCTCCGCGGAAGTGCGCCGGGGGATGAACACGGTCGAAACCGCCTTTACCGTAAAAAACCCGACCCTCTGGTACCCGGCCGGTTACGGCGCGCAATTCCTGTACGACCTCTCCGTCGAGGCGGATTCCTGCGCCGTCCGGAAAAAAATCGGACTGCGGGATCTGAAAACCGTAACCCATCCCGATGAACACGGCATCTGCCTCTATTTCGAAGTCAACGGCATCAGAATATTTGCCAAGGGCGCGGACTGGATCCCGATGGACTCCCGGCCGCAGACCTTCACCCGGGAACGCTACGACCGTCTGCTCTCCGATGTCGCGGCGGCGAACATGAACACCCTGCGGGTGTGGGGCGGCGGTCTGTACGAAAACGAGGATTTTTACGAACTCTGCGACGAAAAGGGCATCCTGCTCTGGCACGACTGCATGTTCGCCTGCGCGCAGTACCCCGCCACGGATGATTTCCTGGATCTGATCGGCAGGGAGATCAATTATCAGGTCAAGCGTCTGCGCGATCACGCCTGCATCGCACTCTGGTGCGGAGACAACGAGTGCGGCGGTTTCCTGAGCTATGAAATCGGACAAAAGGAGCTGCCGCTGGCGCTGAATTACGACCGCTTCAACCAGGCGGTGGGCAGAGCCGTGACGGCGGCGGACGACACCAGAGTATTCTGGCCCACCAGCCCCTGCAACAGCCGGGAGGACATCACCGGCTGGGATGACGACAGCAAGGGCGACATGCATTACTGGAAAATCTGGTTCGGCGGGCTGGATTTCGAGGCGTACTACGATCTGGCGCCGCGCTTCTGCTCCGAATTCGGATTTCAGGCGTTTCCGACCCAGAACACGGTGGATTCCTTCACTCCGGCGGGGCAGCGCAACGTGACCTCCCCGGTGATGGAGCATCATCAGCGCTGCCTGTCGGGAAATGCCAGGATCGTGGAGCGCTTCACCCGGTATTTCCGCATGCCCTCGACCTTCGAGAATTTCATCTACCTGAGCCAGGTCCAGCAGGCGGTCGCGATCAAAAGCGGAGTCGAATTCTGGCGCACCCTGAAGCCGGTCTGCATGGGCACCATCTACTGGCAGCTGAATGACAACTGGCCGGTGGTGTCCTGGTCGAGTCTGGACTATTTCGGCGGCTGGAAACAGCTGCATTATCATGCGAAGAGATTTTACGCCCCGGTCATCGCCGCGGCGATCCGCAAAACTCCCGAAACCGTCGAGCTCCGCATGTCCAGCGATCTCCGGGAGGCGGTTCGCGGCGAACTGACGCTCTCGGTGCGCCGGATCACCGGCGAACTCCGGTCGCAGAGAAAACTTGCCGTCGACCTCGCCCCCGGCGCCGCCGCGACTCTGGAAACCATCCCGGTGCGGGAACTCTCCGACGCTCCGACGGAGGATTTCCTGTATCTGGAATTCCTCGGGGAGAGCGGCGGGCAGGAGATTCAGTACCGCAACGAGTGCTTTCTTGCCAAATACAGGGAATATCAGCTGCCGGACCCGGCCATCCGCTCAAGGATCCGCCGCGACGGAGCCGGCGTCATGCACCTGGAACTCTCCGCGGACAAACCGGCGTTTTACGTCTTTGCCGAATTCTCGGGGGTTCAGGCGGTATTTTCCGACAACAGCTTCACGCTGCTGCCGGACCGTCCGCGGGATCTGACTTTCCGGACCGAGAGCGCCGAATCGCCCGAGGAGCTCGGGAAGAGACTCGTGATCCGCCATCTGCGCGGTTCCTATTCGGACTGACCCCGTCCTCCGGAGGCGCGATGAACGCGGCGGCGCCGGCCTCCGCGATCGGAGCGTTTGAAAGACAGGAGAATACAGGCGCGGAGTCTCCGCTCAATTCCGGTGATTTTCACCGGAGAGCAATGTATTTCCTATACGATCCGCCGCGGCAAACGCCTCCGCGAGTTTGTCGTAGGTCAGCGGTTTGAGGAGGATGCCGGTGAAGAGCCCGTTTCGCACGTCCCTCTGAAACTCCGTGTCCGCCGTCACCGCAAAGACCGGAAG
>JAZMZH010000190.1:0-5703 GCA_045585875.1 Victivallaceae bacterium | reverse complement strand
CGCTCCAGGATTCCGCCAGCACCGGCTCGAAACGGGTGAGGTCGCCCCAGTTGCGCTCCCCCAGAGTGTGCGTGCAGAATCCGAAGACGGCGCTGGCCCCGGCTTCGCTGGAGGTCAGCATATTCAGATTCGGCACATCCGCCCCGACCGCCAGCGTCAGCACGCCGTCGTATTCGCGCCGGGGGTCGAAGTATTCGGCATTGGCAAACACCCCCTCCGCCGCCATAGCCTTGCTCCCCGACGCCCGGACCGCGGGCACGCCGTCGGCCAGTCTGCGCTCGATGCGGTCGAGACGCTCCATCACCTCGCCCATGCGGAAAAACACCCGGTCGCAGGCGAAAATGCCGACGATCAGGAGCACGCACAGGAGGAGCACGGATAAAATCAGTCCTTTCACGGCGTATTCTCCGGGGTTATCGTCTGGATATGCGGTAGATCATCACGCTGCCGCCGATCTGATAGATCAGCGTCGGCAGCCAGAGCAGATACTGGGGATAGAGCCGGGGATAACTGCCCAGACTCTCGCAGATCGTCACCGAGAGGAAAAATCCCCCCGCCAGGATCACGCTCAGAAACAGTCCGATGGAGGTCTCCCGGCGGCTGGTCTGAATCGCCAGCGGCAGCCCGAAGAGGAGAAACGCGATGGGGGAAAGGCCGAAAGCGATGCGCTGGTTAAGCTCGATCTCCATCTCCACCGTCGGCTGTCCCAGCTCGATATTCAGGCGGATAAAGGCAAGGAGTTCGGCGGTAGTCATGAATTTGGGACGTTTGCTCAGTTTGACCGCGTTCATCTCCTTGCCGTAGTCGATGTCGATGGAGAGAGAATCCAGCATCACCGTGGATTTGCCGGTCATTCCCGCCCGGTCGGTGATGGTGCAGTTGTGCAGTTCCACCGTGAGGATTTTTGCCTCCTCGTCCACCCGCAGAAATCCGGTGGCCGCGGAAATGTCCCGGCGGATGTTCACTTCGTTCCGCGAAGCCTGCTCCACCTCGAAGATCTGGACGCCCCGGAGTTCGTTGTCGCCGGATTTGTTGTCGATGTAAATGATCTTGTTGTTGTCGAACACCACCTGCTTGCCGGGGGTGAAGATCGCCAGCGGCTTGTCGATCAGAGCATTGCTTATGGTGCGGCGGGCTTTTTCCAGCGCCGGGGGCCCCACCTCCAGCTGCAGCCAGCAGCATAACCCGGTAAGCAAGAAGGTGAGGAGCAGGATCGGCGAAACGATCTGAATGATGGAGATCCCGCAGGCGCGCATGGCGGTGATTTCGCTGTCCGCCGAGAGCCTCCCGAATACCATCACCACCGCCACCATGACCGCCAGCGGCACGGTGAAGCAGAGCACCACCGGCATGGTATATGCAACAAACCACAGAAAACTGGAAAAGGGAATTCCCTCCGCCAGCTTGTCGATCACCTGCACCAGCCGCCCTCCCAGCATGGCGAAAGTCAGGACGACGATGGACATCGCGAACGTTGTGAGAAAAGCCCTGGCGACATAAAGATTCAATGTTCTCATAATGGTCTATAATGTACACCGTACTCGCGCCGAAAGCAAATAACTTTGAAAAAAATCATTTCCGGCCTTGCATTTTTTATTTCCCGGAGTATGTTGAAGCAGGAGGCGGAGCGAGCCCCGCAAAACACCGTTCAATAAGGAGAAACCGATGAAAAAACTGCTCATTTTCGCCGTCATGACCGCCGTTGCGGTCGTATTCGCAGCCTGCAGCGATTCGGAGGAGAAGAAGCTCCCGGAGGCTCCGGCCGAAGCAACGCCCCGGGCGGAAACGGCTTCGGTGCCTGCGCCGTGGACGGATTCCATGGAGGAGGCCCTCAGCCGGGCCAAAGAGGAAAATAAGGTGATTTTCGCGCTTTTCACCGCCCCCGAGTGGTGCGGATTCTGCCGCATCCTCGAGGAAAAAGTCCTCAGCAAAGACGACTTCACGGAAAAAGCTTCGGAATTTGCCGTGCTGCTGATGCTCGACTACTCCGCCCCGGACAAACTCCCGGCGGCGCAAAAGGAGGCCCTCCTGAAACTCCAGCGTCAGTATCGCGTCTCCGGCTATCCCACGATGTACGTCCTGGACAGCCAGGGACGGGTCCTGGGCAATATCCCCAACACCCGGGACCTCACCACGGAAACCCTGCTGGAAAAAATGAAGAGCTTCATCCCGGCCGCCGCAGAGTAAATCCGTTCCCCGAAGCCCTCCGGAACAGCCCGGAAATACGCCCGACGCGCTCCCGCGGCCGCCGGGCGTTTTATGGTTCCGCCGGTTCCGGGATCTCCACGCCGAGGGCGGCGAAATCCGCCTCCGTGAGTTCCCGCACGGCGCCGGGCGGCAGGGATTCGTCCAGCCGCAGACCGCCGACGGCCTCCCGCCGCAGGGAAACCACCGGCTTGCCGATGCGCTCGCACATGCGCTTCACCTGATGATATTTGCCCTCGCGGATCACCACCCGGACCACGCACGGATCGGCGGTGATCTCCAGCACGGCCGGCTTGGCGGTGAAGTCCCCCAGATCCATCCCCGAACGGAAGATTTCCACATCCTCCGGGACCGCCGGAAAAGCCAGCCTCGCCAGATAACTCTTGGCAATCTCGCGGCGGGGCGACATGACCGCGTGGTCGAAGCGCCCGTCGTTGGTCAGCAGCAGCAGCCCCTCCGTGTCCTTGTCCAGACGGCCCACCGGAAAAACCCGGAAGTGCCGCCAGCACTCCGGCACCAGATCGGTCACCACCCGCTCCCGTTCGTCCCGGACGGCGCTCACATATCCGGCGGGTTTGTTGAGCATCAGATAAATGTACCGGCGGTAAACGATCCGCCCTCCGTTGACTTCCACGCAGGCCGAGAGGGAAATCTTCCGCTCCGGTGCGCGGATCACCGCTCCGTCCACCGTCACCGCGCCGGAACGGATCCGGGCGCGGACCTCCCTGCGGCTGAAGCCGCTGGAATCGGCGAGAAACTTATCCAGCCGGATGCTCCCCGTGATTTCGCCGCCTCCGCGCTTCAGGATTCCTCCTCCCGCCAGTCCAGAAAGAACATCTCCATCATGCCCTTGCCCTTGACGCGCCGCCCTCCCCGCGGCACGAATCGGAAGCCGCAATCCGCCCCCGCCGCATCCACCACAGCCCGCGAGAGATTGATGGTCATGGGTTCGGCGGCGTCTTCCAGGCGGCTGGCGGTATTCACCGCGTCGCCGAAAACATCATAGATGTATTTTTCAATGCCGACGATGCCGCCCACCACGCCGCCGGTATGAATCCCCATGCGCATCTCCCAGGCCATACACCCGCCGGCGGCGGCCTTGCGGTTCCGCTCCGCCACGAAACGCATGGCCGAAACCGCGGCGGCAAGAATGTTGCGGGCGTGATTTCCGTCCGGCTCCGGCAGACCGGAAACGCCCAGATAGGCGTCGCCCACGGTCTTGATGCGCATACACCTGTTGGCGGCGAAGATGCGGTCGAATTCGCCGAATATGCTGTTGAGCTCCTCAATGAGGCGCACCGGGGCCATGCGGGAGGATTTCTCCGTGAAACCGGCGATGTCGGAAAAGAACACGGTGACGTTTTCAAAGTATTCCGGCGCGCTGCGGCCATTTTCCCGGAGGTCGGCGATCACCCGCTCGGGGAGGATGTTCCGCAGCAGAAGCTCGTTTTTTTCCTGAGCGGCCTCCAGCGCCTCCTTAAGTTCCCACATCTTGAGATTGATGTCGCCGAACTTCAGCTTGAGGGTCTCGAAATTCCTGAGTTTCTCCCTGAGATCGGCGATTTCAGCCTCGTAATCGCGACCGCCGGAACATCCGTCACTCATCTGCGGAAGCCTCGGCTGTTTTGATCTCGGCCAGCAGGGATTCCCAGTCCCGGACGTAAAATTTCCGGTAGTCGGCCAGGACGTTGAAGCGGAAAATATGCCACATGGCCGCCAGGCCGTCCCGCCAGGTGATCTTCTTGCCGTCCCGGTAATTGCGGGGATAATAGGAGATGGGCACCTGCCAGATCCGCAGACAGCGGCAGGCCGCCACCTTGGCGGTGATCTCGACTTCGATGCCGAATCTCCGGGACTCCAGGTTGATGTTCTGGATGATCCGGCGCTTGAACGCCTTGTAGCAGGTCTCCATGTCCGAAACGTGCAGATCGGTGGCGAAATTCGACAGGAGCGTGAGAAATTTGTTTCCCATCTCGTGCCGGAAATATCTCACCATGCCGGGAGTGCCCATGAAGCGAGAACCGTAAACCACGTCGGCCCGATCCAGCGCCAGAGGCTCGATCACCGTCGGATACTCGGCGGGATCATACTCGTTGTCGGCGTCCTGCACGATGACGAAATCCCGGGAAGCCTCGGCAAATCCGCGGGTCACGGCGGCGCCCTTCCCGCGATTCTCCGGCTGATTGACGAGCTTCACCCTGGGGTCGTCGCGGAATATCTGGAGCATTTCCCAGGAATTGTCCCGGCTGGCATCGTTGACGACGATCAGCTCGCCGACTTCCGGCTGCTCCAGCACCCGATTGACAATCCCCCGGATCGTGGACTCTTCATTGTAAACCGGCATCACCACGGACAGCCTGCCGGTCAGATCAATCGTCCGCGCCATCGCTCACCGGTCCTTTCCCAGTTCCGCCGATTTTGCGGCCGCCGCGATGACGGCATCGGCGCAGGCGGCCTGAAAAGCGGCCCGGTTCAGGGTCATCACGCCGCAGGCGGTGGTGCCTCCCGGAGACATGACCTGATCAGCCAAAGCGATGGGGTGCATGCCGGTTTCTGCAACCAGACGGGCGGACCCGGCGACGGTGGCGACCGCCAGCTCCAGAGCCGCCTGACGGGGCAGTCCGGCGGCGACGCCTCCGTCGGCAAGCGCCTGGATGAAGAGAAATACATAAGCCGGGCCGGAACCGGAGAGTCCGGTCACGGCGTCGAGCTGGGATTCGGCGAGCCGGAAAAATTTCCCGCAGCCTTTCAGGAGTTCGTCCACCGCGGCCAGTTGTTCCGTCGAAACCTCGCCGGTGGCGGCATAAGCTCCGGCGGCGGCGCCGACCAGAGCGGGCGTGTTGGGCATGACCCGAACGACGGAGCGGGAACCGGAGAGGAGGCGGATTTTTTCCATGGAAGCTCCGGCGACGATGGAAATGACGAGTGCGCCGGCAGCGTTCACGCCGTCGAAGGCTCCGCTCAGATGCTGGGGTTTCACCGCGACGACGAAGCAGTCGGCGCGGAGTTCGCCGGGAGCGGCGACGGTACGGGCGCCGGTAAGTTTTTCAAAAGAGGCTCTCGCACCGGGGACGGGATCGTAGGCGCAGATGGATTCGGGGCGGCATCCGCTGCGGATGAAACCTGCAGCGAGCGCGGAAGCCATTTTACCGGCTCCGATAAAAGCAATATTCATCATCCACCTCATGTTTGTTGGGATTGTGTCAAAATAAGATACACCCAACGGGGGTAAAAAACAAGTTTTTTGAGCAAAAAGTGGCCATATTTATTTGCAAGATGAGAAAAATGCGATATATTAAGAAGCGAAGTCGGGATATAGCGCAGCCTGGTCTAGCGCGTTTGACTGGGGGTCAAAAGGTCGAGAGTTCGAATCTCTCTATCCCGACCATTTTTTTGCCTTTTTTCGCAAAAAAGGCAAAAAATGGTCAATGAAGCCTGCCAAGGCTTCGCTTCATGCTTTGCGGCGTCGCCGCAAAGCGCTTCATGGGGCGACTTGTC
>JAZMZH010000189.1:0-18064 GCA_045585875.1 Victivallaceae bacterium | reverse complement strand
TCGAAAAACGCCTCTCCGGGCCGAAAAAAATTTGACGGATTCTCCCCGAAACATTATGGTATGCATTGACGGGGAGGAGAACCGGCGATGCCGCGGCCCGTGCGGCATCGCCAGTGGCGGCCCGGCGCTTCGCCCGGCGCCGGACCGTCATTCCGGGGTGATGCCCGGACACCCGCGGCGGTGACAGCCGCACGGACCTGCCGCCTGTCGGAAGAGGAGTGCAGTCAGGACTTTTTTAGAGGGGGGAGTCCCGACTTCAGAAATCCCGGCGGACGACGGTCCCGGCCGCGTCGGAGCAAAATCCGGCGCGGCCGTTTTTCGTTTCGGGGGCGGCGGCGGTTTTCAGAGAGTCATCGCCGGGCGCAGTTTGTCCGCCGTCGGCACCAGCATCCCGCCCAGGGAATTGCCCAGAGTCATGACGCCCACGCAGAGCAGGGATTCCCGGCTCCACATCCCGGCCGCGGAAAAGTAGTACATGCCCGCGATGCTGTGTTCGCAGCCGCTCAGGATAAAGATGGCCACGCAGAGAAAGACCGTCACCGTCCGTACCACGCCGTGCAGTTCTTTGCGCCGGAAGGTTTCGGCGGCGATGTACATGAGGATGCCGCAGAGGAAGGAGAGGATCAGGAGACTGGGGAAGTTGTCCGCCAGCTTGGCCGCGCACATCTTCTCGACCCGGGGCAGAAAGGCGGCGCCGCGGACGATGCGGCTTGCGCGCACCAGGCAGCCCAGGGTGAAGCATCCGGCCAGATTGCCGAGCCATACTCCGGCCAGCGTCACCAGATACCCCGGGAAGCGGACGCCCTGGTTGGCCAGATAGCCCACGACGCCGGTGTAGAGTTTGAACTGATAGCTCAGGATGGTCAGCAGGCCGAAGCCGAAGAGAAATGCCCCCAGTTCCGGAGAGGGCACCGCCAGGAAGACCGTACCGGCGATGCCGATGAAGATGCCGGCCATGAAGCCGTTGACGAGAGTGCCGGGAAAAGTTGAGAGTGCGTCGGAAATGCCGAAACGGTCGTTCATAGGTGCTCCTGCGGGGGTTGACGGTGAGGGTTGAGAGGTTGTGAAAGAGTAATATACACCTCTTCGCCGTCATTGCAAGGGCCGTGCGGAAAAATCCGCTCCGGGTGCGCGGCGACGATGTGCGTCGAATAGACCGTACGGGCCGGACAGGCCGAACAGGCGGAAAGCGGCGGAGCGTCGCTCACAGCGCCGCCTGCTCCCGATCAACGGCCTGCGTCCCGGGAGTGCGTTGGCGGCGGCGGGACCCGGTTCAGCCGACGCGGATGCCGGGAGCGGCCGGACCGTCGGTGGTGAGCAGACGCAGAGTCTGTCCGTCGCCGCAGGCGAGCAGCATCCCTTCGGAGCGGATGCCGCGAATCTTGGCCGGAGCGAGGTTGGCGACGACGATGACCGTCTTGCCGATCATCTGTTCCGGAGTGTAGTTTCCGGCGATGCCGGAGACGATGGTGCGCTCCTCCCCCTCCAGACGGATGGTGAGCTTCAGCAGTTTTGCCGTATCCGGCACCTTTTCCGCGGCGACCACCAGCGCGGTGCGGAGATCGAGACGGCCGAAATCCTCAAAGGTTACGGTCCCGGTTTCCGGCGCGGGCTGCGGCGCGGCTTTGGCCGCGGGCGCGGGCGCGGCCGCGCAGGCCGTTTCGGACTTTTTCTCGATGCGGGGGAAGAGGCCGCCGGTGGCGTGAACCTTGCGCCCCGCGAGGATTTCGGGATCCGCGGTGAGGCCGGACATGGAGCAACTGGCGGCGGAATCGTCATCCAGTCCGATGAGTTTCCTGAGCTCGGTCATCTTTTCCGGCATGATGGGATGCAGGAGTGCGGAAATCAGCCGCAGACTTTCGGCGCAGCACCAGAGGATGGTGGCCATGCGCCCGGTGTCGCCGCTCTTGGCCAGCGCCCAGGGGGCGGTTTTCTCCAGGTAGCGGTTTCCGGCGCGGACGGCGTTCATGGCGCCGGCGATGCCCCGGTCCAGCTTCAGCTCCCGGATCGCCTCCGGCATCAGCTGAACCGCTTCGCGGACGCACTCCAGAAGCTCGAAATCCGTCTCCTGAAATTCTCCCGGCGCCGGAATGACCCCGTCGGCGAAGCGCTCCACCAGCTTGATGACCCGGCTGGAGAGGTTCCCCAGATCGTTGGCCAGGTCGCTGTTGTAGCGGGTGATGAAGCCCTCCTCGGTGAAACTGGCGTCGGCCCCGGGGCTCATCTCCGCCATGAGGTGATAGCGGAATGCGTCCACTCCGGCCAGGTCGATCATGTCCATGGGGTTGATGACGTTGCCCTTGGATTTGGACATCTTGTCCCGTCCGGTGAGCCACCAGCCGTGGGCGAAGATGGTTTTGGGCATGGGCAGATTCATGGCGCGGAGCATGGTGGGCCAGTACACGGTGTGGGTGGTGAGGATGTCCTTGCCGATGAGGTGGTAGCTGGCGGGCCACCATTTTTCGAAATCGGCGTCGTTCTGGAGATAGCCGACTCCGGAGATGTAGTTGATGAGGGCGTCGAACCACACGTAGCAGACGTAATCGGGGTCGAAGGGCAGCTCGATGCCCCAGCTGAGCCGGGATTTGGGGCGGCTGATGCAGAGGTCGCCCAGGGGCTGTTTCAGAAATCCCAGGGTCTCGTTGGCCCGAAAGGCGGGCTGGATGAAATCGGGGTGGGTCTTGATGTAGTCGATCAGCCACTCCTGATAGCGGCTCATCCGGAAGAAATAGTTGGACTCGACGATTTCACCGGTTTCGCGGCCGCACTCCGGGCACTTGCCGTCGATCAGGTCCTTTTCGGTGAAGAAGCGTTCGCAGGGCACGCAGTAGCGCCCGGAATATTCGGCCTTGTAGATGAGATCCCGCCGGTAGAGGTCGTCCAGCACCTTGCGCACCACGGTCTTGTGAAAATCCTGAGTGGTGCGGATGAAGCGGTCGAAGCCGATGCCCAGGCGCTTCCAGAGTTCCTGAAAGCGCGGCACGGTGGCGTCGGCCTGCTGCTGGGGCGTCATGTTGCGCTCGGCCGCGGCTTTTTGCACCTTCTGGCCGTGCTCGTCGGTGCCGGTCATGAAAAAGGTTTCCTCGCCCAGCGAGCGGTGGCATCTCGCCAGCACGTCGGCCAGCACGGTGGTGTAGGCGTGGCCGATGTGAGGCTTGTCATTGACATAGTAGATGGGGGTGGTGATGTAAAAGTTGTGTTCGTTCATCGTTCGGCTCTCCAGACTTGGAGTTCTTCGGGGATTTCCGGCATGGCGTCGGGACAGGCGGCCACATAGGTGGCGACGTTCTGGGCGTGTCCCGCGGAGGCTTCGGGATCGTGTCCGAACATTCGGGCGGTGAGAAACGCGGCCAGAAAAGCGTCGCCGCATCCGATGGTGTTCACGATCTCCATATCCCGGTCCGGATTCGGCTGGTCGAAGCATATTTCCTTATCGTAGTAGCTCACGCCCTTGGGGCCCTTGGTGATGATCACCGCCGCCAGCTGGTAGCGCTCGATCATGGTGTAGGCGCCCTCGGCGGGGGCTCCGGTGAGGCTGAGGAGCTTCCGGCAGTAGTTCATTTCCGACTCGTTGAGTTTGAGGATGTTGGCCATGCACATGGATTCCACGATGAGGTTTTTGTCGTGCATGCCGGGGCGGAGATTCAGATCCAGCACCTTGGGACACTTGGCGGGGAGGGAATTCACAAAGCGGCGGATGGCCTCCCGGCTCCCGGGGGAGCGCTGGGCCAGCGTGCCGAAGGCCACCGCGTGAGTCTGCTCCGCCAGCTGCTCCAGCTGTTCGTCCCAGCGGAGAAAATCCCATGCGGAGGGATCGGAGATCTCGTATTGCGGGAGGTTGTCCGCGAAGCTCACGACGGTGGACCCGGTGGGCGCGTCGGAGACGGTTTGGACGAAAGAGGTTTCCACGCCTCTGGCGGCCATCTCCGCCACCGCCTTTCTGCCCTCCGCGTCGTCGCCGACGGCACTGGCGATGGCGCTCCGCCCGCCCTGACAGCGGACGTGGTACGCGAAATTGGCCGAGGCTCCTCCGAGACGGCTGCATCCGTCGAAGTTGTCCCACAGAATCTCTCCGATGCCGACGATGTATTGTCTTTTGGCCATAAAACCTCCGAAATTAAACGTGACATAAAAATACACCATATTTGCCGTTTGACAAGTTTAACAATGCGCAAATATTCAAAAAACTGCTATATTATAGGGATGTTGCCCGAAAATTTCAAAATCGAATATCCGTCCAACCTGCCGGTGGGCGCCCGCATCCCCGAGATCCGGGAGGCGTGGAGCCGCTCGCAGGTCATCGTCGTCTGCGGCGAAACCGGCTCCGGAAAAACCACCCAGCTCCCGAAACTCGCCCTCGAAATGGTCGCGCGAGAGGAACTGCCCGGCATGGTCGGCTGCACTCAGCCGAGACGCCTGGCCGCCGCCGCCATGTGCGGACGGGTGGCCGCCGAAACCGGTTCTCCGGTGGGCGGTGCGGTCGGCTATCAGGTGCGCGGCGAGAATGTCACCGCCCGGGGCGTCACCCGGCTGAAATTCATGACCGACGGCATCCCGCTGGCGGAGCTGCGGCGGGACCCCCTCCTGAAGCGCTACTCGGCCCTCATCGTGGACGAGGCCCACGAGCGCACCCTGAATATCGACTTTTTGTGCGGATGTCTGAAAAACATCCTCTCCCGGCGGCGGGATCTGCGGGTGGCGGTGTCGTCGGCCACGCTGGACGCGGAGAAGTTCGCCGCATTTTTCGGAAACGCCCCGATCATAAGGGTCGAGGGGCGGGCCCACCATATCGACGACGTTTTTCTGCCCCCCGAGGGGGACGAGGAACTGCCGGAGCATGTGGGCAGGGCGGTGAAGTTCCTCGGCGAATACGACAGCCGCGGGGACATCCTGGTCTTTCTCCCCGGCGAACGGGAGATCCGCGACGTTTCCGAAACTCTGGAGGGGATGAATTTCCCGCGGACCGAGATCATGCCCCTTTACGGCAGAATGAGTCTGAGCGAACAGCACCGCATCTTCCGGAAGGGCCCCTGCCGCCGGATCGTGGTGGCCACCAACGTGGCCGAGACCTCCATCACCATCCCGGGCATCGATTTCGTCATCGACTCCAATCTGGTGAAACTCTCCCGCTACAATCCCCGCACCGGGATCCAGGAGCTGACCAATGAACGCGTCTCCCGGGCGGCGGCCCGGCAGCGCCGGGGGCGGGCCGGGCGTCTGGCCGACGGGGTGTGCGTGCATCTGTGCGGCGAGGACGAACTGGCTTCCGCGCCGGAATTCACCGACTGCGAATTGCAGCGCAGCGCCCTGGCCGGGGTGATTCTCGAGATGGCGGCGCTGGAACTGCCGCCGCCGGAGAAGTTTCCTTTTCTGGACCCTCCCGACCCCGCCGGACTGCGGGAGGGCCGCCGGACGCTGCGGGATCTGGGGGCCGTGGACGGCGACGGGCGTCTGACCGCCGACGGGCGGCGGATCGCGGCCTCGGGACTGGATCCGGCGCTCGGCAAGATGGCCTTTGCGGCGGAGAAATTCCGGGTGCTGCCGGAGGCGCTGCCGGTGGTGGCGCTGCTGGGGATGAGGCCGGTGCGGGAGCGGCCCATGGATCAGCGGGCGCAGGCGGACGCGGCGTGGAAGCGTTTCGCCGACCCGGAGAGCGACTATATCGGGATGCTCCGGTGCTGGCGTTATCTCTTTCCGGCAGGCGCGGACCAGTCGAACACCGCGCTGCGGAAGAAGTGCCAGAGCATCTTTCTCAACTACCGGCGGGTCCGGGAGTGGCGAAATCAGTATCTGGATCTGGCGGAATTCTTCCGGGTGCCCTCCGATGACTTCGATCCGGAAAAGGTGGTGAGGGACGATCTGCACGCGGCCATCCTCTCCGGAGTGCCCCGTCGTTTCGGGGTGTGGGATGACGAGAAGAAATGCTACCGGGGCGTCGGCGGCAAGAGTTTTTTCATTTTCCCGGGCTCGGATCTGGCGGTGAAGAAACGCCGGCCGCCGGAGTGGATTTTCGGATTCGCGCTGGTGGAAACCAGCCGTCTTTTCGCCCGGGAGTGCGGGGCGGTCAGCGCCCGGACGGTGGAGCGTGCGGCGCCGCAATTCTGCGTCAGGAGCTGGAGCGATCCGCTCTTCAGCGAGGAGACCGGGTTCGTCACCGCCCGGGAAAAAGTCAGCGTCTTCGGCTTCGCGGTCAATCCCGGAAACCGGGTGCATTACGGCAAGAGCCATCCGTCCGAAGCCAGACGGATCTTCATCCTCGAAGCGCTGGTCCGGGGACGGGCCCGCTCCCGGCATCCGGCGGTGAAAAGCTGGCTCCGGCGGCTCGGGGAACTGCGGGAAATGGAGGTGAAGCTGCGCCGCCCGGATTCGGTGGTGGACGAGGATGAGCTGGAGGAGCTCTTCGACGGGATCCTGCCGGAGGATGTGATGTCGGTGAAATCCCTGGAGCGGTTTCTGGATGCCGGACCGCTTCCGGCGGACTGGCCGGGCAACCCCGGCTGGCGGCCCGCCGGCGTTTCGGATTTCGTGCCGGAGGATTATCCCGACGAAGCCGTCTTCGGCGCGGCCGGATGCCGCGTCCTCTATCACTTTTCCGGAGGCGTTTCCGCCGCCGCGGAGGATGACGGCGGCGAGGCCGAGCTCCCCGACGGCATCCGCATCCTGCTGCGGGAGTGTGACCGGGAGCTCTTTTCCGCCGCCGCCGCCGAATTCGTCATCCCCGGCTATCTGGTCGAAAAGGTGGAATTCCTCCTCCGCGCTCTGCCCAAAAGCCGCCGCGTCCTCTGCAATCCCGTCGGGGAGACCGCCGCCGCCTTTGCGGAGGAGGTGCGGAGCCGTCCGGCCCTGAAACTGAAGGGGCTGGCCGCGGCGCTGGCGGATTTTTTGTGCGAATGGACCGGCGGGAGTTTCGAGCCCGGAGATTTCATCAACGTCCGTCTCCCGGCGTATCTGGTGCCCACTGTGGAGGAGATCAACCGCGACCGGGTCGTGGTCCGGCGCTTCGCCGTGGAAGTCGGCGGCAATGTTTCCGGCGCCGTCCTGCCCTGTCGTGCTCCGGCCTCCCGGGAGTTGAAAACGGTTTCCGCGGACGGGGAATGGCCCTCCGGAGACTGGCGGCGGGAAGTGATCTTTCAGGGAGTGAGCGCCTTTCCCGCGCTTTTCGAGGGGGAACGGCGGTTGTTTCTGGACGCCGGAGAGGCGGTGGAACGTCATGCCGACGGAGTGACGGAGGCGTGCATGAGGGAGCTGGCCGGGCTTCTGAAGATGATCCGCCGGGATTTCCGGCTTTCCAACGATTTCAAGCTGGGGGTGGGAAGGCTTTTCCGGGACGAATCCTTGCGGGACTGGTGCATTGCCGGAGCCATGCGCAAGGTCCTGGGCGGAGCGGATGCTCTCTGGGAGATCCGTTCCGGCGATGCGCTGGAGGAGGCGTCGGTGCGGGCTTCGGTGCTGTGGGCCGCGGAAGCGGATCGCGAACTGGCCGCTCTGGAGGAGATCGGGCGCAGATGGAGCGCCGTCCGGACGGCGCGGCGGCGTCTGGAGAGCCGTTCTCCGGAGGCGGCGGCGGAGCTGGACGCCGATTTGAATTGGCGGTTTCAGGAGAATTTCCGCCGGGACGACGCCGCGTGGGAGCGGCTTCCGGCCATGCTGAGGATGCTGGAGATTCGGGCTTCGCGGGCCGCGGATTCGCCCCTGAAGGACCGGGAAAAGGCGGCGCTGGTGCGGCCCTGGATCGAGCGCAGGGACAAAGCCGCCGGAAGCGGATGCAGCACCGTCTACCGGAGGGAATTCGGGAATTTCGCGCATCTGCTCGACGAATACTGCGTCAGCGTTTTCGCCCCGGAGGTGAGGACCGCGTGCAAGGTTTCACCGGCCCGCCTCGAGGAGTGCTGGCGCGCGGTGCGCTGCGCCGCGGGGTGAAGCGGCGCGGATCACACGGCGGGATCTTCCGGCGGCGGAGGACGAAAGGCGACCTTGATGTCCTTTGCCCGGCGCTCTTCCACGGATTCCACGGTGAAGGTCAGACCGGCCTCCGGCAGGGTGACGGTCATGCCGGGGACCGGGACTTCATTTTTCATGCCGAAAATCAGACCGCTCACGGTGTCGTAGCAGGCCGTTTCCTCGGGAAACACCGCCGGGATGCCGAGTTTTTCCGACAGCTCGTCCAGACGCAGGGAGCCGTCGATGCGCCATTGATTTTCCCCCAGGACTTCGGCTTCGTCGCCGCCCCGGTCGAGTTCGTCGTAGATGCTGCCGACGATCTCCTCCAGCAGATCCTCCATGGTGACGATGCCGGAGGTGCCGCCGAATTCGTCGAGAATCACGGCCATGCCGGATTTGCGGCTCTGCATGTTGCGGAAGAGCAGGTTCGCCCGCATGGTTTCCGGGGCGAGGTAGACCGGATTGATGAGATTTTCGAGCACCGGCGCGGCGCCGCCGGTCATTCTGGCGGAGAAGTATTCCCGGAAGTTGAGCTGTCCGACGATGTTGTCGATGGAGTCGCGGTAGACCGGGAGGCGCGAGAAACCGCTTGAGAGGAAAATCTTTTCGATTTCCTCCGGCGGGGCGTCGGCGGGGACGGCGACGATGCCCGTGCGCGGAGTCATGACTTCGGCGGCGGTGGTGTCGTTGAATTCAAAGATGTTTTCGATGAATTTGCGCTCGTCGGTTTCGATGGCGCCGTTTTTCTCGCCGATGTCCACCATGATGCGGATCTCCTCCTCGGTGACTTCCTCGCGCCGGCCGGATTCGGAACCGGTCAGACGGAGAAGCATTTTCACCGACGAATTGAGCAGCCACACGAAAGGCGCGGCGATCCGGGCGGTCAGGTTGATGACGCCGGCGATTCTGAGGCTGAGCGGTTCGGCGTATCTCAGGGCCAGCTGTTTCGGCAGAAGTTCTCCGAAGACCAGGGATATGTAGGAGAGAATGACGGTGATGCATACGATGACGATGTTTTCGAGAGTGCCGTAATTCACGCCGATCCCGGCGTCGACAAGCCGGCGGGTCAGAGGCTCCGCAAAAGCGTCCGCGGCGAAGGCGCTGGCCAGAAATCCGGCAAAAGTCACCCCCACCTGCACCGTGGCGAGATAACGTCCCGAGTCCTTGAGCAGGGCCGCCAGTCTGCGGCCCCGCCTGCCCTTTTCGGCGAGACGGCGCACCGCGGCGGGCTTCAGGGAAATCAGCGCCACCTCGGACGCGGCGAAAAATGCATTGACCCCCACCAGAAAAATCAGGAGCAGAAACTGTTGCAGGACAGTTTGTCCGTCCGTACCGCCGCTTTCCAAAATTCTCCGCCTTTGCTTTTGCCCGCCGCTCCCGCGGCATATCCGCCTTTGAATATGGGAATAATATAACATGATCGCGGGATTTTGCAAACGGGAAGCCCCGGCGGCGCCCGGCGGCGGCGGGAATTTGTTGTGAAAAAGAGTTTTTTTGGGTCCAAAAGGTTGCAATGGAGCGATTATCATGCTATAGTAGAAAAAATATACGAATGAAAAATTCCGTCCCGACTGCGGATGATCGGGCTTATCGGTTGCGGCCGAAGGGACGGGCATAAACGGGATTCAGGTGATATATGCGTTTTCAATGTCCTGTATGCAAGGAAGTTACGGAAGCACCCGACAGTGAGGCCGGGAAGCAGGTGAAGTGCGGGAAATGTTCCGCCGAAGTCCTCGCGCCGACCAGCAGAGTCTCTCCGGGCGCCGTGGTGGGCGGAGATTTCTGCATCAAGCGCGAAATCGCCCGCGGCGGCATGGGCATCGTCTATCTGGCCCGGCAGATCTCCCTGGACCGTCTGGCGGCGCTCAAGATCATGCAGCCGGAGATGGCCAAGGACAGCACCCTCGTGTCCGGACTGATTCAGGAAGCCCGTCTGGCGGCCAAGCTGAACCATCCCAACATCGTTCAGGCCTATGCCGTGGGCGAGGACGACGGACTGGTGTATTTCGCCATGGAGTATGTGGACGGCCCCACCATGAAAACCGTCCTCAAGGAGAAGAAAGTTCTGGATTTCAAGATGGCCGCCGAGGTCGTCTGCCAGATCGCCGGCGCCCTGGAGACCGCGTGGAACGAGCAGAAGCTTACCCACCGGGACATCAAACCCGACAACATCATCGTTTCCGCCACCAGCGGCAAGGCCAAGCTGGCCGACCTGGGACTCTCGAAGGCCGGCGACACCGGCAACGTCACCGATTCCGGCGAAGTGCTCGGCACTCCCCAGTACATCAGCCCGGAGCAGCTCACCGGAGCCGCCATCGACACCCGCAGCGACATCTACAGTCTCGGCGCCACCTTTTATCAGTTCGTGACCGGACGCTTCCCCTACGAGGGCAAGGACGGCGACGAAATCGCCAGACAGCACGTCACCGGCAAATTCAAGCCTCCGGCGGAGGTGAATCCCGCGGTGCCCCGGGAACTGAACCGCATCATCCTTAAAATGATGGCCCTCAATCCCGAAAACCGCTACAAGGACGCCCGGGAGCTGCGAAAGGTGCTGGAGGCCTATCTCAATTCTCCGGCCGGAGCCGCCGCTTCCGGGGCCGCCGCGGCTCCCGGCGGGGTCGCCATCGTGAAGGTGCCGGTGAAGCCCTCCGTCGCGGCGAAGCGTCAGATCCCCAGGCCGGCGCCGGTTTCCGAGGCCGAGACTCCCCAACCGGTTCCGAAGCCGGTCGCGGTGCAGAAACCGGAAGCCCCGGAGATTCCGGAAGCGGAGAGCGGGACTGAAGCGCCGGCGCCGGAAGTTCCGCCGCGGAAATCCAAAAACCGGCTCGGGTTGATCCTGGTGCTCCTGCTGGTGATCGCCGCCGCGGCCGGAGGGGTGTTCTATTTCAATTCCCGGAACGGCGGGAAGTCTGCCGCGCCGGATGCCGGATCGGAGCCGGCGGGACCGGAATCCAATTTCCTCAGAGAAGCCAGGGGGCTGACCGCGCTTTTCAACGAAGGCGGGCCCGAGGAAGTGCTGAAGCGCTGTGACGGATTTTTCCTCCGTTTCGCCGCGCCGGCGGATGCGGCGGAGCGCAGATGCAACGACGAAATCAGGAGCGTTTACGCCGCTCTGGAGGAGACGCACCGCAATCCCGCCGCCCGCGAAAAGCTGAAGAAATCCAGACGGGAACTCATTGCCGAGCGCGAAAATATCCGGGCCGAGGCCGCCCGGGCCGAGGAAGCCAGAAAAAAGGCCGAAGCCGAGGCCGAACGCGCCCTCCGCGAAGCCAGACAGCGTCAGGAAGAGCAGACCCGGGAGTATATGAAAAACCTCGAGAGCGATCTGAAGATCACGGGCGTGGCCTTTTTCGAAGCCATCGGCCGAGGCGACGCCGGGGAGTTCGACCGCCGGACCCGCGACCTCACTCTTTTCGCGGCCGCCGCGCCCATGGCCGGACTGGCTCCCGACAAGCTCAAGATCGCCGAGGAGGCCTTCGCAACCCGGGATCAGTATCGGGAAAATCTGAAAAATATCCTCGACACGGTGGCAAGGGAGGGACTGCCCGAGTCCGCCTTTTCCGAGGTGCAGTTCGAGTACAGGGACGCTGTTTACCGCCTCGACGGTTTCAACGCCCGGGAATTCCGGGTGACCGATCGGCTGACCGACCGCCGCTCCGTGCTCGATCCGGCCGAACTCCCCCCCGCGGTCCTCACCTCTCTGGCCAGGACCGCAGACCAGAGACTTGATCGCGAAAACGCCCTCTTCTTTTCGCTGATGTCCCGCCATGAGTATGCCGACTGGATGCAGAACATCGCGCCGTCGGACACCTGGAAAACCATCGTCCAACACATGGTCGCGTGGAAAAAGGCCCAATGAGAATCGTGCATTTTTCCGACCCCCATGCCGGAGGCGGAGCCGAGGATCTCATGGCTTACTTCGACAAGCGTCTGGTCGGGGTTTTCAACTATTCCTTCCGGAGACGCTTCCGGCACGATCTGGGGCGCTTTGCCGCGGGGGTGAGGTACATTCTCGAGAGCCGTCCGGATCTGGCGGTATGCACCGGGGATCTCACCAGCACCGGTCAGCCCGGGGAATTCGAAAAGGTCCGGCGGATCCTTGAGCCGCTGAGAAATTCCGGGGTGCCGGTGGTTTACATGCCCGGGAATCACGACTGCTATGTGAAGCGGGAGAAGTGCGTGGCGGCGGTGCGCGAGATGTTCCGATGGCTGAATCAGGATCGGATGGATTTCGACGATCTGCCGCTGGCGTGGGACGCGGGCGAGGTCGAACTGCTGCTGGTGAATACCAGCGCCCCCTCGAATCTGCTGTGTTCGTGGGGATTTCTCACCGGGGCTGACCGGGAGTGGCTCCTGGAGGAACTTCGGAAACCCCGCCGCAAACCCCGCATACTGGTTTCCCATTATCCTCTGCTGGAGAAGCATCCTCTGCTGAGGACGCGGCACCGGCTGTTCGGCCAAAAGGCCGTCGCGGAAGCTCTCCGGGACGGACGGCTGGATCTCTCTCTCTGCGGACACGTCCATCGTCCGGGCCGGGTGGTCGACGACTCCGGACGGGGCGAGAACACCGCCGGGAGCATCACGCTCAACGGCACCATGACGGAGATCGTTTACGACAGGGACACGGACCGCTTCTCCTACCGGACGGTCGATGTGGACGAGGTGCGGTGATGTCGAACGGTCTTGCCAGAAAAAGTCAGCTTTACTTCATCAGCAGCTTCATCGTGATGATCTTCGCGGGCGCGCTGCTTTTCAAACTGCCCTTCATCCGCTGCTGCGGCGAGCCGCTGGAGTGGGAGGACGCCTTTTTTCAGTCCACCAGCGCGGTGTGCATCACCGGGCTCTCATCCATTGAGATCGGCGATCTCAATCTGCCCGGACAGCTGCTCCTGCTGCTGCTGGTGCATCTGGGCGGACTGGGCATCATGACCCTTTCCGGGTCGATCCTGGCGATGCTGGGCCGGAGCATGAATGTGAAGGACACCATGATCATGGCCGTCATCAACGACGATTTCGCACCGAGGATGGTGGAAAATCTGCTCGTCACCATCCTGAAATTCGTTCTGCTGATGGAGGGGTCCGGGCTGGTGATCCTGTTTCTGGCTTTCTGGCTGGGCGGGCCCTGCGACGGGCGGGTGCTCCCCTGGTACGAAGCGGCATACTGCAGTGTATTTTTCACGGTTTCCTCGTTTTTTCACGCCGGGTTCAGCATCTTCAGCGACAGCCTGGGGCACGTCAACACTTTTGTCAAGCTGGGGGTGTGCGCGCTCATCATCGCCGGCAGTCTGGGATGGTTTGTTTTTTTCGATCTGATTCATTTCCGGGAGGACAACCGGGCTCTGCGCATCCACAGCAAGCTGGTGCTGATCATGACCATGATCCTGATCCCCGCCGGCACGGTGGGAATCATGCTTTCGGAGTGGCACAACGGCGACTTCACCTGGATGGACGCGTTTTTTCAGTCGGTCAGCTCCAGATCGGCCGGGTACTGCACATATCCCACCGAACTGCTCTCGTCCAATTCGCTCACCATCACCATCATTCTCATGTTCATCGGCGCCGCTCCCGGGTCCACCGGCGGCGGCATCAAGGTGGTGGCGGTGGCTCTGGCGCTGCTGGCGATCATCAACACCATCAAGGGCAACAGCAGGGTGCCGCTTTTCCGGCGCGAGATCCCCATGCGTCTGGTGATGAAGAGTTTCACCATCATCACCATGTTCATCGTGCTGACGCTTCTGGGCACGATCCTGCTGGCGCCGCAGCTGCCGGAGAGCGCATCGGCGTCCCACGTTTACTTTGAGGCGGTTTCGGCCATGTCCACAGTGGGGCTCTCCACCGGCGTGAGCGGAGACGTGAATGCCATCGGCAAGCTGGTGCTGATCATTCTGATGTTCATCGGGCGCATCGGACCGTTTACGATGCTTTTGTTCCTTTTCGGCAGGGAGAAGAAATCCGTGCTCCGCTACCCGGAGGAGAGGGTGGTCATCGGCTGAGCGGCGGAGTTGAAAAAATTTTCAGGAGCGGGCGGGGATTCCGGAACCGCTCCGGGGAGGAAGGTCTGTCATGAAACATTCGTACGCGATTTTCGGACTCGGCACATTCGGCAGCGAGGTGGCGGTGGAGTTGTCCGGAGCCGGCAACACCGTGGTGGCGGTGGATGTCCGCCCCGAGGCGGTGGAGGCGATCAAGGACAAGGTGGCCGAGGCCGTTGTGGCCAACATCAGTTCGCCGGAAGTGATTTCCCAGCTGAATGTGAAGAAGTTCGACGCCATCATCATCGGACTGACTTCCCACTTCGAGGACACGATCCTCGCCCTGACTCTGGCCAAGCAGGAGGGCGCGGGCAAGGTCATTGTGAAGGCCAACAGCGAAATGCAGCGCCGCATCCTCCTGCGCCTCGGCGCCGACGAGGTCATTCAGCCGGACCTGGACGTGGCGGAGCGGCTTTCCAGGCGTCTGAGCCTCAACAACGTCATGGACATGATCGAATTCAAAGGCTCCTGCATCGCCGATGTCAGGCTGCCGGAGTCCATGGACGGCCGGACCATCCGGGAGCTGGACCTGCGCAACGCCTACAACATCATCGTCATGCTCATCAAAAAGCCGGGGCGGGCCATCGAGACGGTCTGGGATCCGGACATGGTGCTCAACACCGGCGATCAGCTCACCGTTTTCGGCAGTGAAAAGGTGATCCTGGACGTGTTCAAATCCTGAGACGGTCCGGAGATGGAGCCGCGCCGGATCATTCATATCGACATGGATGCCTTTTTCGCCTCGGTGGAGCAGCAGCGGCATCCCGAATGGCGCGGCCGCCCGGTGATCGTCGGCGGCCGCCCGGAGAATCGCGGCGTGGTCTGCACTGCCAGCTACGAAGCCAGAGCCTGGGGCATCCACTCCGCCCAGCCCGCGGCGACGGCCCGCAAACTCTGTCCCGGCGGGATATTCGTGGAGCCGGATATGGAGACTTACGCGGGGATTTCGAGGCGCATCCGGAGTATTTTCCTGGAATACACGCCTCTGGTCGAGCCCATGTCCATCGACGAGGCTTTTCTGGACGTTTCCGAGACCTGCGCATCCCGCGGAATCACCGCGGTGCGGCTGGCCCGGGAGGTGCAGCGCGAAATTTACCGGGAAACCGGGCTGACCGCCTCGGCCGGAGTTTCCTACAACAAATTTCTGGCCAAGGTGGCGAGCGGGCTCAAAAAGCCGGCGGGGCTCTCGGTGATTACGCCCGAATCGGCCGGTGAGTTTCTCAAGGCGCTGCCCATCGAGGAGTTTTACGGCGTCGGTCCGGCGCTGGCGGCGAAATTCCGCCGCATCGGAGTGCGCACCGGTCGGGAGCTGCTGGCCTTTGATCTGGCCAATCTCAAACTGCGTTTCGGCAAGGCGGGAGAGGAGTTTTATCATATTGTCCGCGGCGTCGATCCCCGTCCGGTGTGTCCTGTGTGGCGGCGCAAGAGTTTCGGGCGCGAGGTGACCCTGCCCGCCGATGTTTCGGACGCGGCGAAGCTGTCGGATATTCTCCGCGGACTCTGCGGCGAGGTTTCCGCCCTGCTGCGGGAGAGGCGGCTCCGGGCCCGGACCGTCACGGTCAAGGTGCGCTACGGCGACATGGATACGGTGACCAGGAGCAGGACGGCGGACGAACCCTTTGACGGCGAAGAGGAGCTCTTCGCCCATGGAACCGCTCTTTTGCGCAGAACCGCCGCCGGAATCCGGCCGGTGCGGCTGATCGGGGTGTCCGCCTCCCGGGTGGACGGGAGACGGGAAACCGTCAGGCTCCGGCAGCCGGAATTGGACTTCTCCCCGGCAGCCGCGTCCGGGATGGGGAGATCGGGTGTGAAAATAAGAGAAAAATAGCGCTGCCGGGTTGAAAAAAGCTTCAGTCGGTGCTATCTTAAGAGAAATGGACATCGTGGCCGAAACCCCAATTATGACGGAGGGAAAAATGTCATTCGCCAAGTACATCAGCAAAGATTCCATCGTGACTTTGCACGGCAAAAACAAAATTGAAATCATGGATGAGATCATCGACCGCGCCGCCGAGCTGTCAAAACTCGACCGGGATCTTATCTTCCGTCTGGTCTGGAAGCGCGAGCGCATGATGACCACCGGGGTCGGAAACGGTCTGGCGCTGCCCCACATCCGGGTCGGCAACATCGCCGAACCGGTGATCGTGCTCGGCGTCTGCGGCGAGCCGGTGACCGATTACAACACGCAGGACGACAAGCCGGTGAAGGTGGTGGTGTTCATCATCGCCGCCGATTCCGACCAGGAGGCGTATCTGCAGCTGCTGGGCAGCATTTCCCGCAGCATGCGCGACGCCGCGTTCATCGACGCGCTCTCCGAAAACGCGGTCCGCCCGACCCAGATCCTGAAACTCATTCAAGAACATACCAAAGAGTGAACTCATGACCAGGGACGCTAATGCCATCGGGGCCAGGGCCCAGATCGATTTCCATTGTCTCGGCGATGACTGCGAAGGGGTTGTGAAGTTCAATCTCTCCGAGTGCCGTTCGGCATCTTTTCAGGCGGTTTGTCCGGAGTGTCACCGCACCTATGCGCTGGACGCTTCCCTCCGGGAGAAGCTGGGACGCATGATGGAGCTGGTTTCCGCCATCCGCCAGGCCGAGGATATTCTCGGAGACAGCAATGTCTCGGTGAATGTGGCCGGGGGCGAGGTAAGGATCCCCTATGCTCTGCTGCTTACCAGGCTGAACACCCTTATCACTCTGAACTACGGCGACCGCAAGGTCGATTTTCATCTCTGGATCGAGCCTTCGTCGCCGGAGACATTTCGCTGAATTTTTTTAACGAGGTCGGTATCATGCTTGAGAGCGAGATTATTCAGATTTTCCGCGATTCCCATGCCCTGCTGGACGGGCACTTTCAGCTCCGTTCGGGCAAACACAGCAATCAGTTTTTTCAGGCGGCCCTGCTGCTGCAATATCCCGATCTGGCGTCGCGTCTCTGCGCCGAGCTGGCGAAGAAGTTTGCCGAAAGCCGGGTCTCCGTGGTGATTTCCCCCGCCGTCGGCGGGCTGATCGTGGGGCAGGAGGTGGCCAAGGCGCTGGGGTGCCGGGCGATCTTCGCCGACAAGGAAAATGGACAGCTGGTCCTGAAACGGGGATTCTCCATCGCCCCCGGGGAACGGGTGCTGGTGGCCGAGGATGTCATAACCGAGGGCGGCCGGGTGCAGCAGACCATTGATCTGGTCCGCGCCAGGGGCGGCGCCGTGGTGGGAGCCGCCGTGCTGGTGGACCGTTCCGGCGGCAGGGCCCGATTTGACGTGCCTCATGCCAGCCTGCTGCAGTTGAGTCTGCCGACCTGGACTCCGGAGGAGTGCGAGCTCTGCAAAAAGGGTTTGCCTCTGGACGTGCCGGGGTCGAAATAACCCCCCGCCGGAGGGCGGGAGCCAGAGGATCGTATGTTGACTTCGATTTTCAGAAAAATATTCGGGACCAAAAGCCAGCGGGACATCAGGAAGATGCGCCCGCTGGTTGCGCGTATCAACGAGCTCGAAAAGAGCTATCAGGCCCTTTCCGAGGAGGAATTGAAGGCCAAGACCGGGGAATTCAAGGCCAGGTATGCCGCCGGGGAATCCCTGGACGATATGCTCTGCGAAGCCTTCGCCGTGGTGAAAAACGCCTGCCGCCGCCTCTGCGGACAGCAGTTCGAGGTTTGCGGGCAGACCCTCACCTGGGACATGGTGCCTTTTGACGTTCAGCTGCTGGGCGGCATCGTTCTGCACCGGGGCGGCATCGCCGAAATGGCCACCGGCGAGGGCAAGACGCTGGTGGCGACCATGCCTCTCTATCTGAACAGCATCTGCGGGCGCAACTGCCAGCTGGTCACGGTAAACGATTATCTGGCCCGCCGCGACTCGGAATGGATGGGGGCGGTGCTCCGGTATCTGGGGGTTTCGGTGGGATGTCTTCAGAATATGCAGCCGCCGGACGTGCGGCGCAGTCAGTACGCGTGCGACATCACCTACGGCACCAACAGCGAATTCGGATTCGACTATCTCCGGGACATGGGCATGGCCCGGGACGCGGGCCAGCTGGTGCAGCGGGATCACTATTTCGCCATCGTCGACGAGATCGACTCCATCCTCATCGAC
>JAZMZH010000188.1:0-5846 GCA_045585875.1 Victivallaceae bacterium | reverse complement strand
TCACGACGGAAGCCTGCGCCGAATATTACGACATCGGTGAAAAAGAGCTCTTCGCCAAACTTGACGCGCCGGTGAAGACCGCTTTGGCCAATCTGGAAAAAGTCACCGGCAAAACCTTCGGACGGGGCGAAAATCCCCTGCTGGTGTCGGTCCGTTCCGGCGCCGCGGATTCCATGCCCGGCATGATGGACATCATCCTGAACCTCGGCCTCAACGACGAAACCGTCGAGACCCTGGCCCGCCTCACCTCCAATGAGCGTTTCGCCCTCGACAGCTACCGCCGCTTCATCCAGATGTACGGCGACGTGGTGCTGGGAGTGCCCCATCACGATTTCGAGGAGATCCTCGCCACGGTCAAGGCCACAAAGCGGGTGAAACTCGACACCGAGCTCACCAGCGACGATCTGCGCAACGTGATCGCCCAGTACAAAAAACTGGTGAAGAAACACACCGGCAACGAATTTCCCACCGCCCCCGAGACCCAGCTCTGGCAGGGCATCCGGGCGGTATTCTCCAGCTGGAACAATCCCCGCGCCATCTACTACCGCCGCATCAACGACATCCGCGGCCTGCTGGGCACCGCGGTCAACGTGCAGTCCATGGTATTCGGAAACTCCGGGAACCGGAGCGCCACCGGCGTGGCCTTCACCCGCGACCCCTCCACCGGCGAGCATGAATTCTTCTACGGCGAATTTCTCATCAACGCCCAGGGCGAGGACGTGGTGGCCGGCATCCGCACTCCGCAGCAGATCACTCTGGCCGGATCCCGCAACTGGGCCCAGTCCCAGGGCATCCCGGAGGAGCGCCGGGCCAAAGAATTCCCCTCTCTCGAGGAGGCCATGCCCGAGTGCTTCAAAGAGCTGGACGCCATCCGCGTCACCCTGGAAAACCACTACCGCGACATGCAGGACCTGGAGTTCACCATTGAAAACGGCAAGCTCTTCATGCTCCAGACCCGCAACGGCAAGCGCACCGCGCAGGCCGCCGTCCGCATCGCCGTGGATCTGCTGAATGAAAAACTCATCGACGAAAAGACCGCCGTCATGCGGGTGAAGCCCGATCAGCTGGATCAGCTGCTCCACCCGGTATTCCCGAAACTGAAGCACGAGACCTACAAGCGTCTTTCGGTGGGCCTCCCCGCCAGTCCCGGAGCCGCTTCCGGCCAGATCGTCTTTTCGGCTCTTGAGGCCGAGCGCGCCAGCAATCTCGGGCAGTCGGTCATCCTCTGCCGCATCGAAACCAGTCCGGAAGACATCTCCGGCATGCATGTCGCCGAGGGGATCCTCACCGCCCGGGGCGGCATGACCAGTCACGCCGCCGTGGTGGCGCGGGGCATGGGCAAGTGCTGCGTGGCCGGATGCGGCGAAGCGGTCATCGACTATGCCAAAAAGACCATCGCCTTTGGCGATAAAGTGCTTCACGCCGGAGACTGGATCAGTCTGGACGGTTCTCTGGGCGCGGTTTACGAAGGCCGCATCCCGACGGTGGAGCCGGAACTGACCGGACCGTTCGGCGAGATCATGGCTCTGGCGGACAAATACCGGACCATCCAGGTGCGGACCAATGCCGACACGCCAAAGGACACCCAGGTGGCGGTGCGTTTCGGAGCCGAGGGCATCGGTCTCTGCCGTACCGAGCACATGTTCTTCGACGGCGACCGGATCATCGAGTTCCGCCGTCTGATCCTGGTGGCGGAAACCGTCCGCAAGCTTAAGGAAGCCAACGGGGTGGACACCGTTGACGAGCTTAAGGAAATCGTCAAGGATCAGTCCGCGATCCAGCAGTACGAAAAGGCGCTCAACGCCCTGATGCCCTTGCAGAAATCCGATTTCAAGGCCATGTTTTCGGCTCTGGACGGACGTCCCTGCAACGTGCGCCTGCTGGACCCGCCGCTGCATGAGTTCCTGCCCCAGGACGAAAAGGGCCGCAAGGAAATGGCGACGGAACTCAACACCACTCCGGCGGCGGTCGCCAAGGTGGTGGACAGCCTCCATGAATTCAATCCCATGCTGGGACACCGGGGATGCCGTCTGGGCATCACCTATCCCGAAGTGACCGCCATGCAGACCCGCGCCATCGCCGAAGCGGCCGCCGAAGTCGCCGGCTCCAAGGCCGAGATCATGGTGCCTCTGGTGGGCAATGTCAAGGAACTGGCCATCCAGAAAAAGATCATCACCGGGGTGATCGCCCAGGTGGAGGCGGAGAAGTCCGTCAAGCTCAACATCAAGATCGGCACCATGATCGAAGTGCCCCGGGCCGCGGTCACCGCCGACAAGATCGCCGAAGAGGCGGAATTCTTCAGTTTCGGCACCAACGACCTCACCCAGATGGGATGCGGTTTCTCCCGGGACGACGCCGGGAAATTCCTCGGCGAATATGTGCGCCGGGGCATTTACGAATACGATCCCTTCCAGGTGCTCGACCGCGACGGCGTCGGCGAACTGGTGCGGATCGCGGCGGAAAAGGGCCGTTCGGTCCGCAAGAACATCAAGCTCGGCATCTGCGGCGAACACGGCGGCGATCCCCAGTCGGTCGCGTTTTGCTGCAAGATCGGCTTGAACTACGTTTCCTGCAGTCCCTTCCGGGTGCCTCTGGCCAGGCTGGCCGCGGCGCAGGCGGCCATCGCCGCCGAATCCGGCAAGTGATCTCCGGCCTTCGGAGAGGGGCGCCGTCAGGTGTCCCCCTCCCCGGCCCGGTTCCGGCCTCACAATGGTTCGGACTCCGGGCCGGTGTTTTTATCACTTTTCCGGCATTTGCCATTTGACTTTTTCCCCTGCGATGATATATTAAGGTACAATGAGGCGGGTTAGCTCAGTTGGTAGAGCAGCGGAATCATAATCCGCGTGTCACTGGTTCGAGTCCAGTACCCGCTACCACCTTTTTTAAACCGCTTGGCGCTGACGATTCCGGGAAAATGCGATTTTGGGTGATGACGATTCCGGGGCGCTGACGAAGTTGTCATTTAAGATCCCGTGGCGCCTGCGATTCCGGATGATGGTCACTGAAGCCGCGCTTGTCCGCCGTATTGTCCTCCGTCTTGTCCGCCGTAGCTTCAGCGAAGGCGGAAGCTTCAGCGAAGGCGGAAGCATCAGCGAAGGTGGAAACTTCAACGAAGGTGGAAACTTCAACGAAGGCGTAAGGCTTCACTTGTCCTCCAACTCGTCCCGCCATCTTGTCCCGCCATAGCTCTGTAAGAGCGACGGCGGAAGCTCCGATAGCGCGGAGGAGGATGGTGCGAAGCACCGCTTCATCTGCCGCATTCCCCCCGCAGACAGGGTTCCCCTGCTCAATATTACGGGTGTCCGCCGATCCGGTTGCTGCGGTCGATCTCGTCGAGCTCTTCCTTATTGCTCGCTATCGCCAGCAGGGTTTCGGAAACGGTCCGCCCCGAAGCTTCCCGCCGGTACTGGGTCGGGGTGACTCCGACGATATCCTTGAACTTGCGGGCGAAGTAGTTGCAGTCCTGAAACCCGCTGCGGAACGCGATGTCGATCATGCCGAGATCCTTAAATCTGAGCATCTCCCTGGCCGCCTCGATCCGCAGTTTCAGCAGATATTCGATGGGCGGCATCCCCATGATCCGTGCGAAATTCTGTCTGAAACTGCTCACAGACATCCCGGCCTGACCGGCCAGTTGGCCGAGGGTTATCTGCTCGGCGTAGTGGATTCCCATATACTCAATGGCCTGGCAGATGCGGGCGGAAACGGCCATCTCGGGCCGACTGACCGGGCGGCTGTTTTTGCATACCAGCCAGATCAGTTTCAGAAACGCCGCCAGCATGACGGTGCGCCAGCCCGGCTCTGATTTTTTATCGGCGCTGGTTATAAACGCGGCCTCGTGCAGAATCTCCTGGAGGTGGCTCAGCTCCAGACTGCTGATGTACTTGGAACTTTGCTTGGGCGAGAGTTTGCGGTTGAAAAGGGTCTGATAGCCGGGGAGCACCGCCAGATCGTCGGCGAAAATATTCTGCAATTTTTCATCGAAAAGTATGTTGTAAACCCCCAGCCCCCGGGGATTTTCAAAACCGTGCTTCTCTCCGGGCCGGACGACGAAGACGTTTCCCAAACCGATGGGATCGCGCAGGCCGTTGATGACATGCACCGCCGACCCCTGGGTGACGATCACCAGCTCCACCAGACCGACGTGCATGTGCATCTCCGGGATGTGCTCGGCATCGTGGAGAAAAAACAGGGCGTGCAGAAGTATTTTTTTCGGCCCCGATATCAGCGAAAGTTTTTCGTCCATAATCATCACATCCCCAACCTGTCTGTTCCGTCCGACAATATAACACATCGTACGGAATTACAAAAACGACAGAAAAATTTTCCCCTTATTTTTCACGAAATTGCCAAGCTCCCGTTCCCCGAGCCCGCCTGCATCGGCCGCGCGGTCAGGGTTTCGGCGGCCGCGGCCCGGCGGGTTGCCGCCGTACCGCGGGCGTGATTCACTCTCCGGCGCCGAAGGCGAGGATCACCGCCTGATGAGGCGGCACTTCCGCGGTCACCGTGTCGGAGAGGGTGAACTCCTCCGGCGCGGTCCAGGCGCCCTCCCGGTACTCGCTGCGGGAGAGTTTCATCCCGGGAGCGCCGCCCCAGTCTTTGAAGTTCCAGGGGAAAACCGCCTGCCGGGCTTCGCCGGTGAGGTTGACGAGGATGATCCCGAGCTTCCCGTCGGCGGAGAGGTAGCACGCCGCGTCCACCGCGGGGAAGGTGAAATCCTGACGTTTATAAGAAGGCCAGGGACTCCAGGTGCGGGTGACCTCGGGCATGGCGGACATGTCCGGTTTCCGGAGCATCTCTCCGGAGTAGAGCCAGGGCAGACCGGCCAGCCGAACGTCGCAGAAATGTTTCAAAATCTTCAGCTGTCCGGCGTAGGAATCCCTCTCCAGGAAAAACGCATCCTGATCGGAATTGAACCAGCCGAGAACCCGTCCCCGCAGCAGGTTGAACGCCAGTTTGGAAACGAACACTTCCTTATCATACATCTCCGTCCTGTTCACGAAGAGCCCCACCTCGACGACATGGTCGGAGTGCACCGTCTGGAAGATCGGGAGCGAATCCCCCTGCCCGTCGGAGTGGGCATTGATCAGTACCGGGCAGACATCGCAGTATGCCTCTCCGAGATTCTCTCCGGCGGTGATGAGGCCCTCGCGCAGGGCGGCGGTCCGGCGGTGGATTTCGGCGACGCCGTCGGCGTGGGCCGGGCCGCCGATCCAGGGATGGGTGTGGTCGGAGGCATAGCACAGTCCCGGATAGACGAAAGTCTCGTCCCAGTAGATCGCGTCCACGTTGCAATCCTCAACCAGCCCCCGGGCCTGGGCGAGGATCACCTCCTGCCACGCCGGTTCGCTGAGACACATGGGCACCATGTCCCGCCCGGCGGTCTCGCCCCGGAAGACGTCCACCGGCTTGGAGACATCGCCCTTCTTCCCCCGGTCGTCGCACACCCCGTAACTGCGGTACAATTCACCGGCATAGTCGCGCTTGGCGGCCCGGGCCAGTTCCAGTTCGCCCCAGACGGGCAGCTGAGTTTCGCAGAGATGGATATTCAGATAGGGGATCACCTTGATCCCGGCGGCCTGGGCTCTCGCCACCGCTTCGGCGAAGCCGGGACGGGCGGGCAGATAGTCCGGATACATGTAGTCGTGCTTGCCGAAATGCTGCCAGATGTACCAGTGAAAGGCCATGGGGTACCCCAGCGCCTTGCGCACGGCGACAAGCTTGTCGGCAAAGGCCAGCAGCGCCTCTTCGGTGAAGGTCCACTCGTTGCCCTGAAACCACACCGGAGTCTGCGGCACCCAGGCCGGGATCTCGCCGCGCTCGGCCAGGGAACGGCTCCAGCGCTC
>JAZMZH010000187.1:0-20224 GCA_045585875.1 Victivallaceae bacterium | reverse complement strand
GTCAGGGGCGACTTCCAGAAGTAAACCGGAGGGGTGTCTTTCATCTCGGATCTCCCGGGCCGGCGGCTTCGGCTTCAGCCCTGTGGAAGCAGGCGACGAAATGCCCGTCGCAGACCCTTTCCTCCGGGGGCGGGGCGCTGCACTCCGCGGAGGCGAAGCCGCAGCGGTTGGCGAAACGGCATCCCGGCGGAAATTTCCCGGGCGCCGGGACGGAGCCGGGTATGGTTTCCAGTTCGGTTTTTTGCTCGTGCAGGGTCGGGACCGAACGCAGCAGTTTGCGGGTGTACGGATGGACGGGGTGTCCGAGCAGTTCCCGGGTCGCGGCCCGTTCCACGATGCGCCCCGCGTAGAGGACGCATACGGAATCGGCGATCCGGGCGACGATGCCGAGGTTATGGGTGATCAGCAGGATCCCCATGCCGGTCTCCGCGGCCAGTCTGGAGAGAAGTTCGAGGATCTGGGCCTGAATGGTCACGTCCAGCGCGGTTGTGGGTTCGTCGGCGATCAGCAGTCTGGGATTTCCGGCCAGAGCGAGGGCGATCATGACCCGCTGCTGCATCCCGCCGGAGAGTTCGTGGGGGTAGGCCCGCGCCCGTGCCGCCGGATCGGGTATGCCCACCTGGTCCAGCAATTCCAGCACACGGCGGCTTCTCGCCTCCCGGTCGAGGGTCGTATGGAGCTTCAGGGCTTCGCCGATCTGGCTCGCCACCGTGAAAACCGGGTTCAGCGACACCGCGGGTTCCTGAAAGACATAGGCGATGCCGCCGCCGGAATATCGGCGGCGCTCCCGGGGAGGGAGCTTGTGCAGATCCACCGGCGGAGCGCCCTCGGCGGGAGTGAAGAGCATTTTTTCGCATCGGGCCGAGGCTCCCGGCGGCAGGAGGCTGCCGAGCGCCAGACAGGTGAGGCTTTTGCCGCATCCGCTCTCGCCGACGATGGCGGTGATGGAGCCGGGCTCGAGCGAAAAGGAGATGTCGGAGACGACTTCGCAGTAGTCTCCGCCGCGTCCGAATCCGATGGATAGATGTTCGACTTTCAGCAACATGGTGAAATATACACTCGATAATCTTATTTTTCCAGTTGACTTTTCAAAATAAAATGGTATATTATTTGAAGTTCAAGGTTCTTTTTTTTTTAACTCTAAGGAGGAAAGAATGGCTGCGAAAGTTGATCAGAGCAAGTGCGTCGGATGCGAAGCGTGCACCAATGTGTGCCCCGTGAGCACCATCACCATGGACAACGGCAAGGCTCAGGTCGGCGCCGACTGCATTGATTGCGGCGCCTGCGCCGGGGAGTGTCCCGCCGGAGCGATCAGCCTCGACTGAAGCGTCGGAGCTGAGGGAAATGCCGGGGGTTGAGTGTTTGACCTCCGGTTTTTTCTTTTGACGGAGCTTCGGCGGGAAGCCGGACCCGCCGCGGATGCGGGAATGTCTTCGGAGGAACGGATGGAGATGAACAAATTCGGTGATCCGGTCGTGATCGGTCATCGCAATCCCGATGTGGATTCGGTGGCGAGCGCCAGCGCGTACGCCGAGCTGAAGCGGCTGACCGGCGAACCCGGCGCCGTGGCCGCCTGCGTCGGTTTGCCGGGGCTCCGTGCGGAATACCTCTTCAAACGCTTCCATCGTGAATTGCCCCGGTCCGTGGGGAGCCTCGCGCCGCTGGTGGGGGACATCATGCACCGGGACGACGACGTGCTCCGGGAGGAGCAGACCCTGTTTTCCGCCGTGGGAATCTTCGAGAAGCGTCATCTTTCACGCCTGCCCGTCGTGGACGCGGCCGGGAAATATTCCGGGACGCTCTGTCTGTTCGAGCTGCTGGGGACGCTGCTCCAGAACGGCGAGGCCGGGCTGACCGGACGCCGGGTGCGCACCTCCCTGAATTCGATCCTCGAAGTGCTCCACGGGGAGGGCCTCAGTCTGAGGGATCCGGAGCGGGAGCAGGATTTCTCCGTTTACGTCGCCGCCATGAATGCGGAGAGCTTTAAGGAACACGTCCCCCGCGATCGGCCGGAGGAGCTGGCCATCGTGGTGGGGGACCGCAGCGACATTCATCTGCTGGCCATCGGAAGCGGGGCGCGTCTGATGATTATCACCGGATCGCGCCGGATCGACCCGGTGGTGCTGGACGCCGCCCGGCACAAAGGGGTTTCCATCATCAAGACCCGGCTGGATTCCGCCGCCTGCGTGCGCCGGATCAAATTCGCCGGACCGGTGGGGATGATGATCGACCGGGAGGCGCCGTCCTACCCGCCGGAACTGGCGGTGGCGGAGGTGCGCTCCGAAATCGCGGGCGGTTCGGCGGACAATTTCCCGGTGACCGACGCCGAAAACAATCTCATCGGCAGTTTCACCCGTTCCGATGTGGAGCGCTGCCGCGGCTGCCGTCTGGTGCTGGTGGATCATAATGAGTTCGATCAAAGCGTGCCGGGAATATCCGACGTTCAGGTGATCGAGGTGCTGGATCATCACCGGATCAATATGCCGCCCTCGCGCTCTCCGCTGAGAATCAGCTGCGACGTGGTGGGCAGCACCTGCACTCTGGTGTACGAGCGGTTTGCCGCGGCGGGGATGACTCCCGACGGATCCGCCGCCGGAATTCTGCTGGGCGGAGTGGTTTCCGACACGCTGATGCTCCGCAGTCCCACCACCACCGACCGGGACCGGCGTGCGGTGGTGGCATTGGAGGCGCTCTGCGGTGTGAAAGGCTCCGATCTCATGCAGGAGCTTTTCGCCATCGGTTCGCCGATCGCCCAGCGGCCTCCCCGGGAAGTGCTGGAGCTGGACCGTAAGAATTTCACCTCCGGCAGAACGGTTTTTGCCGTATCGCAGGTTGAGGAGTCGGGATTTGACGAGTTTGAACGCTCCCGGGAGAAGCTGCGCCGGGCCGCGGAAAAGCTGCTGAGGGACGAGAAGCTGGATTTCTTCGGTCTGCTGGTTACCGACGTGGTCCGGGAGAATTCCCTGCTCATGGCGGTGGGCAGTCCGGTTTTGCTGGGCAAGCTGCCGTGGCGCAAGGCCGGCGACGGACTGTACGATCTGCCGGGCGTCCTCAGCCGCAAGAAACAGCTTCTGCCGGTGCTTTTGAAGAGTTTTTCGTAAGACGCCGGTCTTTCGCGCCGCGCTTTTCCGGCGCGGCCGGCATCAAAAGATCGTTAATTCAAGGAGAAGTATGAAAAAGACGGTTTTGTTTCAGGGCGATTCCATCACGGATTGCGGCCGCACAAGTTATAATCTCGAATTCGGCACAGGTTATCCCCTCCGGATCGTCGGCCGTTTGGCCTGCGATATGCCGGAAACCGAGTGGACCTTTTACAACCGGGGCATTGGCGGGCATCGGGTGGTCGATCTCTACGCCCGCTGGAAGTGCGACTGCATCAACCTAGCTCCCGACATCCTGAGCATCCTGATCGGCGTCAACGACACCTGGCACGGTCTCGCCTGGAACAACGGCGTGGAACCCGAGCGCTACGAGCGCATCTACCGGGAAATCCTCACCTGGACTCGGGAAAAATTGCCGAATGTGCAATTCGTGCTGATGGAGCCTTTCATCCTGAATATCGGCGCCGTCGCCGAAACCCCCGGCGACTGGTTCAGCGACATCGCCGCCAGACAGGATGCGGTGCGCCGCCTGGCCGGAGAATTCGATGCGGTGTTTCTGCCTCTGCAGAAGCTCTTCAACGACGCCGCGCTCAAGGCCGCTCCCGGTCACTGGCTGGCGGACGGAGTGCATCCTACTCCGGCGGGGCATCAGCTCATTGCCGACGCCTGGATCGCGGCCGCCGGGAAGCTGCTGGAGCGTTAAGCCGCCTCCCGACGCGCCCCGGCTCCGGAGGGGCGCGGGAGATGAGACGCATCCCGGAGAGAAACTGATTTCGGAAGGTTGTTATGTCTGAAGCTGCCGTGAAAATTTTTACCTCCGTGCCGAAAACGCACAACTGCGCTCAGTCCGTGGCCGCCGGGCTGGGGCGTGAGGATATGGTGAAAACTCTTGCCGATGCGGGCGGAGGGCGTGCCCCGGAGGGCATCTGCGGCGCGCTTTACGCGGCGCTGCTGGCGGCGCCGGAGGCGAAGCGTGAAGAGATTCGCCGGGAATTCGCTTCCCGGGCCGGCTCGGTCTTCTGCCGGGAATTGAAGACGGTGCACCGTTTCCCATGCGTCGAGTGCGTGCGCCTGGCCGCCGGACTGGCTGCGGAGAGCATGACCGAATGAGTCTCCTCCCCCTCCTTTTGATCGTTTCCTCCGCCATCCTCCACGCCTCCTGGAACACCCTGGCGAAAAAATCCCGCATGACCGAAGCCTTTTACGCGATCATGAGTCTGGCCAGCAATTGCCTGTGGTGGCATGTGTTCTTCTGGACTCCGATGCCCATCCGGGAGTTTCCGATGCGCTTCTGGCTTTTTCTCGGCATGTCCGTTGCCGCGGACTGCGCCTACTGTTTCGGGCTGATCGGCGCCTATCGGAAACTGGACATGTCCACCGCCTATCCGGTGATGCGCTCGCTGCCCATATTGCTGACGGCGGCGGTCACGTGCCTGTTCGGCATCGGCAGGATGCTTTCGCCGACCGCCGTGCTGGGCATGTTCGTGGTCTTTGTCGGCTGCATGGTGATGCCGCTCGGGAAATTCTCCGACTTCAGCATCCATAACTACCTGAATCGGAATATGCTGTTTCTTTTCATCGCCGCGGGCGGCACCACCGGGTACACCATATTGGACAAGCTTGCTCAGGATCAGATAGTGCCCATCGCCGACGAACTGGCCATCTCCAAGCCGGTGCTCTCCATGACCTTTTATGTGCTGCGGGGGGTTGCGCTCTGCTCCGTGCTGACCCTCTACGCTTTGAGCGTGCGAAAGGAGCGGGAGACGTGGCTGGGGTTTTTCCGGACCCGGAAGCTCACGCCGATCCTGGCCGGGATCTTCGCCTCGTCCACTTATGTGCTGGTGCTGATCGCCATGAATTATGTGGAAAACGTTTCCTATGTGCAGGTGTTCCGGCAGATCGGTCTGGTTTTCGGTCTGCTGGCCGGGGTGATCGTGCTTAAGGAAAAGTGCACGCTGACCAAAGTGCTGGGGACGGCGCTGATTATCTGCGGGCTGGTGCTGACCGTTCTTTAGAGGAGTTTGAGAATCCATGGGAATCGTGCCGATGTCGCTCATCGTTTTTTCCTCGCTGCTTCATGCTTCGTGGAATACGATGGCCAAGAAAAAAGGCATGAGCGTGGCGTTTTACGCCGTCATGACCACCGTCTGCGGCCTTTTGTGGTGCCATGTGTTTTTATGGACGCCGCTGCCCGTCTCCGAATTTCCGCTGAAATTCTGGATCCTGGCCGCGGCGGCGATGTTTTCCAACCTCTGCTACTGCTTCGGCCTTGGGGGAGCCTACCGGAGGATGGATATGTCTGCAGCCTATCCGGTGATGCGCTCGCTGCCGATTCTCATGACGGCGGCGGTCACCTGCCTGTTCGGCATCGGCAGGATGCTTTCCGTCACGGCCGTGCTGGGCATGTTCGTGGTCTTTGTCGGGTGCGCGGTCATGCCGCTGGCGAAATTCTCGGATTTCAACATCCGGAATTATCGGAACGCCAATATGCTCTTTCTGCTGATCTCCGCCTCCGGGATCACCGGGTACACGATCTTCGACAGTCAGGCCCAAAAGCAGATTCTGCCCGCGGCGGAGGCGCTTGACGTTTCCCGGACCCTGGTTTCCATGACCTATTACTCCGTCCGCGAGGTCCTGCTGGCCTCCTCCTTAACCCTGACCGCCCTCTGTCTGCGGAGCGAACGCCGGATCTGGACGGGTTTTTTCAAAGATGCGAAAATGACGCCCGTGCTGGCCGGATTGTTCGATTCGCTCAGTTATGTGGCCGTGCTGATCGCCATGACTTATGTGGACAATGTCTCCTATGTGCAGGTTTTTCGGCAGATCGGTCTGGTTTTCGGCCTGCTGGCCGGCGTGATCGTGCTGAAGGAAAAGTGCACGCTGACCAAAATCGTCGGAGTGACCCTCATCCTGACGGGACTGATGATGACGGTGCTGTAAACAAGGAAAGGGTGTTTTGAACCATGGGACTGCTGCCGTTTCTGCTGATCATGTCCTCCACTCTGCTCAGCGTGTCCTGGAACACCCTGGCGAAAAAATCTCACATGACCGTGGCCTTTTACGCCGTCGTCTGCCTGACTTCCAATATGCTGTGGTGGCATGTGTTCTTCTGGACGCCGCTGCCGATACGGGAATTTCCGATGCGCTTCTGGCTGCTCCTGCTTGCTTCGGCGGCCTTCGACTTCTGCTACTGCTTCGGCATGGTGGGGGCCTACCGGCGGATGGACATGTCCGCCGCCTATCCGATGATGCGGGCCCTGCCCATACTGCTGACGGCGGCCGGCACCGCGCTCTTCGGGGTGGGCCGCGAGCTCTCGGTCGTGGCCGTGCTGGGCATGTTCGTGGCCTTCACGGGATGCCTGACCATGCCGCTGAACCGGTTTTCGGATTTCAGCATCCGCAGCTACATGAACTGGGGAATCTTCTTCCTCCTGCTCAACGCCATGGGCACCTCGGGGTACACCATCGTGGACAGCGTGGCCCAGAGGGAACTTTTTGAGACGGCCGCCGCGGCCGGAGTCGGCAAGCCGGTGGTTTCCATGACCTTTAATGTCCTGAGAGGCGGGGTTATCGCGGCTGCCATGACCGCCTATGCGCTTCTTCGCGGGGAGGAGCGCCGGGTGTGGCTGGGATTCTTCCGGGAGCGGAACTGGATGCCGGTATTCGCCGGGCTGTTTTCCTCGTCCACCTACGTCCTGCTGCTGATCGCGACCAATTATGTGGACAATGTCTCCTACATCCAGATATTCCGTCAGCTGGGCATGGTCTTCAGCCTGCCGGCGGGGGTCTTCATCCTCAGGGAGAAGTGCACGCTGACCAAAGTCGCGGGCGTGGCGCTCATCCTCTCCGGCATGATCATGACGGTGATCCGGTAAGGAAGCGGGATTACTTCGCGGTGAGAAAAACCGGGTTGCTCCAGGCGTAGCGCCCGGCGGCATCCTTGATCTGCAAGCGCAGATAGGTCTTCCCCGTCAGATCCGGGATCTCCACCCGGAGGGAGCGGATCGGCCCGGGGGCGGTTTCGTTTCGGTCACGCCAGCCGAACCAGGTGTCGCTGAGGAGACACGCGTCCGCCACCTCCGAGAACTCCGCTTCAAAGACGTTGTTTTCCCAGCTCAGCCGGCGGATGACCGGGCCGTTGGTGGCGTAGAAATCCCCCTTTTTCAGCGCCTTGAGCAGGGCTTCCGGGGTGTTCTCTTCGGCGCATATCTCGGTCCAGCCGTGACCGATTTCACAGTTGCCGTGGGTGTCGTCCGTGGCCAGAGCGGTATAATGTCCGCCGCCTGTGAGGAGTTCGTCCCATGCCTCCATACTGAATTCCTTGCCGATATAGCGGCAGCTGGAGTTGTAGACTTCGATGCCGGAGAAGCCTTTCAGCGCCTCGATGTCCCCCGAGCGGATCAGCGACCAGTAGGGATGGGCCGCGAAGACCGCCGCGCCCGCCGCCGTCGCCGCACTCAGCTGCTCCTGGGCCGGAGCCTGATTGTCGAGGAGGAAATCCTCCGGGAGCCCCAGCGCCAGCATGTGCCAGAGCAGTCCTCTCGGCCCCTCCGGGTGCATTTCCGCGCCGCAAATCAGGGTCATGCCCCGGCCGTCGTAATCGGAGATCCGGTTCACCTTTCGGTGGTCGGAAAATGCCACGGCGTCAAAACCGAGCTCCCGGTAGCGCCCGATGAGTTCGTCCGGGGTGAAGGCGCCGTCGGAATTGGTGGTGTGGTTGTGCAGGGCCGCGCGATAGGTGTTCAGTTTCCGGCCGTAGAAATCAATCGAATTCATGAGAGAGTCCTTGGTTTGATTGCCGCATGTACGTTTCGATCCGTCCCGCGGATACGGTGACGGATCGAAAACATTACGGTAATATACGGCTCTCCGGGACTTTTGTCAAGAGACGGCGGGCTCCATCCCCGAAAAAAGACCTATCTGCCCGAGATCGCCACGGCCTCCAGCACCAGACAGGGATCGGAGGCAGCCAGCTCACTCCATGCGGAATCCATTTCAGAAGCGATGGCGGCGGCCTCTTCGGCTCCCTCCGCGGGGAGGGGGCGGGTTTTTGCCTCGCCGACGCTGCCCAGGAGGAAGAGGGCGGTCATGCCGAGGACCGCGGTCAGGAGCTTTCCGGTTGAAAAAATGTTTTTCATGATGAACCTCTCAGGTTGGCGATGTCGCCTGCCATTTCGGCTTCACCGCGGGCTTCCCAATGCTGTTTCAGTATTTCACGCTCGGCGATCCACGCCTTGCGCGACCAGATTTCCGCGCCGATCTCCACGCCGATCACGCAGATGTCCTCTCCGGGCCTCAGACCGGCGTGCTCCCGGAAGGGCGGGGGCACCGTGATCCGGCCCTGCGGCGAGATCCTGGCGTCCTCGCTGAAGGCGCCGAACATGCGCATCCGGCGACGGCTCAACAGACTTTCTCCGGCGGCGGCGATGCCGGATTCGGCCTGACGCATCCTTTCAAAGACCTCCGGGGGGTAAACCCCGATCGCCCCCTCCGGCAGACAGCGGAGCACCACCCGGCCCGCGGAAGCCTGCTGAAAATCCTCCAGCAGCCGGGGACTCAGTTTCAGCCGTCCGTTGGCGTCAAGCAGACAATCATCCTGGCCGCAAAATGCCGGCATATTATTCGCCGCCGTTTCTTTCTGCCGTAAAAAGGCGTTTTTTATCCCAATAAAGATCTTTTTATTCCAATTTATTCCAAATTTTTCCAAAGTCAAATAAAAAACGGCATTTTTCCCAAAAAAAACGGAAATTTTTTGCGAGAAGCGTTTTCCCGTGGTATATTTAGATGTAAAATGGAGGCGGATCATGAATTTCAAAAGAGTCCTTGTCGGAATTGCGGCGGCGGCGGCGATGGTGATGTCAGGCTGTTATGTGCAGCGTCAGAACAACTCCGCGGACATTCGCGAGCTGCTGGATCATCTGGCGGCCTCGGGAATCCCGGTGGAGAGCGTCCAGTTGACCAACGCCGACATCATCGGAGCCCGGGAGGCCGTGGCGGTGAAGTTCAGGGACAATCCCAATGAGATCGGCATCTACCGCTATGATCTGAAGCGTACCGACGACAGCAAAAAGATGGATTTCGCGGTCGAAAACGGCTTCATCTACATTCACGGCAACAAATATCCGGTGCTGGTCAACGGCTCCTTTATCGTCATCGGCTACGAAAAGAATTCCCTGAAGCACGAATTGATCGCCGCGCTGGACAGCTTCTGAAATCATGCTGCATATCCTGTCCATCCTGCGCCTGCTGCTGACCCGCCGGGAAAAAATCCGTTTGGCCGGACTTTTCGTGATGATGGTGGCCGGGGCGCTGCTGGAGATCGTCGGGCTGGGGGTGCTGGTTTCGGGGGCGGCGGTTTTTCTGGACCCGGAACTCATGGCGCGGGGCGTCGCGGCGGAGATATGCGCACGGTGCGGATTTGAAACGCCGGAGGAGTTTGTCATAGCCGCGCTGGTCTGCGTGGCGGTGTTTTTTTTCCTGAAGGGTCTTTTCGAACTGCTGCTGGTCTATCTCCAGTCCCGGCTGATCTACAGGAAGCAGGCCGATTTTGAAACCCGGCTGTTCCGCAACTATCTCCTGACCCCTTACGCGCTGAATCTCAAAAATTCCGTCGCCGTCCTGAACAACAATCTCGGACGGGTGCAGCTTTTCTGCTCCGACGGTTTCCTCTGCGCCCTGCTGGTGCTCACCGATGCGGCGGTGATCGCGGTGCTCACCGCCGCCCTGATGGTGTTTCTGCCCGCCGTCACTCTGATCAGCATCGTCACCATGGGGGGGATTTCGGGGGCCATTTATCTGATCCTCCGCGCCGGTCAGCGCCGTCTGGGACGCAGGCTGGTGGAGGAGGGAAACGAAGCGGCCAGGGTGCGTTTCGCGGCGCTGGACGATTTGAAGTACATCAAAAGTTCCGGCAGCGAAAACTACTTCATCCGCCGCTACGCCTCCTCCGCCGTCCGTTCGGCCGGATTGCTGAACGGCATCTTCACCTGCGGACACATGCCCCGGGTGGGACTGGAAAATATCACGGTCATTCTGGCGGCGGGGATCTTCGCGTTTCTGATCCTGCGGGGGCAGGAGCCCGGGGAAATCATTCTCACCTTTACCATGCTGGTCGCGGTCATGACCCGGCTGCTGCCCGCCTTTTCCCGGTTGGGATACAATCTGGTGCGGCTCCGCCAGCAGCAGGCGGTCATCGACGAAATCGTGCCCGAGCTCCTGGCCGAACGGGAAGAGGAGACGGAACGGGGGCCGGCCATGAGCCTGCGCCGGGGTCTGGAGATCAGGCATCTCGACTTCGCCTATGACGGGCGGGTGCAGGTCTTCCGGGATTTCAACTTTTCCTGCGGCGCAGGCGAGTGCGTGGGCATTGCCGGAGCTTCCGGCTGCGGCAAGAGCACCCTGGTGAATCTGATCACCGGCCTGCTGACGCCCGACGCCGGCAGCATCGAGGCCGACGGCCGCCCGGTGTCGGAAAATCCGGCGGGGTGGCGGCGGCTGATCGGCATCGTGCCCCAGGAGGTGGGGATCCTGAACGACACCCTCGCCGCCAACATCGCCTTCGGCGTCGAGCCGGAGGAGGTGGATCATGAACTGCTGACCGAGGTGATTCGACAGGCCCAGCTGGAGGAGTTCGTGAAGAGCCTGCCGGAGGGGATCGGGCACTGCTTCGGCGACCGCGGCGCCCGGCTGTCCGGCGGACAGCGTCAGCGCATCGCCATCGCGAGGGCGCTGTACCGCCGCCCCTCGCTGCTGATCCTGGACGAGGCGACCAGCGCTTTGGACAGCGACACGGAGGAGGCTTTCGGCGATGCGCTGGAGGTCCTCCGGGGCTGCGTCACCATGCTGGTGATCGCCCACCGCAAGAGTTCGCTGGACCGCTGCGGCCGGGTGGTCCGGCTTACTCCTCCGGCATCCCGGTGACCGAAATTTCCCAGAAGAGGGAATCGGCGGGTTCGATATCCTTTTCCCAGGGGCGGAGGTATCTGGCGATGACCTTGCCGGAGCCGTTCCGCACCGGGGAGAGGGTCAGCGTGGTCACGCCGCCCGCTCCGCATAGCTCTTCGCCGCCTTTTCGGGTGCGGTACTCCTCTCCGGTCACGGCGACGGCATCCCCCTCCACGGTGAATTCCCATTGAAATCCGGTGGTGGGATTGGCGGCCAGCCGGATCTCCACGCATCGATCCCCGGAGGCCTGGAAATCACAGTTTTTCCCGGCGTCGTCGGCGGTCAGCACCATGTTGCCGCAGCGGGCGCAGCCTCCTGCGGCCAGCAGGAGCACAGGCATCAGAATCGAGAGAGACTTTTTCATTTTTTACCTCACAATCTTGTATTTTCCCCCCAGAGGACCTTATGCATCTGGAGCTGCATTCTGACTTCGGGCGGTTTTTCGGCCAGCAGCCATTCCGCCAGCTTTGCCGGCGGCAGCGGAGCCACCGGCGAACACAGAATCGCTCCGGCGTAACGCTCCGGGTGCTCCCGGCGGATGATCCGGCACATGTTGTCGAAATCCTCCCGCGATGCGATGGGGAACTTCAGCTCGTCGCGCCGGTTCATGAGTTTGAAATTTCCGAAATCGTTGGCTTCGGCCATGCCGCTGGAGGGGGGCTTGCAGTCCACGATCCGGATGACTCCCGGCGGCAGTACGTCGATGGGGAGCGTGCCGTTGGTTTCCACCAGCACCGTGAAGCCCCGTGCCATGAGTTCGGCGGCCAGAAGCGGGGTGTCGGGCTGCAGCAGAGGTTCTCCGCCGGTGATTTCCGCCAGCTTCACTCCCGACTCCTCGGCGCGCCGCACCGCCTCCCGGAGCTCGATGAAGTTTCCGGAGGGCCGGAGGGCGTATCGGGCATCACACCAGGCGCACCGGAGGTTGCATCCGGACAGGCGGATGAAGAAGCAGGGCCTGCCCGCGTGGGTGGATTCGCCCTGGATGCTCAGAAAGGTTTCGGAGATTTCAAGCAAAATAGGCCGCCTTGCTGCCGGGAGACTCGGCTACTTCCACTCTGCATACGGCCACGTTTCCGTCATTCATCCTCGCAGAAAGTTCGTCGTAGATGACTCTGGCGATGTTTTCGCTGGTGGGATTGCAGACGGTAAATGGTTCGGTGTCGTTGAGGCACACATGGTCGAACCTGCCGATGATGTCGTCCACCTCCCGCTTCAGTTTCTTGAAGTCGCAGGCGATGCCGACGGCGTCGAGCTCCCGGACCTGCAGCACCGCCGTCACCTGCCAGTTGTGACCGTGGAGGCAGGCGCAGTTGCCGTCGTAGCCCCGCAGGGAATGAGCCGCGGAAAAACTTTTCCCGATGGATATTTCGTACATGCTGATCTCCTTAAAATAATCTCGTCCCGGACTTTCGGATTGCTTTTCTGCTATAATATACCAATAAAATGGCAAAAAATCAATGCGGATCATTGCGAAAAACTTTTCCCCGTGCTATATTATCGCCCGTGCAGTGAAGAAATTGGTTTCAATCGGAGATTTCCCGGGGCGGATCCCCGGAGGGAGACGGCATGGCGGGTGTGAAAACCCTTTCCAATAAAGACATCCGGGCGTCGCGCCGCCGGGTGTGGCTCAGACTGGCGATCCTGCTGATCGGTCTGGCCGCGGTCGTTCTGGGCTGCCGTTATATGGTCATCCTCGGCTACAGGCATCTCTTCGTGCGCAATCCGAGATTCGCGGTGGAGGAGGAGAATATCGTTGTGGAGGGCACCGGCTACTTCGGACGCGCCGACGGCGCCAGACAGCTGGCCCGCGTGATCCGCGTCCGTCTGGCCGAAAAGGCGGGGAGGGGCGTGCCGGTCACGATTTTTTCCGACACTCCCGGGGATCTCCGGCATTGGATTGCCCGGATATTCCCGAGCATCGAGAGCGCCCGGGTGGAGCGGGTGTTCCCCGGTTCCCTCTCCGTGAAGATCACCGAGCGCATCCCCAGAGCCTTCATCAACAGTTCGGGCAGCACGCTCCTGGTGGATGACGACGGGGTGCTGATGGATCGGAGATTCTGCATGTTCAACGTTTCCGAGCTGCCGGTCATCGAGACCGGCGTGAGCGGCTGGCAGGTGGGGGACGACACCTCCAGACTCCGGCCGGCGCTGGAGTTGCTGGCCACCGCCCGGAGCCGCTATCCGGAACTGGGCATATACAGCGTCACCGCGGTGGATGAGAAGAGCATCCGCTTCAACATGACCTACCGGGGCGGCGCGAAAAAATACCATGTCCTCATGAAACCGGAGAATTTCGACCGCAATTTGCTCTACCTGAGCAGCGCCTGCGAGCAGGCGGTCTCCTCCGGCATGACTCATAATATCGCCAATATGCTTTATGATGTGGGGGTGACATGGCAGAGTCAGTGATCGCAGCAGGGTTTCGGCCGGACAGAGCCGGGACAGCCGCCAGTAAACCCGTTCGCGCCGCGGATCGCGCGGCGCGGCAAAATCCCCTTTGTTAAAAAAGGAAACTGTCGTCCGATGAGAATCAATCCGTTAGACTATTATCAGGAACACGACTGGAAACTCATGATGAGCGAAGCCGCCAAACATGAAACCCCTTTCGTCGTCGTAAACCTCGATATCATCAGAGAGCATTACGAATCCCTGAAAAGCAGTTTCAGTTTCGCCGACGTCTATTACGCCGTAAAAGCCAATCCGGCCCCGGAGATCATCTCCATGCTCCGGGATATGGGCAGCAATTTCGACATCGCCAGCACCTATGAACTCGACCGGGTGCTGGAGCTGCACGTGGACCCCTCCCGCATCAGCTACGGCAACACCATCAAGAAGATTCGCGACATCGCCTACGCCTACGCCCACGGCGTCCGGCTTTTCGCCACCGACAGCGAGGCGGACATCCGCAATCTCGCCGAGGCCGCGCCCGGCAGCAGCGTCTTTATCCGCATCCTCACCGAGGGCAGCGAAACCGCCGACTGGCCGCTTTCGCGCAAATTCGGCTGCCACCCGGACATCGCCATCGATCTGGTGATGCTGGCCATGAAGCTCGGGCTCAAACCCTGCGGGGTGAGTTTTCATGTGGGCAGCCAGCAGCGGGACATCGGCGCCTGGGACTCGGCGATCAGCAAGGTCCGTTACATATTCGATTATCTGGCCGAGGAAAATATCAAGCTCTCCCTCATCAACATGGGCGGCGGATTCCCGGCCCAGTATCTCTCCCGGACTCCGGAAATGGCGGTCTACGCAGAGGAGATCACCCGCTACCTCGAGGAGGATTTCGGGGAGGATCTGCCCCGGATCATTTTGGAACCCGGGCGCTCTCTGGTGGGGGATTCGGGGGTGCTGGTGAGCGAGGTGGTGCTGGTGTCGCGCAAATCGGCCAGCGCCGTGGATTCGTGGGTTTACATCGACGCCGGCAAGTTCAACGGCCTCACCGAAACCTGGGACGAGGCCATAAAGTATCCTCTTTACTGCGAGAGCGCCGGGAGGCTGTGCGAGGACTTCATCATCGCCGGTCCCACCTGCGACAGTCAGGACGTCATGTACGAACACTTCCGCAATCCTCTGCCGCGGCACATCGACATCGGCGACCGGATCTACTGGCTGACCGCGGGGGCCTACACCGGCAGTTACGCCTCGGTGGATTTCAACGGATTCCCGCCGGTGAAGACCTATTTCGTGGGCAAAGGATAAAATTTTGGACAATCCTTTGACAAATCGCCGATGCATGATATATTCTCCTCAAAGAGAGGTGAAAGATGTTGTGCGACTGGTGTAAAAAAAACGAGGCTGCCATCCATATCCAGCAGATTACCGGCAGCGAAAAGAAGCTGCTGCATATCTGCCACGAGTGCGCGGCCGGGAAATTCAAATTCGGCGCGGGGGCCGGTTTCAATCCCCTCGAACTTGCCGAACTGTTTTATGATATTCTCTCCAGGAAGCCGGGGGGGGCGGGCCGCGCCGCCGAACCGGATTCCGACGCCGCAGCCGAGATCGGACGCCAGCTTTTCCCGCCGTGTCCCTGCTGCGGGTGGACCATCGACAAACTTCGGGAAACCGGACGGGTCGGCTGTGCCGACTGTTACAAATCCTTTCGCGTGGTGATCGACGGTGCTCTGGCGGACATCAACAGCCGCGGACATCATACCGGCAAGATTCCCGGCACGATGATTTCCGACAGCGACGGGGTCTTGCGCGACAGCCGCTGGGAGCTGGCCGAAGCCGTGGTAAGACTCAATGAAGCCGTGGCCGGGGAGGATTTCGAGCGGGCCGCCGTGCTGCGCGACCGCATCGGCATCCTGCGCAAACGCATCGCCGTGCTGGAAAAATCGGACAGCGAAAAGGAGGCGGCCATTGGTAATGCCGGCGACGAATAACTCCCTGGAGCCGAGAGTCCCCGGATGGCTGAGCGAATCCGGGCGCACCGGGACTCCGGCGGTGTGCTCCTGGGTCCGCCTGTCCAGAAACCTCAAAGGCGCGTTATTCCCCGGATGCGCGGAAAAAGTCCAGTTGGAGGCGGTGCGCAAGACCATCTCCTCCGTGCTCCGAAAAACCGCGATTCTGGGGCGGGGCCGTTTTTTTTACGTCCTTGACGAGCTCTCGCCTTCGGACCGGGGAATCCTTCGCGAGCGCCATATGATCTCTCCGGAACTCTTCCGCGATCCGGAGGAGGCGGAAATCGTCATCAATGCCGCCGGCGACACCGCCGTTACCGTAAACGGGAGGGATCATCTGGCGATGCAGAGCTTCGCTTCCGGAGTGCATCTGAAAAAACTCTGGCGGCGCGTAAATCTCCTGGACAATCATCTGGGGCGGCATCTGGAGTACGCCTTTGATCCCGAACTGGGATACCTGACCGCCAGCCCCGCCGACGCCGGGACCGGTCTGCGCGCCGGGGTGATGCTGCATCTGCCCGCTCTGACCCTCTCCGGGAAACTCACGCAGACCGTCAATGCCCTCGGACACATGCGCGTTACGGTGCAGGAGGTCTTCGGCGACGGCGGGAGGAATCACGGCGACCTCTTCCTGCTTTCCAATCACGACACCATCGGCAAGAGCGAACCCGAGATCCTCGGCGGACTCGGCACCGTCACCGACCAGGTGATCGCCCACGAAATGCACGCCAGAAATGAAGTCTTCAACAAAGACCGCCTCGCGCTGGTGGATCGCATAAGCCGCGCCTACGGCATCCTCAGACACTCTTACATACTTCATGGCGCGGAGTGCATGGACGCCCTCTCCATGGTGCGGCTCGGGATCGACCTGGGGATGTTCAGCGCCGTGGACGCAGCTGTGATCCGGGAACTGGCGCTCTTCTGCCAGCCGGCGCATCTGGCGAAACTTACCGGATCCGAAGAGATGCTTTCTCCAACACAAAGGGCGGCTTGCCGCGCCCGGACCGCCCGGGAGCGGCTGAGCGGATTGGGAGGGGAGTCTTGAGCATTTTTTATGCATTGCTGCTGGCTTTTCTGGAACTGAATTTCGTTTTCATCGTGCTTGGACTGCTGCACTGTCAGAGACGGCGCATCGGCAGCATCCCCTTTTATCTCAGCATGGGTGTGGTATTCCTGCTCGGGCAGCTGGTGGGCGGCGCCGGTCTGGTCATGGACATAGACACCGGCATCTATGGAAATTACCTGATGCCCATCGGCCCGACGCTTCTTTTCACGCCGTTTCTGGCGATGGTGCTTTTGATCTACATCACCGACGGGGTGCTGGCCATGCAGCGGCTGATGATGGGGATGCTGGTGATCCTGGGGATCTTTCTCTATCTGGGAGGGCTTACCTCGATGCAGTGCGACTGGAGCGGGTTCTTTTCCAGCTCCGGGCTCAGCGGCGAAGCGCTGAAACAGCTCCTTGCGGGCACCCGGCACTCCATGATGGCCATGCTGGCGGTGCAGCTCGTGGACATGTTCGTGCTGCCGATATGCTTCACCTGGATCCGGCATGTCGGCGGGCGGATCTTCCTCAGTCTGCTGGGGGCGCTGGTGATAACCCAGACGGCGGATGCCGTGCTCTATCAGCTGCTGATGCGTGAATCCGTCATGGCCGACGCAGGATGGCTGAATGCCACCGTCATCGTCCGGCTGTTGTCTTCGGTATGGGTGTGTGTGCTGCTGACCATGTATGTGCTGAAGATCGAAGGCGCCAATGATCTTTCGTCCCTGCCGAAGTCGAGTTTTGAGATCATCTACGCGTTTTTCGGCGGATACGGCCGCAGCAAATCCCTGGAAAAGAATCTGCTGGAGTCGGAGTGGCGCTACCGCAAGGTCATCGACTCCACCAGCGAAATGGTGCTCCTGACGGACGCCTCCGGAGAGATCACCGAGGTCAATCCGGCCGCTTCGGAGTTTTTCGGCGTTTCGGCCGAAGCGCTTGCCGGAAAAAACTTTTTTACCATGGTGGCCGGGTTTGAGGCCGGAGATTCCGAGCAGCTGGGAGAACTCAGGTCCGCGAACCGTCCCGGCCGGATACGGGTCATCCGCGTCGGCGACGCCGGAGACGCGGCGGAGGCCGACGCCGGCAACATCCCGGTGGCGAGCATGACCCTGAACCCCTTTGTATTCCGGGACCGTCCGATGCGCATTGTCGTGGGGCGGGACATCACCGGCGAGCTCCGCAATGAAATGGAGAAACGCAAACTCTTTGAACAGCTCGCCCACGCTCAGCGTCTGGACGCCATCGGTCAGCTTGCCGGCGGCATCGCCCATGACTTCAACAACCACATTCACGCCATATTGGGCAATGTGGATGTGATGAATCTGAAAGCCGACCGGCTGCCCGAGGACGCCCGCAAACGTCTGGACAAGATCGCCATGATCGCCGAGCAGGCCGGAGCGCTTACCGGACAGCTGCTGGGCTTCGCGCGTCTGGGCAAATATCGGGAGGCGGTGCTGGATATCCGGGAGCTGATCAGGAAATCCTCGGAGATGTTCGCCGGAAGTCGGAAAAATACCGCCGAGGTGGAGCTGGATATCCGCGTCCCGGAGACGGAAATGCTGGTCTCGGGGGATTTCGTGCAGCTCAGTCAGGTGATTATAAACCTGCTTTTGAATGCCAGGGACGCGGCCAGAAAGGACGCCGGGGTCAGGATCGTCATCGCCGCCGGGGAGGCTTCCTTTTCTCCGCTTCCTTTCGGGCGTCCGGAGACTTTTTCCCTGAATGGCGACGCGCCCGAGCCCATGCCGGAGGATTACTGGTATATTGAAGTCAGCGACAACGGCTGCGGCATGACGCCGGAGATCATGAAGAAAATTTTCGAGCCCTTCTTCACCACCAAGCCTGTGGGCAAAGGCGTGGGCATGGGACTGGCCATGAGTTTCGGCACCATTTCCAATCACCACGGCTGGATGCAGGTGGCCAGCCGGGTCGGCGAGGGCACGACTTTCTGCATCGTTCTGCCCAAAGCCGCCCGGATTCTCAGCTGATCCGCCGGGGCAGGGCGGCGGATGAATCTTGCGCCGCTCTCCATCCGTACGGTCCCGGCGTCGACAGCCGGCAGCCCGGGAATCGCTCCGTTCCGCCCCCGAAGCTCCGCGGAGGTCCGTCGTTTCCGGCGGTTTTCCCGGGGGCCGATCAAAAAAATCCCGCCGCCGGAGGCACTCCGGGAGGCGGGATCGGGACGGGAACGGCTTATTGGAAAAGTCCTTTTACGGAATCCACGCCGCTATTGATGCCTTCGCCCAGCTTGTCGATACCGCTGCTCACCGCGTCGACGCCTGCGGAAACGCTGCTGCTCACCGCGTCGACGCCCGCGGAAACGCCGCTGTTCACCGCGTCTACGCCTGCGGAGATGCCCTCTCCCAGGGAGTTGAGGATCGTGGCGCCGTGGGTTTTTGCGTAGTCCACCACCGCTATGACGATATTGCGGTAAAGAGTGTTGAAGAAATCGCTGATCGCCACGGCGAGGCTGGACTCGCTGGTATTGTTCATTTCATAGTTCGGCAGGGGGATGTTCAGGGTGGTTTTCAGCAGGGAACTGGAAAAGGAGATGGTGCTGTTCTGGACCAGCAGGTGCTTTATGACCACCTTTTTGGCCGGGGCCTCCTCTTTTCCGGCGGGCGGCGCCTCCTCATGGAGGGTGCCGTCCTCTCCCTCGCTGGTGCCGGCGAAGGCGTTGACATTATTCAGGATCCGGGTGAGGTTGGATTCGGCGTTGAAGATGTTGCTGAAGTCTCCGCTCAGGAGCGCGCCGACGCTGATGCCGCCCTGCGCCTCGAAATCAACCTTCAGACCGTCGATGATGATCTCCTCCACCACCACGGTGTCGGTGGTGAGGCTCGAGGGATCGAGTTTGACCAGAAACGAGGTGAATTCCAGCGCCACCGGGTTGTGATAGCCCTCGGGATTGCCCACGGACAGATCGTCGATGGATACTCTGGCGGAGAAAAGACTGCTGGAGAAGTTCCGGATCTCGACTTTGGTGCCGGTGGCGCGGCTGCCGATGCTGCGGACCACGGTTTCCACGATGGGATCGAGAGCGAGGATGAGCACGCAGAGCAGGAGCACGATCACGCCCAGCGTCCAGGCCGCGCCTTTGAGGATGCGTTTGCAGATGCAGGGCTTTTTCCCGTTGCCTCCGCAGGCTTCGCACTTCGGCGGTTCTTTGGTTTCCGCTGTTTCCGCGGCTGCCGCGGTCTCCGTGCTTTTCACGGGGTCTCCGGCTTCCACAGCCTCTTTTTTTTCTTCCGACATGTTTTACCTCCCGGTTATTGTTTCATCTTCCAAATTTCTTGACACTGCGAAAACGACCTGCCATATCCTCCGGATGCCGTCGGCTTGCAGAGGCCCCTGATTGAGAGACTCCAGACGCGCAAGCACGTCGGTCTCCCGGTCGGCGTCCAGCACGGCTTTTCCGGCGTGTTTCTTGATTTTGCCGATGGCAAGCACTTTCCGGGCCCTGAAATTCAGGAGCCGGAGGATTTCCGCATCCAGCGCATCGATTTCCGCACGGTATTGAGAGAGTTCTGAAATTTTCATACTGCATAAAATATATAACCGAAAAGCGGCTTCTGCAAGTTGATTTTTGCAAAAAATGTGTTATCTTACTCTGCAAAACAGTGAAGCATACATTTTCAAGGAGCCTCCGATGCGCTGTCCCAAATGCGGATTTCAGGATGACAAAGTGGTGGATTCCCGTATCGCCGAGGAGGGATTCGGGGTGCGCCGCCGTCGGG